>CAZEPS010000001.1:0-72387 GCA_964514165.1 uncultured Leptospirales bacterium
TACTACATTATTTCATTTTTTGTACATATTTCCCAACATTCTGGAATGACCCATTTATTTAATAGAGGTTCCCTTAACTTTTAAACAGATGTTCAATGGCGTCGTTGACTGTTTGTACGACCGCGAGGTTCTCGGTAAATCCGGCGGATTTCGCATCGGGGATGTTTTTTTCCGGGAGAACGAGGGTGTGAAAACCTGAATACCTGAACTCTGCGATGCGCCGTTCGCACTGTGAGACCGGCCGCACCTCTCCCGAGAGTGAAATCTCCCCGAGTACCCCGATTCCCCTGTCCACGGGCCTGTTCTTCAGGCTGGACACGATGGCAGCGGCAACGGCAAGATCCGATGCGGTTTCCCGAATCTGGTATCCACCTGACACGTTTATGAAAACGTCGAAAGCGTTAAGGGTGATATCAGAAAACTTTTCAAGCACTGCGGTTATGAGAATAAGCCTGTTCACGTCAAACCCGTCAGACATGCGCCGCGGGTTCGGATAACTGCTGTATGTCACCAGGGACTGGACCTCGAAGAGGATGGTCCTGCTTCCCTCCATGGCGGCTGACACGGAACTGCCCGGAGCCCCGGTAATCGAGGGGTTGAGGAAAACGCTGTTCTTGTCCTTCACCTCCGCCAGGCCCGATCCGCTCATCTGGAAAAGGCCAATCTCATTGACAGAGCCGAACCTGTTTTTGAATGCCCTGAGAATCCTGTATTCGAGAGAGAAGTCACCTTCAAAGTAAAGGACCGTGTCAACGAGATGCTCAAGGAGCTTCGGGCCGGCAATTGCCCCGTCCTTGGTGATGTGGCCGATAAGGATGACCGGGATCCCGGTTTCCTTGGCGAAGTCGATCATCTTCGCAGCGGTGTGCCTGATCTGGGCCACCGTACCCGAGACCCCGGGAATTTCGCTCGAATGAAGGGTCTGTATCGAGTCAACGAACAGGCACTGCGGCTTTTCCTTTCTGGCCGCCGGTATTATCTCCTCCACGTCCGTGCCGGTAAAGACCTGCATGGAGGCGACATCGACACCGATCCGTTCCGCCCGGTGGCGCAGCTGGGCCGGGGACTCCTCCCCGGAAATATACATGGCCCTGAATCCCCCGGCTATCTGCATGGCAAGGGTGGACTTGCCGATACCCGGCTCCCCTCCAATCAGTATGGCGGACCCGGGCACCAGCCCCCCTCCGCACACCTGGTTGAATTCGCCGATCCCCGTTTTTATCCTGTCAATCTCGTCGTATTTCACTGATGACAGATTCAGGAGATCCCCGCTTTTTTTCCGTGGCTTTTCTGTTTCAGCTTCAACGACCGTGTTCCATTCGTCGCACTGGGCACACCTCCCGAGCCACTTGGAAAACCCTGCACCGCAGGAGGTGCAAACAAACCTGATTTTCTCTTTTGCCATGCTACTTCTGCCGGAAGATAAGCTTTGAGGGATCCTTTTTCAGAATATTGAAAAGCTCCTTTGCCGATATGGAGGCGTCCTTGATGTTGTTGTATATGTCCTCGTCATTGACCAGCCTACCCAGGGTCCCTCTCCCCTTTTCAATTCGGAAAATTATCTTGTTCAGATTTGTCGTTATCTCGGAGAGGTTACGGAGCGTTATTGAGATGTCGTCCTTGTTCTTTTCCGAGAGATCCGCCATGTTGGTGGAGAGCTTGTTGAGCTGGTACATGAGCACCCTCGACTGCTGGGACATATGGGCTATCATAGCACGGGCGATGATAATCGATTCACGAATATCGTACCTGTTCTCATCAGTGATTTTGTTCAGCCTCTCGACAAAGAGCTTTGAATTCTGGAAAATTTCCGCGAGGACCTGCCCCCCGCTCTCGTCCTGCATGAAAGACTGGAATGTCATCATCATCTGGTCGAAACTCGCCGGATCCATCCCGTAGACCTTGTCCCCGTCTTTCAGAAACTTCTCGACGTCTGCGGTGGGCGGCACGAAAACATTTATGTATTTTTCGCCTATAAGGCCGGACGTGAATATGGCGAAGGTTGAGGACTTAATCAGGGTATATTCCTTGTTAATCCACACCTTAACCTCGGTCTTTTCCCCGGACTGCTTTATAGCGTCCACGTATCCGATCTTGATCCCCCCGGCGATTTTAACCGGTGCCCCCACGCGAAGATCATTGAGAAAACCGAAATATATCCTGAGATTATACCCTGACCGTGCAACGTTTATTTGGGCCAGAAGGGCGATTAAAAGGATAAATACCGTAAAACTGACAGTTATCATCAAACCTACCTTCGCTTCTTTATTCAGCTTCATCGGTTACCTCCTGCGATATTATCGCAATAAACTGGTTTAGCATTATCGATTATAGTGAAGACCACGGTGCACGTAAATAAAAAAACTGACAGGAAGTGACCGGTCAGCCACCTGACGACACTATAGTTTTTTTAATAACTTCATCCTTAAGAATAATGTAACCGTCAGTTCCTTCAAGCCCGGCATCCACCGTGCCGCAGGGGAACTGGACACTTGAATAATCAAGCCAGATACCCCTACTGATATCTATGGGGACATATACCAGGAGATGGGAAAACCGTTCATGGGACATGTAATTTTCGTCCCGCTTGAATGAAGATTTCAGCGCGAATACCGGGTAGGACTTTATCTCAAGCCTTTCGAGAATTGCCCTGGTGAGGATGACCTTGTCTTCCGGGGAGCCCTTCTTTTTATATAACACATCTTCCGCCGGGGAAGGCCGGTAAAGAATATTATCTTCCAGTTCCAGTCCCCTCGACACGAAATCGTAAACCTTCGCAACAGTTGATGCGGCGCTTTCGCCCCTGAGTTTTTCAATGTTCCCGGTCATCGGGATATGTATTTTCCCTGATAGAAGGCCCCGGTACCAGGCGGCTATATCCTCAATGGTCCCCATGGTGCTGAATGAAAACAGGGGGAGCCTTTCGTTTTTGCTGCCCTCATCCCGGCTGGCAACCGAAAGGTTCTCGGCTGATATCGAGTACTCCCTGCTGCCGTTGACTGTATGCTCTGTCAGTTTCCATCCTTCCGGCAAGGACAAATCAACCTGTTCCTTCTCACGGCAGATAACCTTTATGTTTAAATGACGAACCTGTTCCCCGTAATCCAGGACAGGGATAGCGGGAAGTGAAAACATGGCAGACCGGGCCGGATGTTTTACAGGATTTTCGACAACATAGGAAAGATGAAGGAGCGAACCTGTTTCGAGGCTGTTTACCTGTATGTATTGATTGCCGGCCTCATTTCTGATTCGGTAGCCTGAAACAGCGGATCCGTCACTTTTGATTGTTTTTATAATCACCGGTGTTACGTCGCCGCCATAGGGAACCCTCACCTCTTCCCATTTCTTCACGCCCTCCCTGTCATGGACATGGACAATGTCCTCCCCATAGAGCCTGCTCCTCTTCCCCTCCCAGAGAAAAAAGACCCGGTTCCTGTATATAACAGTTGAATGATGATCTGCGGGTCCGGTTTCCGTGAGGGAACGGTCAGCGGTTACCGGCCCAGCGATGTGTTCCCTGATCACATTGAATCGGCTGCCCCCTTCAATGTGATCCAGGTAGCCGGTAACCGGGGCCCTCGACGGATCGATGTCCGTCATCTTCTTCCAGTACATTGCCGGATCGTTGTTCTGGAGCCGGTCTATGAGGCCGAGATACCAGTAGTTCCGGGGGTTGTCGCTAACGAGGATCTCCCTGAAGAGAATCTTCTTCGCCTTGTCGTACTCCTTCATTAGAACATAGGTATGAACGAAATGTTCCGTGTAATCTCCCCTGTCCCTGTAAAAGACCAGGAGCCCCAGGAGCTTATCGTATTCACCCTTCTTCTGGTAAAGGTCAACAAGCCCCATGAGTGTTTCTTCGTGAAATCCCTTCCTGAGTATTTCCGTACAGGTATCGATGCATCCGGCGCCGATTTTCTCCCGGCAGTAAGCCTCTTCCTCCACCAGTGGATAGAACGAATCAGGGAAGTTCTTTTTATAGAGATCGAGAATCCCGTGGAACTCACTGTCATAATTTCTCATCGCCGCAAGGCGGAGCATGTCCCGGTATATCGGAGGATAAAATCGCGCCCCGGACAGGATGGACTTTCCCATGCGGAAGGCACGGGCGTATTCCTTTTTTTCAACGAGTCCCAGGAAATGCTTGTGTCTCACCGGGACAAAGTCCGGCCGGCTTTCATATAGCGACGACAGAATTTTCCATCCTTCCAGGTACTTTGCCGAGTCTGTATCCCCTTCGCTGAAACGAATGAGAGCCGAAGCAAGAAGATACTCGCCCATGGGGGAGCGGTTTCTTTCGAGATAGTTCCGGTAGAAAGAAATTGCGTCTTCACTTCCCCGGTTGACGTGATACCATGCGCGATAGAGATCCCGCCGGCCGGGAGACATGCGGTCTATATCATCGTAAAAAAATTCCCTGGCCTTCTCGACGCTCTTCACTACAAGACTATCCCCCCTGGTTACCGAGTACCGTGCCGGGGAGTCATCGAGTCCGGTAATCAGCACCCGGAGTTTCCATGTATCGCACCGGATTATTTTAACCATGATAGTCAGTTCCCCGACACCCCGTACCACCAGGGCCCGGGGTTCGGCATGGCTGGATTTGTCGTTCACAAGGGCTTCTTTTCCATTAATGAACACCTTGTACCTGGATGGGGAGTAAAAGCGGATCTTGACCGGTCCGCCGACTTTCACCGTTGACCACACGTAGGCTGTCCCCTTTCTGGGGAAGAGGTACCGGTCCAGGTCCAGGGTACCCGTGGCTGAGTCAGCGTACATCCTCCTGATCTTCCTGCCGGAAATCCCCCCGGCGGCAACCAGTTCAGGGGTAAACTGGTAATTCAAATCACCGGGGCCGTATCTTTCATAGGGCCCGGAACCGTACCACAACCGTACCGGATTGAGCTTCCCCGTCAGTTCCCTTCCTTTTTTGGGATCGTGCATGTAGTAAAGTCGTTCCAGGGCGAGGTTAATCTGATACAGGGTCCCGTTTATGACGGGCAGGCTTTCCTTTGAATTGCGGACATTGTCAATTGCAGCCAGGAGATACTTTGCAGCGGCTTCATACCCGCAGTAATGTGCAAGATGAACCAGTTCCGGAAGAGAGAGGAGGGACAAAGGATGAGTCGGATATTCCTGGATCAGTTCGCCGGTATATTTCAGTGTATCACGGTAATCTCCCCGGTAGCGGCTCTCCAATATTCTCTTTTCGAGAACCGGAATGATGAGGGATTCATTCCTGGCTGTATTCGGGACAGCCAGTGACAGAAGGATTAGTATCGGCGTGATATGCCGCATCAAAACAATTTACCTGCCCCGATAGGTGATGATATTCACCTTCTCCATGGTAACGAGCCCGGACGTTACTGTTTCATCCAGAAAATCGATAATGGTTTTGATTTTCTCTTCAGTATCGACGATTTCAACTACCAGGGGAAGATCTTCTGACAGGGTCAGAATTTTAGAGGTATGGATTCTCCTGGTAGATCCGCCATAACCCATGATGCCCCGCAGTACAGTCGCCCCTGCCAGGTTGAGTTCCCGGGCCTTGAGTACTATCTGTTCATACAGGGGTTTCCCGTCGTGTTTGTCGAGTTCACTGATGTGTATTCGGAGCAGAACCCCGGTATCAGGCAGTTTCATCTTTCGGTACCGTCATAATAATACTCATTAATTGCGACAAGATGCAACAATTTAAAAGTCAGCTCACTCCAGGACAACGGCTCCCTTCTCGAATATGATATCAAGAATATAGGAATCACCCGAAACACTCGTCGGCGTGTAGGCCGCCAGCTGGCCCGTAAACTCAAACACCGCCTGTTCCTCCAGGAGTGAAATTGATTTCCTGCTGTCAATAAAAACATAATAGGTGATATTCAGTTCCAGTTTTTTCGCGTCGATATCGTCAACTATTATCCTGTACTTCTTCTTGTACCTGTGTGCCGTGTCGATATTCTTCACCGTTCCGCGGCAGATGACAATGCTGTTAAGCCTGCTGCGGAAAAAGTCATCCCGCATGATAGGTGGAACAACAAGAAGATTCAGGTAAAATTCCTTGTTCAATTCAAGGGGGTTCCCGCTGCCGGGACGCAGGTATAGCGGGATGATAACCGCAGCAGCGCAAAGGGATATTACAACCGTAGTGATTCTTTTTTTAAACCGCATGGTAATTATTTTTTCTCAAATTCAACTGTAATAATACGTGAATCCCGTTCAATATCTATGGAAAAAATTCTGCTCCCGGAGTTTTTATAAACCCGGGTAAAATCATCAAGGGTCAGAACCTTTTTCCCGTTCAGGGTGATCACTGTATCACCCCTCCTGATACCCGCCCCAATGGTTTTCGGTGAAACATAGGTAACAATCAGTTCATTGTTAACGGAATTCTCGTCTATTTCAAGCCCGTAGGTGCGGAAAAGTTCATCCAGGATATTCTGCATGGTGATATAGTCGCCCTTTTCCCTCAGGATGAATGAATAAAACCGCCGGTTTCCACTCCGTAGTATGGAAATGGACACCCGGGAACCGATATCCATGATGCCGACGCTGCTTACGAGTTCCCCAAGCCGTTTTATTCTCCTTCCGTTTACCGACGTAATGATGTCACCTGTTTGCAGACCGGCAATTTCGGCAGGGGAATTCCTGAGGACGGTAACGACCTCAATTGAGTAAACGTCATTCTTATCAGGGGACTGCCGTTCCCTGACCAGGAAGCCGAGCCATCCCCTTCGCACCCTGCCGTACTTAATGAGATCAGTGGCAACCTTCCAGACCGTGTTTGATGGTATGGCGAAACTGATTCCCTGGTATCCGCCGGACAGCGTCCTGATTGCGGTATTGATCCCTATCAGCTCTCCCTTGAGATTAATAAGGGGTCCCCCTGAGTTTCCCGGATTGATCGGTACGTCGGTCTGTATGAAGTTTTCGATGTCAGTGAAGCCGATGTTATCCCTACCCTTGTACGAAACAATCCCGCTGGTGATAGACTGGTTCAGGCCGTAGGGATTCCCGATGGCGAGGACCCACTCCCCGGGGGAAAGGAGGGCGGAATCACCGAATCTCGCGTTCTTAACCGGCATGGCGTCAGGAATTTTCATTTTCATGAGTGCGAGATCGGTTTTCTGGTCCGAGAGGAAATAGTTCCCGTTGAGCTTTTCAAGATCGAGTATTCTGCCGTCATGGAGGGCCTGGTAAAAATTTCCTTTTTTAACGACATGATAATTCGTTATTATATATCCATTCTTCATTATTACCGTGCCTGAACCGTGGGCGACCTTTTTTAGGCGGATTTTCCCGTTAGTGGTGATCCTTTCATATATCAGGATACTGACCACCGAGGGACGGGCGGTTTTTACCGCATCGACGAAGGCCCGGTTGATATCATCCGGTGTGATTCCCCCGGCCGTGGAAACAAATGAGAAGAGTAAAATAACAAGAATGGGTTTTCCGAGATGCTTCATTCAACGTTTACCAGATCAAAATAGCTCTTATCACCTGAAATGGTATACTTTTCAAGGTCAATCCTTTTTCCCCTGGGGGTGTATTTGAATTTTTCCGATTTTTTTATTTCAAGACCGGCAAGAAGGGAATAGATACCAACTGCAATACCCTCAGCAATTTTTTCCTGCCGCTTCGTCAGGAGAAACCTGTCCCGTTTTCGCAGGAAATAGCCGAGTTCTATGAAGGGATTGATAGCGTTCAGGTGCATCGGCATGATCCAGATATTAACGTAACCCTTTCCCGGGACCTGGCTTTTATGGTCATTACCGGTAAGATGAAGGGAATAGAGTATGTAACGGATAATTTCGTATGACGCGTATGCGTTGTCCCCGCCAAACCCTTCGTAACCCCCGTTTCTCCGGTACTCCTCGTACTTAGACATCTCCCTTTTCCAGAACCTGCCGGAAGGTTGAAAATCAAAATAATTTCGCGAATACCTGGTACCGTGATAGTGATTACGTGCCAGATAAATCCATCCCGGGAAATCCCTGTATTTCCATGACACCATGTTGTACCGGTAGCCGCGAAAATTATCCAACTTGATCGCATGATCCCTGTTCAGTGGGTACCCGGTAAAATAGAGGGAGGTATCGCTGAGAAACCATTCAAACTCGCTGCGGCTCGTTGACTCACAGAACCAGTCATTGTATCCGCTGTTATAAAAGAACCCCCGGGATTTTATCTCACCCCGAAGATATTTCAATCCGTCGTGAAGCAGGCTGTGAGGCGCGGCCAGGACCGGGTTCATCCCCCGGTATTCCCGGGGAGCGGCCCTTGCGCAGTGGAGCGAGAGAACCAGGTGCGGCTTCTGTTCATTTATCTTTGAGATCCGTCCTTTTTTCATGAAACCGGCTCTTGAAGGAAAGTCGAACATGCGGTAGTTCGCGTTCGGATCTTTCATGTTTTCCGCATCACCTTCCTTCAGGGACTCCTCCCTGCTCATGACGGTGATGATCTGTATCCTGACCGGCATTGTGGAGGTGTATTTTTCAAGGATGGCTGCAAACCGTGAAAAGTCCCCGCCGGGAGCGCAGTTGAGAAGAATCTGTTCGGCTTTTTTCGCGATTTCATAGACTATGACCCTCTCTTCCAGGTCACGGTATTTGGCGCCGAACCTGAAAAGATCGAGGTAGTCCCTCGACAGGGAATCATACCGGTCCCCATGGACAGATTTAGGTTTCAATGGCAAACCCCCGTGGCCGGGATCGAGCACTACCCGGTACGTGGTAAATTCAGATTCCGAAAATGAAACCGGTGAAAAGAACAACAGAAGTATTACAAAAAACGACGTTATACGCTTCATAGGGACACTGAAATCGCGGCTGTATTTCTCTATAATAATTCTTTACTCTACCTGAATTTATAAAAAAAGGGGGAAATAATCCCCCCTTTTTTCTGTGTTCATGAATGAAATCCGCTACTGGGTTTCAGTGGGTTGTCCGCCCTGCTTGCTGGTATCATAGATACGATTCATGTTATCAGCCTTAATGGTCTTATAGGACTCACTGATTTTCTT
Source organism: uncultured Leptospirales bacterium (assembly GCA_964514165.1). Classification (GTDB taxonomy): domain Bacteria; phylum Spirochaetota; class UBA4802; order UBA4802; family UBA5550; genus CAZEPS01. Next base: position 9,017 of record CAZEPS010000001.1, read on the forward strand.
TCTCTCTTCTTCATTCTTGGCCAGGTGTTCAAGAATACTGATACCGTATGACTTGGCTACCCTGAGGTGGAAAACAGCACCAGTGAAATAATGCTCTATTTCAGCACTGGCAGCGTCATCATACTGGCCGTAGGCAATTCTCAGCCTGCTGTGATTTGAATGAAGGGCGTCAAGCTTGTTTGGATCGGTCCTGGTAGTGGCGTCGAGATGAAGTTTCAAAACCTCTTCCGCGCATTTTGAGAGCAGATCCTCGGTTTCCTTTCTGTATTCATCGATTATCTTTTTAAGCAGATCGTTAATCTGCTTTTCGTTTTCCTCGAGCTTCACCCGGGCATAAATAATGTTCCTCTTATAATAGAGGTTCATGGCTTCCTTGTACTTGTCATAGATGGCCTTATATTCATTTTCCCATCCCTTTCCCGGGAAGTTGGTAACGATGACTTTCAGAAGATAAATCTCATCGAGATTTTTCTTCATAAGTTTGTTTACAACTTCTATGGCATGGAACTTGGCCAGATAAGAATCATCGGGCCTGTTTGCTTCATCGTAATCAGCACTTCGATATGAACCGTCCGGCATCTTTACCGGTTCATTTGTTTTCTTGTCTTCTGCTGTTTCCTGGGCAAACGCGAAAGTGGAAAAAATAAATGTTATCGCTATGAACGTAACAATTCCTCTGGATATTTTAGACAATTTCATATCTGATCTCCTTACTGTTTTTAAGTGATGCAAGACGAATGAGACATCCCTGTCTTCCAAAAATATCTTATTGATAGTATAAATTATAATTTTAATTAAGGCAACAATTTTTTTATCTTTTCATATACAACCAGCATAAATAATTCAGAATTTTCAATCTCGACAAGAGTGGTTTGTTACCCTGATCTTCACTCTGTCATCGGCCTGCAGGTGACATATTACAGAAGTTATGCTTTTTTCAGTATATTCAACATACTGGGAACGGGACTACAGTTTAATGATGATGAATCTCATATCCATCACGTTCGTATTCGTCGGACCGGTCACAACCAGGTCGCCGAGCTCCTTGAAAAAATTGTACGAGTCATTATTTTTTCTGTACGTTTCAATATCCACTCCCTTTTCACCAGCCCGTTCAACGGTTTGCCAGTCGGCAACAGCTCCGGCAGCGTCAGTCGGCCCGTCAGTGCCGTCGGTGCCGACGCTTGCCATGGTTACCCCTGCCGTCCCGGTGATATGCCGGGCGGACTGCAGTGCAAATTCCATGTTCCGTCCGCCGAGCCCGGTGCCGGTAACCCTGACCGTTGTTTCCCCGCCGCTAATCACGCATGCCGGGGCGGGTGTCGGGTTCGACGACATGAGTATTTCCCGCGCTATCCTGGAATGCCAGTCCGCGACGTCAGCCGTGTCCCCCTCAATCAGGGACGAGAGTATGATAGTGTTGTAACCCCTCTTTTCAGCCTCCGCTTTCGCAGCCGTAAGGGCGATAATGTTTGACGCGACAATAAGATTAGTGACTTTTTCGAACAAAGGATCGTCCGCCCGGGGGTTCTCTCCTGTTGCCCCGTCAACCCCTGACCGGATGCGATCCAATACGTTACGCGGGACCTTGTCGGAAAGCCCGTACCTCTCGAGAATGTCCATTGCTGAATGAAAGGTTGAATCATCCGGGACAAAGGGGCCCGAGGCTATGACGTCCTTGTTGTCACCGACAACGTCGGATATCATCAGATTTATCACCGTGGCGGGACTGGCGGCCCTGGCCATGTTCCCTCCCTTGACCAGGGAGAGGTGTTTCCTGATGCTGTTAATCTCATGGATCGATGCCCCGCTCTTGAGAAGCAAATCCGTTGTTTTCCTCTTTTCATCCAGGGTAATCGGTTCCGGGGGCAGGGGCAGCAGGGCTGATCCCCCTCCGGAAATGAGGGATATGACCAGGTCGTCTTTCCCGGCCTTCTCCAGTATTGATAGAATACATGACGCCCCTTTCACCCCGTTTTCGTCAGGGATGGGATGTGAGGCTTCGCAAATCGAAATGGTTTTCAGGTCAACGGTATAGCCGTACTTGACGGAAATGCACCCATCGCTGATTCTCTTCCCCAGGAGTTCTTCGACAGCCTTCGCCATGGGCGCGGTGGCCTTGCCGCCACCGACGACATATATATTTTTAAAATCATCAAGGTTAAAGGTTTTGAGTTCCACGCCGCTTCTCATCAGGGTCAGCCTGTCGCCGCTGAGAACCAGATGGTTCTTAACGGCAGTCTCCGGGTTGACCGCCTCTATTCCCCTGAGATAGATCTCTTTTAAATCATCTCTTACCGAGCTCATTTTATCCCCCCTTCCGGATTATATCGACAATACTCCTCACGTCCTGGGAGGAGTCCTTGTCGATAACAAGGATCTCGTTTCCCGCTTCCACGACAACGATGTTTGAAAGACCCACGACAGAGATCCGCCTCTCCTCCGAAAATGTCGAACAGTCGCGAGAATTATAAAAGATGGCTTTTCCCGGTTCCGGGGCCCGATTCCCGTTTTCATCAGGATCGAGGATGTCGTCTATGGCTTTCCAGCTCCCGAGATCGGCCCATCCGAAATCAGCGGGAACAACAACGCGGTTCTTCGCCTTTTCAAGAATCCCGTAATCGACAGATACGGACGCTATTTCGTCGAAGATTCTCTTTTTTATTTCCCAGGCATCAGTATCATCACATGAAATACTTTTCGGGGAAAGTTCCCTGAGCGGCCTGAAAGAGTCCCACATCTCTGGCATATGCTCTTCAAATGCCCCGAGTATGGTTTTTGTCTTCCAGATGAAAATACCGCTGTTCCAGAAATAATTTCCCGCTTTGACGTATTCCCGGGCAGTGCCGGCGTCAGGCTTCTCAACAAAGGCTGACACGGCCCGAACCTCACCCGAGGTTTCTTCCGACCTGATATACCCGTAACCTGTCTCAGGATAGTCAGGGGTAATCCCGATAGTGACAAGACTGTCACTGTCTGCTTCATCTACAGCTGTTTTTATGACCCTGGCAAAAACGTCTTTGGCCCGGATATAGTGATCCGCCGGACAGACTATCATCGCAGATTCAGGGTATGACTTTTCAAGGAAAAGCGCGGCGTAAAGAATGGCAGCCGCGGTGTTTCTCGGCCTCGGCTCACAGAGGACCGTTCCTTCAAGGCCGCATTTTTTGAGTTCCTCCCGGGATATGTCCCGGTATTGGTCTGAGGTCACGATTACGATATTCTCCGGCTGAAGGGGGGACAGGCGGTTTATGGTCTCTTCCATCAGTGTTCCGTTCCCGGAAAGGTTATGAAACTGCTTCGGTTTTCCTTCACGGCTCAACGGCCACAGGCGGGTTCCCGCTCCACCGGCCATGATAACCGGGATTATTCCCATCTAATAATGTCTCCTTGCAAGAAATTTGACCCTTATCTCTCCAGCGATCCTTTTTAATGTCAACCATTAATCAACCGGTTTCCTCTACAGGAAAATATTCTGCCAACATGGTTTTTTGTTGCAATACCACGAAATAATAAATATAGTGATTCATATTCAAACTCTGGACGTGCGGCTGTGGCTACGGAAAAAAACTTTTTACAGACAGTTAAACTAGAAATAAGTAAGAACTTTAAACTCCTCCCCTACGAAAGGATAATTTTTCACCGTATTCTTGGAATCGCCAAATCCGAGACGGGCTTCGGGATCCTGGTGAAAGACCTCTCCAAGGGTTATGAAATCAGGAGGAGCGCCATTTCCGTCCTGGTGAAATATTACAAGCCGGAGGTGCTGGACCACCTTTTCCCCCTGCTGAATAAAAAAATCACCGAATCGGAAAAGATTGAAATCCTTGCCAGTGTGGAAAACCTTGCAGGGGAAGAGATTATTCCCCCTTTCCTGGAATTCCTGGAACAGCACCTGACGGAAGGAAGCCCCGAATTTGTCACGATCAAGACCTTTTCGGTTCTGAGCAGGATCGGTAAAGACTCCACGGACGTTCTGGAATACCTTCTTGGAAAAGCACGGACCGAAAATATCCCGATGCATATCCGCACCCTTGCAATTGAAGCGATGTCATCGTTTCAGCGGATCGGCATATTCGAGGAACTGTTAAAATTTGATGACGATGAGATAAACTACGCTGTCTACAAGGCCCTCTACCGGATCATCAATTCAGAGATAGAGAAACTCCAGACCGTCAGATCCGGTGAAGACCGGTTGTTTACCTATTCGCCAGACAACGAAGACAGGGTGATACTGGAAGCGAGGGTCCTCCTCGGGAAAATGGCACACCGCTTCGACAGCCATTCGAATAAGACAAAGGTCGCCTTTATCAACGCCACGCTCTCCTGCAACCACCGGGAATTCATCATCTACGCCATGAAGGCCCTGACGTCGGCTGATCCTGAGCTGATCAGCATGGTTCTCTTTTCCCTTCATACCAACGTCGACAGGCTCCGCGATCCGGACAAGCTGTTTCGCAACCTCATAGCCCTTTCAACGGAACGGGAGCGTGATAATGAGCTTATTGTCGGAATCATCGTCAACTATTTCAAAACCGGTAAGGAGACCAGGCAGTTCCATATACTTCAAGACAAGCTTTACGGCTACATAACCGTGACCCTGGAGACCTACTTCGAAACATACCGGAAGGATTTCCTGATAACCGACGTTATTGAAAAGAGTTTTCCGGAAAGCTTTCAGAAGATCCGCAGTTTTATTTTGGAATATTGTACCCCTGACCTTAAAAAGGAAATAGTGAATTTCCTGGTCAACGAAGACGCTTCCCTCATCAACCACATACTCATGACCCTTGGTAAATGGATAACACATATCGAAGAGAACAGCCAGGAGCACCTCGGTCTGCTCATTGAGATCATGAACGACACGGACAAAAAATCGAGGGAAAATTCCGCTTCCCGGATTGAAGACATTAATTTCGAAAAGCGGTATCTCAGAAACAGGATTGTCCGGCTGTGCAGAATCATCGAAGAGCTGAACATCATTGAGGCCGCCTCACCCCTTGTGAACATATACAACTATTTGAAGAAGTATCCTGACGAAAAAATTCTGCTGCCGGTTATTCACACCCTGTCGGCGCTGAACTATTCCTACATGCTCGGTGAGATAGAGATAATGCTGACGACCGGAACCGAACGGGAGCAAAAAAACGCCCTCTCCCTCATATCCCTGTTCACGGAGCAGCGTTCCCTGAATATCCTCCTGGAACTCATTAAAAACAGGCTTGCTGAAGACTCGAAACTGGTTGAATTTGCCGTTTCCATCCTGGTAGAGAGGGAGATCAAGGACAATGTTACCGCGAACCAGCTCTTCAAGGCAATCCTTGAATCAAACGAAAACCGGCAGATCCGCGCCATGGCGGTCCTCGGGATCGGGAAATGCGCCTTTGAGACTGACATTGAATACCTGAATTCAATATTCTTTAAGACCGATGTCGTTGATTCCAAGGATGTGGTAGTCCGCTCCATTGGATCAATCATATCAGCCGATTCGAACTACAACAGGCGTCAGCTGATAAAGAATCTCCAGGAATATTTGAAAGATCCGGGCATCACGGTGAGGATTTACTCCTGCCTGCTGCTGGTAAAACTCGGCCACCAGGATGCCATGCGGTACATACGGGAGATGCTCATCATAAAGAACAAATCGATTCAACGGGACATTTTGAGCATTCTTGGGAGTATACAGAACCTGGAGTTCGCGTTCTTCCTGCTTACCCTCCTGACCGAGGAATACGGCATATCCCGGGACATTCTGCCTGTTCTGGAACGGCTCCCGGAGGAAGACATCAGTGAAGTGGATGGTTTCGTCGTCAATCTCTTCCGAAAGTTTGAAGCCCCGGAAATGGCAGGGGTCACGACACAGCAGCCTGAAAGAGAAACACTTTCTGTGGAGGGCCTTCATGAAGATGAAAAAACGGTCATGAAAATTGACATTTTTCACCAGGAGGAAAGCAGGGAAGATTCCATATCAGAAACAATCCGGATGAATTTAACTTTGAAAAAGCTTGTTTATGAAACCATTAACCAGAACAAGGGAATTATAACCAGGAAATCAAATACCGTGATACTTGCTTGTTTTCATGATCCGGTAACAGCCGCGGAAACTGCCCTGCATATAGTTAAAAACATAAAAAATTTCAACAACACGAAAATTACCGATAAACGATACAATATCTTTCTTCAGCTTGCAACCACGCCGGTGAAAATGATAAACGAGGAGCTGATTGAATATCCCGAATACCAGGTACTCACCTTTGATAATCTCAGGCTGCACAATACCGCTCTCATGGACGAAAGAACACGGGAGCTTATCGAAAACAGGTATATCGCAAAAAAAATCCCCGAACTGGCCATTACAAGTGATCTCGATTACATAGACTACTATGAAATAATCAGCCCGGTGAATTTCACGGCTGTGTCTGAAAGGATGCTGAAACTTGTCGAGGAGAAAAATGAACAGACCAGGGTAATGCAGTCTCAGCTTGAAGAAGAGCTGAAGAAAATGAAACGCCAGCACCGTTCAGCGTCATCCGCGGCAATCGCGCGGGAGCTTGACAATATCGGCAATAAAATCCAGGGCCAGCTGGATGAAATAGAGCGGTACGTCCAGCGCCGTTCCACCGACCGGGAACTGATAAAAAACGTAAGGAAGATGCTCTCGAACGTCCACAATCTCTACAAGGTCGAAATATCCCGCATTATCATCGATTAAAAATTCACCGTAACCCCGAGCATTAATTCAATAAGTATACTCCGGGAAGAATGGAATGTTCCGTTTTGTTTGTCCAGGTACCCCAAATAGGAGGCCATGAGGGGATCCGTCTGATCATAGGAATTGGCAACATTGACGTATCGTGCCAAATCTGATGGATCATTCAGGGCCTTTACGTCCACCGTCGCGCTGTATCCCCTCTGGGGCAGGAACCCGGCAGCGGTGAAATATACCGACAGCAGATCGCCCTGTTTGTACTCAAGCCGAAGGTTGCATTCATCCCCGAACCAGGTACCCCCTTTACCCTTCCAGTGAAGCTCTTTCAGGGTCCTGAAATGGGCGTACTTGATTTCCAGTATTATGGTATCAAAGAGAGTATGCTCAAACTTAAGGCCCCCGCTGTACAGGCCATACCAGCTCGATTCACCGCTTCCACGAATTGCAATCCCCCCGGTATTGTCAACAGCAATGTCCGTATAGCCGTGGGATGCCTTGATATCCTGGAAGGAGGTTCCGGAATTCTGATTGGTGGGATCCCCGGTTGCTCCCTCACACAGCAATCCGAACAGTACTTTCTTAAATGAATAGGATGCCTCAAACTCCCACAAAGCCGCGCTGACATCATGTTTTCGGTAATAAAAGAATAAAACGGAATTATAATCAACAAACAGGTTCCTGATATTTATTTTTCCATGGTTGTAGATGCCGCCCAGCTTGAAGAACCATTTGCCGAAGACAATCTTGTTATGGAACCCCGCCCAGTGAAGGTTCGCCTTTCTCACGTCATCGGTGCTGGTTGGGCCGGAAACAAAACGGTCATCTTCATACACGTAATAGAGATTGGCCATGTACTCGGACACCGGTTGAAACTCAAGTCCGAAAATGAAGATATAGTCCCAGACGTAATCAGGCTGGTCCGACCCCTGGCCGAAACTGTCGTCCGCGTCGTCAAAGGCCATGATAAAGGACGAATCAATCAAAAGTTTCTGTTTAAACACCCGGTGCCTGTAGTTTATCCCTGTCGCGTCCCTGGCGAGGATATACCCGCCGGGGAGGCTGAATGGGCGAAGCCCGGCTGATATCTCCATGTTTTTTACCGGGCGGAAAAGGGCGTAAATGTCCCTGGTGATGAGATTCGTGCTGCCGCTCCCGATGGCAAAATCACCCTTTCCAAATTTCGCGCTGATGTCAAACACCGTCTGTATCTGGATCTCGGGAATGAGTGTCAGGCCCATCCTGCTCCGAAAAAAAAGGTCCGCAAAAAACACGTGCTTATAGGCGTCCCGTGAAATGAAGAAATCCGGCACCTTCGTTCTTCCTGAATCATTCCATCCCCGCATCCGCAGAAAACCGGAGATGGACAGTTTTTCCAAAACAGGATCCAGTTTCGATGTTTCCGCTGAAGCGCCTGTTGCCGATACCGCCAGCAAAACCGCAATAACAGCATATTTGAACAATTTCATATCACGCAGCTTATTCAACGTTGTATTTCTTCAGCCAGATGTCTATGATTCCGAGCCTTTTCAGTTCAAAAATGAAGAGGTTTATCTGGTTTTTCATGATTGAATCGCCAAAGGGGAGCCCCACGCATAACTGGCCAGCCAGCCTCCCCCCTTTCAAAAGCTTGTAGGAATTCCTCAACCGGGCATTGTTGGAATAAAGATATTCCAGATACAGGGAATCATGGACAAAACCCTGTACGTCACCCCTGTCCAGGAGTTCCAGTCCCTCGTCATTGGTATTAATCTCTTTCCTCGGCATGTTCGGGAACCAGCGTATCAAAACCTGCTCATAGGCGCTTCCCGATTTTACCGCGAAGGTGAATCGATTGATTCTTTTTAAATCCCATATGGTTTGCAGGGGGGATTTTTCGAATTCCTCGCCGAAATCAGTCTGGGGAAGGACCTGCCTGTTCACCAGGACACCGGGGGTTATGGTGATATAGGGCTCGGAAAACCAGATTTTCTTACCCCGGGCGAGGTTTCTCGACAGGCCGGCTATGACGATATCGACCGTCCCGTTCTCCAGTGAGGGAATGTACTGCTGCAGGTCCAGGGGAACCAGCCGGGCCTTGACGCCGAGAAAGGCCTCCAGTTCCCGTATCATCTCTATCTCGAGCCCTTCCTTCCCTGATTCAAAATTCAGGGGCGGATAATCCTTTGAAATGCCGATCCGTATTTCCTGTTTATTTATGACTGACCGGTACACTTCCCCGTCGCTGAATATCTTCGCGTCGAGGGGAACGGATATAACCACAATAAACAGCAGTATAAATAGTATATTCCTGGCCATGGGCACCTCGTTACTCTGGTAATATACATACCTTATCAAACAGGAACGATTGCATCAAGGGAATTTTTTATTTTTCGATGAAACGCCTGCTGAGGTTGAGCTTATGCTCAATTAGCCTGATGGAATTGGTCAGAAAGAACCTGTCGTTTCGGTGCTTCAGGAGAATTGCGTAATGTTTGCTCGCCAGGGCGTAGTCCTTGAGCTTGAAAGACGTTTCGGCAAAATAGTAATGGAAGGACTTGTCGTAATGCTTCCTCGTGTCAATTGCCTTGAGTGTATTCAGGGCCTTGATATACTCCCCCTGGATGAAGTGGATCTTCGCCCTGCCGAGGAGGCCGTTCGGGAACGACGGGTCTATGCTGAGACTGCTGTCATAATACTTTTTAGCCAGTTCAACCTGATTCCGCTTGAGAAAGAGATCCCCTATGAGTATAAAGGTATTGAGCTCGCCCCGGTTCCGCTTCAGGGCCATACGGTAGTATTCGATGGCCTCGCTGTCCTGGTACCACCGCTGGTGGATGTTGCCCATGTGGAGATAGGTCTTCGGGTATTCCGGAACAACCGCCGCCGCCTTGCGAAAATTCAGGAGTGACTTCCTTAGTTCATCCACATGAAAATAGGCGAGCCCCAGGTTGTACCGGAACGGGAAGAAGAGGGCAACCTTTTCCAGTCCCTGTTCGAGCACCTGTATCCCCTCATCCCATTTCCCGTCGGCCATCAGATCCGCCGCCCTGTTGTTGACACCGGCGAGATCGCTCTCCCCGGTGCAGTAGAGAATTCCGCTCTTTTCGTAAATGCTGTGTTCCGGGTATTCCTCTTTCAGATCATCCCTGACCTTTTTCATCAGATAGAGGATCCTGTCATCCTCAGTCTCAAGTGCGAAAAGTGGCGCGCAGATCAATACTATCAACAGTGAAGAAAGTATCTTCATCATAGTTCCTTCATCACCTCGTGAATCCTGTTTTTTACAAGCAGTTCCATGAACTCGTCCCCCATTCTTCTGCTCTCGTCGGCAACGGTTTTCCAGTAGACGATCCGATCCCGATCATGACCCTTGAAGAGAACGAAATCATTCCGGTCCGGGATCTTCTTCAGGGGAAGCCGCTCTATCATGCTTTTAGAAGGGGACACGATGAGAACATTCTCCATGTTGCGCCTGTCAGCCCTCCTCCACGGATAGGGCTTGTCAAACCAGCCGGGTATGACCGCGTCAGTGTAGTGGGGATAGAACACGACTGAATCCCCGTTAGTAGAATAGGGAAGATCCAGGTGATAGTCAACCATGCCACCGTCGCGATAAACACCGGGCAGGGAACCCTGAATACCGGAAACACCCTTCATCACCAGGGGTATGGAGGCGGATGCCATGAGAGCATTCCTGAAATTGTCCGGCGTGAGCGTAACCGTATCGGTGGCGGCGTCCAGCATAAAGGGGGGATCGTGACGGCCGTCCTGGAACAGGGTCTGTCTAAAAAACAGGCGCACGAAGCCCCTGCTGACAAGGTTCGCGGAAGCGGCCAGGAGGAGACCACCAAGGAGGAGAAGTTTTTTGTCCGACTGGATGAATCCCCGGGACCTGACAGCGAAAAACTGAAGTCTCATGAAGGGGTGAGAAAGAACTGATAGAATCCCCTGGTCGGTCAAAAACTCGTCCATCATCCGTTCAGTTTCACGGCTTATCTCCGCAGAGTCCGGTTTTTCTGAATATCCCTGGCCGAGGTAAATCTCGAGAAAGCGGTTCATTGCCCCGGCCGGATTCTTCTGGGCGTAGGCGGCAAAACGCCACGATCCGATCGACGATCCGATGAGAAACAGGGGATATTTCCTCTTCCCCGCAAGTGCGGAACAGAGTTCCCTGTCAAGGCCGCTCAGGATAAGCCACTTCGGACCGCCGGCCGCGCCGGCTATCACTGCAGCGTCGTCGAGAGAGAACCCCCTCTCCCGGATCCGGGCAAAGGCCTTTTTCCCCGCCCTGACGGTCATACTTGAATCCATGCTCCGACACTACCCCGAATAAAAACTCATTGCAATAAAATTTTATTGCAGCACAGTTGTAAAAGTTACAGAATATCAGTTTTCAATCTCATGTTAAGGAACGGCATAACCGGTGAAGTTTCACAACAATAAATTCGCTGAGGAATATGACCGCCGCCTTCAGATGGAGGGATATCCGGGCGTGCTTGTTGATCATGTGAAGAATGAACTATCAGGCTCCACGACCGTTCTCGATATCGGGGCCGGGAGCGGATTCTTCTCCATTCCCCTGGCTGAGCACGGCTACCGGGTCACGGCCGTAGAACCGGCCCTGCCGATGATTCGCCTGATGAAAAAAAAGTTATCGGGAAGGGACAACCTCGACCTGACTATCGAGAAGAGCGAATGGCTCCAGTGGTCGGGACCAGTCTTTGACAGCGCCATCTGCATTCATGCCATCTATCCGATGGAAGACAAGGAAACGTCGATTCAGAAAATGAAGGAGTACGCCGGAAAAACCGTGCTCCTGGTCCGTTCAAAGAGGAAGACCAGGTCCATGTCAGATATTTTGCGAAAAGAACTCGGTTTTAGTGACAGCCGGGGGGATCAGGACGATGATACCATCAGGAATATACTCAGAACAATAGAGGTCCCATTTCAACAGAGGGAAATAACGGTAAATCGTGAAATACGGTTTAACGATCTTCATTCCGAGTGGGAGCATTACCGGTTTCATCTCGACTTGAAGGATACAGCCGAAATGAGGGTCAAGGAAATCATCCAGAACTATTCAACACGGGCCAAGGAGGGATGGATCTTCACCGCAGATCACTGCGATATACTTTTCATATTATAAACTTTCCAGGGAGTTATTCAAGCACCCGCTAGATTTAACAGCAATTCATTCAGCCGATATCAAAACATTCTATACAGTGTACTGTAAGTGTAATTTGATTGCAAAAAAAAGTAATGCTCCTAATATAAATTTACAGAAGAAAGGTGTTCATCCTTCAGGAGGGTTGTGTTATGAAAATCGAAGATATCGTTAATCGCACGGAACTGCGCGACCGGCTTGACGGGGACTTCGAACTGTTCATGGAACTGGCCGATATATTTTTCAAGGATTCAGAGAAGCTTTTGGAGAGGATTTCCGATGCGATCAAAGGCGGGAATCCAGAGCAGCTGAAAAAAGCCGCCCATACCCTGAAAGGGGCGGTGTCTAACTTTTCCTCGATCGGGGCCTATAAATCGGCAATGGCACTGGAAAACATGGGAAAGGAAGGGGATTTCTCCCGGACCGACGAAGAATACCAGAGCCTCGTCAAGGATATTGAAAACCTCAAAACGGCTATGACCGCCATACTTGAAGAGAAAAAGATCTAGGTTCTTCCCTTCCTGCTTATAAAGAAGGCGGCGATTCCCCCGGTACTGATCAAAAGAGCCCCGAGCCAGACCAGCCATATCAACCGCTTGAATGAAATCTCCACCAGAACCCGATCTGGGGGCACTTCCGTTTTATTGTCCGGTGATATGTTAATCACGATTGCCTTTTCGCCGACGCTCATCTGCACGAGGGAAACGGTTCTCCCGGTTCCCGGTATCCGATCTTCGATCTGAAGAGAACTCCCTCCCGCTATCTTCAATCCGGGCCTCACTTTCATGCTGTTGACGAGAAGATTGGCGTATATGGTCGGCTCTCCCTTTCCCATGCCCGTCGTATCAAATCCGGTGAAAGAAATATCCAGGTTGCCGATACTCTTCTCCTCTCCCTTGCGGATGACAGCCATGGTAACCGTTTCCAGGCCGGAACGGTAGTTGTCCGGGGCAAGGTAGAGATCCTCGGTAAACCCCTTTAATATAAAGGGCTCGCGGTACACCGAGTTCATGCGTTCATTGAATGTATATTCGGTTTCCGCCTCATAGGTCCGGTCCCCTTTCCTGACGGTGAAAGAGAGGGCCGAGGTTTTTTCTCTCTTCAACCCGTTAAAGACTACCGTGTAGGGCCCGAATGTTTTCCCCTCTCCCTGGAGGAGTTCGTCCTGCATCGATATGGAATGAATATTGGAGGAAATAATACCGAGGACCATTACCGCGACCCCTATATGGGCCAGGCGGGAAGGCAGGGACCCGGGGGATTTCAGACGGTAGAGATCAATAATTGCGTTAATAACCAGAAAAAGGGCCAGCACTGAAAAGATATAGGCAGCGGGATTTTTCGTGTACATGATGTTGAATAACACCCCGAGGATAGCCGCGAAAATCATGGCGATGATATTCGAGGCACTGAAAAATTTTCTCCCTGAAAGGATAATAGTGGCCAGTGTTATGGTAATTAGAATGAGTATTCCGAAGGGTACCGAAAAGTTATTGTAGAAATTGACCGTTACCGCGGTCGGGTTCTTCGAGAATATGCCGGAGAGGATCGGCATGGAGGTACCCACCAGGATGACCGCGTCCCATGCCATAAGTATCAGAATTCCGTACACCAGGAGGTTGTCCCAGCGCCAGAGGCGATCCTCCAGGCTTTTCCCATCCATGCTTTTCCAGTTTCGAACCATGAGAAAAACCGTGATGATGATATAAAACACAATGAAGGATACCAGGTACAATGAGAGGCCGTGGGCAGCGAAGGAGTGGACAGAAAAGTCAGCCAGTATGCCGCTCCTGGTGAGGAAAGTGCTGTAAAAAACCAGTATGAAACAGGCCATTGCCATGGCAAGATTGCTTTTAACCAGGGCCCCCCGCCGCTTCTGGATTATTATCCCGTGCATCAGGGCCACTGACACGAGCCACGGAATAAGGGAGGAGTTTTCCACCGGGTCCCACCCCCAGTATCCGCCCCACCCGAGGACCTTGTAGGCCCAGTACCCGCCGAGGAAAATGCCGACACCGAGGCTGGTCATGCTGAAGATGATCCACCCCCTGCACTTTTCAGCCCACGAGGAATAGTTTTTCCGTAAAAGGGCGGCTACCGCATACCCGAAGGGAATCGTCGCAGAGGCGTATCCGAGAAAGAGGACCGGGGGATGGAACACCATCCATGGATCTATGAGGAGAGGATTAAGCCCGGCCCCGTCGCCCGGAATCTGGTTTTGCTGAAAGACATCCGGGTGGGCGTCCCAGACGTGTCTGAAGGGGCTCTGGATGACCAGGACGACGAGCATGAAAATCTGGGTAATGGCAACGATGCTGAGGATAATGTTTTCATACTCATCCTCGGTCCTCATGACGATGATGCCCATGATGTTCAAGATAAAGAGCCAGAGGAGAAAACTCCCCTCTTTACCGGCCCAGAAGGCCGCTATGACGTATTCCAGGGGAAGGTCATTGGAGCTGTTTTCGTACACGTACATGAACCGGTAATCGTGGCTGACGAGGTAAAAAAAGAGCAGAATCACCGCGAAGGTTATGGTTATGCTCGTCAGGAGGTAGAGCTGGCGCGATGTTACCAGAGCGAACCGGTTTCCCGAAGCGCTCCGGGCGAGAAAAAAAAGCATCAGAAAAGATACTATGAGAGAGGTTAATAATAAAACATTGCCAATATTCATTGTCGCGTATCCTGAATCTTTTTTTCGTATTTGGAGGGGCACTTCACCAAAAGTTTATCCGCTTTGAAGACCCTGCTTGCGCTGTCATACCTCCCCAGCAGTACGACCTTGTCCGCATGTTCAAAATTCACCGGTTTACTCCCCTCGTAATCAATCGGGATGCTGGTTTTCTCTTCATTAGAAATAGTGAAAAAAAGGTGACCATCCCGGATGTCAATGGATTCATTCTTATCGAGGGTACCGATTATCTGCACGTATTTCCCGCTCTTCTCCATTGCCTCGGCGAACGAGACATAGGGGCTGAAAAGATCGTCACTGAAAAACAGGATGGCGATGATGATCAGCACCACCGCTGATATAAAAACGAGTATTTTCTTACTCTTCATGGAGTTCTCTCTCAATTCTTGAAAGTTTTCTATCAATGATGTACAGGTAGATACTGATCCCGAACCAGATTATCAGGACAATCGCGAGTACCGTGTAGAGCATATCTTGATCCTGTGCGCTGGTATCAGCGGTTTCGGTCACCCTGTCTTCGGATGGGAGGGTATCTGCCATCAGGAACCGGCCTTTTGACATCGTCATGGCCGGATCTTTTTTCGTAAATTGCGGCACCAGTGTCATTATCATAAGCAGGATTAACACGCCGAATCTGGTCACTTTTGTCCTATTCATACATCCTTTCCTCTAAGACGATTTCCACCCGGGAGATCCTGTTAGTCAACGCGAAAAGATACAGGTAGAGCAGGGTAAAGCAGACCACCATGAACAGGAGTGTTAATCTCATGACGGAATCGAGGCTCATGGATCCGGGATGAAGGGATTCGTTCAGCCGGGGCACGATAAAATAAAAGAAAGGAACCGACACCATCGCAACAATCAGGTAGGCGGAACAGATTTTGCCCCTGTTCCTGTTCCTGTTCCCCGCCAGGGCGCTGAAAAGGGCGAGGTAGGCGGTATAGATCAGAAGAATCATGACAACGGAAGTCTGCCTCGGGTCCCAGTTCCAGTAGCTCCCCCAGCTCTCCTTCGCCCAGAGAGACCCGGTAATCACAGCGCAGATTGTAAACGCGAGCCCCAGGACAGCCGCGTTGCGGGACCTGGCTTCGATGACGGCCGGTTTACTTTCAGGGCGAAGCAGATAACGTATGGAATAGATCCCGGCCAGGATGAATGAGAGTACGCTGACCCAGGCCACCGGCACATGGAAAAAGAGAATTCGACCGAGATCTCCATGATGCTCAGCCGGCGGGGCCCAGAGAAAAGCGGTGAGTATGCCAGCGGGCATCAGTATATAGACACTTCTGAGAATTATCATTATTCAAGCCAGATTACTGGAAACAGTAGAAACGATATAGCCACGACCGCGCCGGAAAATGCAAGTAAAAAAATGAGGTTATCCCAGGGGACCCCGGCTCCCGCCTCAAGTGTTTTCTCCGTAACGGAAATAAGCACAGAGAGTACCGGAATCAACACCGGGAACGAGATAACAGTGAAGAGGGACCCCTTTCCCCCCGCCCTTGCAATCATTGAGGCGAGAATGGTTGTAACCGAAGCAATTGCGAAACCACCTGCCGCTACGGCACCCGCGAACACGGGGACATCGTACACTGTTACCTGGATGAAAATAATAAAAAGCGGCGTGATAACAGCCTGGGTAATAAGGAAAAACCCCAGGTTGAATATGAGCTTTGAGATAAAAATCGACTCCGGGGAAACATGAAGCCTGAGGAAGAGATCAGTCCCCTGTTCGACCTCGCGGACGAAAATAAACGAGAGGCCGCTCATGGCGCTGAAGAACATGACGAGCCACAGGAGCATCGCCTGGACCCGGGGAGAAAAGGGAACCCCTGCCGCCACAAGGCCGAGGGATATGGTCGTGATAACCGCAAAGGAGAGGGTTAGGTTCAGGGCAATCCTGTTTCTCGCCTCGATGATTACATCCTTTTTCAGGTTCCGGATCACGTCCCTAAGCAAGACCAATCTCCCGGGAACAGAGTTTTCCCTCTTCCTTCTCGTTGGTGGCAATGATCAGAATCCGGTGTTCCCTGATTGATGTAATAAACGAATAGAGCCGGTCTCGGCCGTCGCGGTCCAGGCTGGTTCCCGGTTCATCGAGTGCCAGCACCGGTGGATCGTTCACCAGGGCGGTTATCAGCTTCAGGCGCTGTTTCATTCCGGAGGAATAGTGCTGAACCGCCTTGTTCCCGTGACCGTGAAGGTTGAAGTACTCAAGAAGGTACCTGATTTTTTCAGTGTCATTTGTCCTGCAGGCAAACTGGATATTCTCAAGGCCGGTCATGGCGTCGTAAAGATTGAGGGAGGGTCCCACGTACCCGATCGACCGGGGAATATCGCCGTATTCGAGGGAATTCCCGTTGACATGGAATTCAACAGTTCCCCGGGAGGGCTTTTTCAGTCCTGAAATGATATTGAGAAGGGTGGTTTTACCGGAACCGTTCGGTCCCCTGATGGCGAGAGATGAACCGGCCTCCAGTTCAATATCAATGTTGGAAAACAAGAGGCCCCTCCCAAAACCCATGGCGAGTCCCCGGGCTTTGATGACCGCGGTACTATTCATCGCTGTCCAGTATCCAGTTGAGGGTGTCCCGCAGGGAACAGGCCGGTTCCCAGTTCAGGTGTTCCTTTACCTTTTTGTTATCCCCGATAATGGTCCGTATCTCATTCTTCCGCAACAATTCAGGGCTCTGCTTCAGCTCCATGGTGTAGCCGCAGATATCTTCCAGTATGTTGAAGATATCTCGTATTTTTACCCCCCGGCTGGTGCAGATATTGAATGTTTCACCGGACGGAAAGGTGTTCAGGAGGTCAGCGTAAAGCCGCACGGCGTCCCGCACATCGAGAAAATCCCGTACCGTTTCCGTATCCCCGAGTTCCAGCTCAGATTTTCTGTTTTTAAAGGCATTGACTATCTTCGGCACAACAAAGTGGGGATTCTGGCCCAGGCCGATATGATTAAAGGGGCGGAGTACAACGTATTCCAGGTCGTGTTCCCTGTTAAAGGCCTTCAGAATGTCTTCAACAGCAGCCTTGCTCGCACCGTAATGGTTAACCGGGTTGACCGGGCACTCTTCAGATATGGGGAGCTGGTCCGGGTCAACGTTTCCGTAAACCTGGGCTGAACTGGCGAACACAAAGCGGGGATTACGGGTGAACTGAACAGCGGCGGACAGAACATTGTAGGAACCTGAAACATTTATTGCGTATATTTCGTCCGGATTTTTGTAATCGGGCCTTGATATTGCGGCAAGGTGATAGATATAATCCGGCTTAAGGTCGGCGAATATTTTATTTACTGCCCCGAGATCGGTTATGTCAGCTTCAATTACCCTGCTGTCAGAACTATTTTTGTCTATTCCGCAGACATCATGCCCCTCATCTTCAAGGGTTTTTCTGAGATTGTTTCCTACAAATCCATTGATGCCGGTTATACAAATCTTCATTACATGGGGTTGGTTACACGAAATTACCTGTTCCTTTCGAGGTCCTTCTGAACCATCATGTCAACAAGTTCATTAAACGTTGTTTTCGGTTCCCAGTCGAGTTTTTCTTTCGCCTTGCTGCAGTCACCGACCAGCTGGTCCACTTCAGCCGGCCTGAAGAACTTCTGGTTCACCTTGACGAGGGTTTTCCCGGTTTTTCGGTCAACGGCCGTTTCATCAACGCCTTCACCTTTCCAGCCGATTTCCATGTCTGCGGATTTAAAGGCGCTGTCAATAAAATCCCTGACCGAATGCATTTCTCCGGTGGCAATGACAAAGTCGTCCGGCTCATCCAACTGCAGCATCATCCACATCGCCTCGACGAATTCCCCGGCGTACCCCCAGTCCCTCCTGGCGTTCACGTTGCCGACCTCGAAAAAGTCCTGCTTTCCGAGCTTTATTTTCGCGACCGCGTCGCTCACCTTGCGGGTAACGAACTCGATTCCCCTGAGGGGCGATTCATGGTTAAAAAGTATGCCGGAACACCCGTAAATGTCAAACGACTCCCGGTAGTTTATCGTAAGCCAGTGGCCGTATAGTTTCGCTACCGC
Source organism: uncultured Leptospirales bacterium (assembly GCA_964514165.1). Lineage (GTDB taxonomy): Bacteria > Spirochaetota > UBA4802 > UBA4802 > UBA5550 > CAZEPS01. Next base: position 27,597 of record CAZEPS010000001.1, read on the forward strand.
GTAGGGACTGCGGGGATAAAATATGGTGGTCTCTTTCTGGGGGACCTCCTGGACCTTGCCGAACATCTCAGAGCTTGACGCCTGGTAAAAGCGTATCCCCGGGTTGACGATTCGCACGGCCTCAAGCATACGGGTCACCCCGATGGCGGTGGTCTCCCCGGTAAGGACCGGTTTCTCAAAAGAGACAGCGACGAAGCTCTGGGCGGCGAGGTTGTATATTTCATCTGGCTTGTGTTTTTCCATGACCCGTATCAGATTGCCGGTATCGAGGATGTCGACCTCCAGGAGTTCAACATCCTTTTTTACGCCCAGCTCCTCCAGGCGCCAGAAATTCGGCGATGAGGTTCTCCTGTATCCCCCGAAGACCCTGTAACCCTTTTTCAGTAAAAACTCGGAAAGGTAGGCCCCATCCTGTCCTGTTATGCCGGTTATGAAAGCGACTTTACTCATTATTACCCCTGTTTTACATTGACATTCTGATTCAAACTGTTTTATATACGCACCGGGCAGTGTCAACAATAATTGTTTTCAATTTTCACGAGACATGGCTGATGTCAAAACCGGACATCAGATTCCGGTAATCCTGAAACAGATCGCGAATAAATTCATGGAGAAGCAACCAATGAATATCGCCTTTAACGCCCGGGTGCTCAATGAACGGAAGGGTGGTCCCGCCCGGTATACACACGAGATACTGAGAGTACTCGCGGGCAAGGATTTTATTAACACCTATTATATTTTCTGTTACGACGAACCGGAACTCGATTTTACCCTCCCCGGTAATTTCAGGATCAGGATACTCAAGCCCCGTTCCCGCATGATTTTTGACTACATACTACTCCCGGTTTACTCGTACCTTTACCGGATAGACCTTTTTTTCTTTCCGAAAAACACCTTCTCGCCCCTCATCAGGGGAAAAAAGGTTCCCTTTTTCAATGACATCGTCTATTTCGAGAAACTCGGTTTCCGGGAGTTTAAGTTCTTCGACAACCTCCACCATACCCTCATGGTGCCGGTGGCGGCCCGTTTTTCCTATATTAACCTATCCATCTCTGAATTCACCGCCTCCCGCATGACGGAACTCCTCGGAATTGACAGGGAGATGATCAGGGTGATCCACCTCGGCATCGAGAAGCGGTTTCGAAAGATTACTGATATTTCCCTGCTCTCGGACACGGCGGAAAAATTCGGCATACATAAACCCTTTCTCTTTTACGCCGGTTCCCTGAGCCCGAGAAAAAACATGGCAAACATAATAAAGGCCTTCAGCCTCATCAAAAACCAGATCCCTCACTGTATATACGTAACCGGCGGATATTCATGGCGCGACGACAGGGTCTTCGCCCTTATCAAAGAGAACAGGCTCGAGGATCGAATAATAAAACTCGGATTTCTCAGCGACGAAGAACTCATAGCCCTCTACAACATGGCGGACTGCTATCTCTATCCATCCATTTATGAAGGATTCGGCCTTCCGATCCTGGAATCCCAGGCCTGCGGCTGTCCTGTCATCACCAGCACCGTTTCGAGCTGCCCGGAAGTGGCAGGGGACGGGGCCTTTCTCGTCGACCCCTACGACGTAAGGGGGCTGGCCGACGCAATTGTACGGATCACCACTGACAGGAACTATCGGGAAGAACTCGTTGGCCGGGGATTCAAAAACGCATCCCGGTTTTCATGGGACCAGTCGGCCCGGGTCCTTCTCGATCTCATTGATGAGATTGAATCGGAGGAGAGGTAATCAGGATTTTCCGCCGTATTTCCCCCGCCATTTTGCCGGATCAATCCTCTTCCCCATACGGCTGAAAACCCCGTCGAACAGGGCCCTGGTAAGAAGGTACAGACGCGCCGACTTGTGGTCATCGTTGAAAAGAAATACAGAAAGTGTTTTTACCGCGTATTTTTTCGGCAGCACGAATATCAGATACAGAAAAAATTTACGGGGGTAGTTTTTTTTGACAAAGTATATTTCGTTCCTGAAACCGTAATATCCCCATATGAGAAAATCATTGATGGTGGTGCGGCTCACCTTCCTGCCGAAAAAGGACTTTTCGATTCTCTTCCTCTCCGTGCTGGCCCCCTCCTTGTGGAGAACAACGCTTCCTGAGTTGACAAGGAGCCGGTACCCGGACTTCCTCGCCCTGTCGCACCAGTCGCTTTCCTCGTGATACATGAAATAGGTCTCGTCCATGAGGCCAATTTTCTCAATGACCTCCCGCTTTACCAGCATCGAGGCTCCAATGATTGAACGGGCCTCAAAAATGCCGGGGAGTTCGTCCGAATCCCTGATGCCGTCATACCTGCCGGTGCCGATCCCCTTCCAGCCGACTTTCTCGTTTCCCAGGGTCTGGACAAACCCCGGCTTATGGTAAAAGATGAGCTTGGATCCGATGATGCCGTTTGTTTTATCCGCCTCCCCGAGGAGGACCAGTTCACCAAGGGTATCTTCCCTCACGACAGTATCGTTGTTGAGAACCCAGCAGTAGTCCATGTCCCCCTTTGCAAGGGCGTACCGTATCCCGGTGTTGTTGCCGGCGGGAAACCCGCTGTTTTCACCGGCCTGGATGAACACCAGCGGAGCAATCATTGCATCAGTAAAGGTTCGTTCCTTTTCGGCAACAACCGAACTGTTCTCGGATTCGGATTTCTGATAGAAGACAAACGGGTATTCCCGTTCTTCGCAGAACGATATCATCTGTTCCATAGAATCGTTCGGCGACAGGTTGTCAACGACCACAATCTGTAAATTATAATAAGAGTTCACCTTCTGCAGGCTCTCGATGCATTCCACCGTATCCTTCCAGCCCATGTAATTCAGGAGGATAATGTATACCTTCGAATCAGCCACCGGACCTACCGTACCATGGTTCCGAGGTAAAATGCGAGGCGGTAGAGAAAACCCCTGCCGGCGAGGAGGTACTTCCGGTGTTTCAGGGCCGTCCCCAGGGCCCGGAGGTGAAGAATCCCACCTGTAAGGTCTTCGTAGAAGTCAAGGCGGTCTTCGATTATTTCCCGCTGTTCGGGGGTGAATCCGCCGTAGTTCAGCATACCCCTGGCGCTGTAGATCTCCCGGGTGAAACCCTCCCGTTTTTTGCGCCGGTAGTCGCCGATTTTTTTCATGATTGTCATCCTGGTTCCGGCGCCGGTGTCCTGTTCCGTGTGCTGACGGTACTTTATGAGTTTCTGGTCAAGGTATTTGACCCCCTCCAAAGAAGAAGCGATAAGGGCGAACCACCAGTCGTGGTACAGAAGCCCCGGAGGAACGGGCAGAGATGCTTCGGCCACCTCCCTGGTCATGAGGGACGTGCAGCCCGTTACGAAATTTCTGAACACGAAGAACCTGAACTGGTCATCGGTGTCGGCGTAACTGCCCGATTTTTCCTGGAGAGATAGGGGAAGGATGTCACCATGCTCATCGATGAGTTCGGCGTCGGAACAGATAAGGGAACAGCCGTTGATTCCCTCCAGGAGGGTTTCAATTTTATGGGGCAGCCAGATGTCGTCCTGATCGGCCAGAGCGATAAAATCACCGGTGCACCGTGCCACAGCCGCCTCGAAGTTTTTGACAAACCCGAGATTTTTTTCATTAACTGCGAATTTCAGTTTGCGGGTTTTCCGGTATTCCTCGAGAATCTCGACCGTATCGTCATAGGAACCGTCGTCGTTGACGACCACCTCGAGGTTCCGGTATGTCTGGCCGTAAATGGAATCGAGCTGTTTTCGTAAAAACCTGCCCCCGTTGTAGGTGGCCATGGCCACGGAAACGAGTGTATCCCCCTCCATTTTTAACGCTTCCCGTAATTCTTTTCAATCCATTCCCGGTATTCGCCGCTTCTGAGCCGCTCGACCCACTCCTCGTTTTCCATGTACCAGCGGATTGTCTCGTCAAGGCCCCGGGAAAAATCATAATCCTGCTTCCACTGGAGTTCATTCTTTATCTTATCGCAGTTGATGGCGTATCTCCGGTCATGGCCGGGCCTGTCAGTGACATAGGTGATGAGCTTTATGTAATAGTCTTTTTCTTTTCCCTGGAAGTCTGCCATTTTCTCGCAGAGGACATTCACCAGTTTTATGTTCTCCCACTCGTTCTCGCCGCCGATATTGTAGGTTTCCCCGTTTCTACCACGCTGTAAAATCATCCACACCCCGGAATTGTGGTCATCCACGTAGAGCCAGTCCCGTATGTTCCGCCCGTCGCCGTACACCGGCAGGGGCTTCTCCTCTTTCATGTTCAGTATCATCAGGGGAATAAGCTTTTCCGGGAACTGGTAGGGGCCGTAATTGTTCGTGCAGTTCGATATGGTTACCGACAGGCCGTAGGTGTGATTATAGGCCATGACCAGGTGATCAGAAGAGGCCTTTGACGCTGAATAGGGGCTCCTGGGGTCGTAGGCTGTGTCTTCGTAAAAGTAACCGGTTTCGCCGAGGGAACCGTACACCTCATCAGTGCTGACGTGATGGAAATGGGTATCCTTTCGGTCCTTCCAGAGCTCCCGGACAATTTCCAGGAGGGTAAAGGTGCCGATTATATTGGTCTGGATGAATTCCCGGGGGCCGAATATTGACCGGTCAACGTGTGATTCCGCCGCAAAGTGAACAATCGTGTCAATATCATGTTTTATGAAGATGTCTCTCATCGTTTCATATTCCACGATATCTGCGTGTTCAAAAACATAGCGTTCTCCGCCGTATTCCTCTTCGATCCCGGAGAGGTTCTCCGGGTTACCGGCGTAAGTAAGCTTGTCCACGTTGACAATTTTTCCCGCAAAATCCGTCTTTTTGAAAAGATAGTGTATGAAATTTGAACCGATAAAACCGGAGCCGCCGGTTACCAGCAGATTCTCGAGTTTTCTCACGATACCCCTCCACTCTGTTGTTTCTTTAGGGAACCTCTATTTATTAAATATGAGGTTACCGTTTGGGTACGCAATATGGTTTAAATGTTACAGAGCCTTGATTAATCAAGGCCCTATAACTTTGTTAGATGTACCCTTTAATTGCACAATTAATTCTTCAAGGGCCTCCTGCCAGGGCCTGATAGTTATTCCCAGGGATTCCCTTATTTTATCTTTGGACATGTACGAGTTTTTCGGCCGTGCCGCTCTGGTCGGATAGTCATCGGTCGTTATCGGAACAAGATTCACCTTACGGGAAACCAGACCGTGTTTCCGCGCCAGGGAATAAATCTCCCGTGCGAACTCGTACCAGTTCGTTCTCCCCGCGTTGGTGAAATGATAAATCCCGTACCGGTTGAAATCTCTTTTAATGATATCGAGTATCGTTGCCGAAACATCCGCCGCGCAGGTCGGGCTTCCCCACTGGTCGCTCACGACCCGTACATCGTCCCGTTCGTTAAAAAGCCGGATCATGGTATACACGAAATTATTGCCATGAATGCCGAAAAACCAGGATATCCGAAAAATAAAAAAGTCTGTTAGTAATTCACGAACCTGTTCCTCTCCCCGGAGTTTGCTCAGCCCGTAAACCCCTTTCGGCCCGGTCTCATCGGTCTCGACATAGGCCCCTTCCTTCTCCCCTGAAAATACATAATCGGTAGAGACATGTACCAATTTCGTATTTTTCTCTTTCGCGATTTTCGCGATATTTTTTACCCCGTGTTCATTTATTTGAAAAGCGGCTTCCGGTTCATCTTCCGCTTTGTCAACCGCGGTGTAGGCCGAACAGTTTACTATCCAGGAAATGCTTTTATCCGAACTGAAGTTCATTAATTCATCATAATCGGTTATGTCAACCTCCCTGTCCGATGAAACATGTTTTAGTCCCGCCTCTTTAAGGCCAAGTTCCACCTCAGTTCCGAGCATCCCCCTGCTGCCGATGAGCCATATCATTGAAACACCTCAGCATTCGCCAGAAACGGGAGCTTCCCGTCTTTTTCTGAGACCAGTGGATTTTCAATCTCCCAGTCCACGTTGATATCGGGATCATCCCACCTGATTCCCCGTTCCAGGTCCGGAGCGTATTCGTCTGTGCACTTGTAGAGTAAATGCACGTCGTCAGTGAGGGTCAGAAACCCATGGGCGAATCCCGGAGGGACATACATCATCAGGCTGTTCTCTGCAGTCAGCCTTTCACTGACCCACTGAAGAAAGGTGGGAGAGTTTTTCCTGATATCCACCGCCACGTCGAGCACGGCACCTTTTATCACGCGTACCAGTTTCCCCTGGGCCATTGGAGGCAGCTGATAGTGGAGTCCCCTGAGAACGTTTTTTTGAGAGTAGGAGTGATTGTCCTGGACAAAGGCGGCATCGATGCCGTTCTTCGCGAAATCGCTCTTCTTGTATGATTCGAGAAAGAACCCTCTCCCGTCAGGGAACACACGGGGTTCGATAAGAATCACGTCCTCTAACGCAAAGCTCCTGAAGGTAAAGGGCATGTTATCCCTCCATCTCCATTACTTTCAACAGGTACTCGCCATAGCCGGACTTGAGCAGGGGGTCGGCAAGGTCCCGCAGTTCATCAGCGTTAATGTATCCCATCTTATAGGCTATCTCTTCAATACACGAGATCTTCAAGCCCTGCCGGTCCTCGATTGCCTTGACAAAACTAGAGGCTTCATGCATGGAAGCGTGGGTCCCGGTGTCGAGCCAGGCGAACCCCCTTCCCATGAGTTTGACCCGAAGCCGGTTTTTCTCCATGTAGGTCGTGTTGATGTCGGTAATCTCAATCTCCCCCCGGGGCGACGGTTTCAAGGATTTCGCTATTTGAACCACGTCGTTGTCGTAAAAATACAGACCGACCACGGCATAGTTTGATTTCGGCTTTTCCGGCTTCTCTTCAATGGATGTTACACTGCCGTTTTTATCGAACGCCACGACACCGTACCGCTCAGGGTCTTTCACGAAGTAGCCGAACACAGTTGCCCCTTCCTTCTGTGAAGCAGCTTCCCGGAGCAGTTCCGGAAGCCCGTGGCCGTAAAACAGGTTGTCACCGAGTATCATGCACACTGAATCATTTCCGATGAATTCATCGCCGATTATAAAGGCGTCCGCCAGACCCCTCGGGTATTCCTGTACCCGGTATGTCAGGCTGATACCGAATTTGTTTCCGTTACCAAGAAGATTTTCGATACGCGGGGTGTCCTCAGGTGTAGAGATAATGAGAATATCCCTGATCCCCGCCAGCATAAGTGTCGAAAGGGGATAATAGATTGTTGGTTTATCGTACACCGGAAGCAGCTGTTTGCATACAACCTGCGTCAGGGGATAGAGCCTTGTGCCGGACCCGCCGGCGAGAATTATTCCTTTCATGTGCACTCCTTCGCAACAGTATTAGTTATTAAAGTTTTTCTACAACTCAATTACATTTTTAAATAGATACGGCATTGCTGTTTTTATTTTTGTTATTTAAAACCAAAGGAGCATAAAGTACAAAAAGAAAAAACAAATCCTCAATCCAAAAAAAAGTAAAAAAAAGCATATCTTCAAAGAAACTGTAAACTAAAAATGATAAAACAATTCCTGCAAGTATTCTATAATGCTTATTCTTAAAACCTAAGACCATAATATATGTTATAACTGAAATAAATACGATTGATGCAATTATACCATAACGGCCCCATGTTTCCAGGATTACATTATGTAAAGAAGTTAACTTCAGTACCAGGATATTTGTTTTTGCAGCGTAACCCTTTCCAAATAAAAATTTTATTATATCAAAATTATTAAACTGATCCTTCAAAAAGATTATCCAGATATCAATTCTTTTCGAGCTACCGGTCTTGAGTGTTTTTTCAATTATTATATCCAGTAATCCAGTACGGATAATACCAGCTATAAAAATCAGGAATATAGCTGATAATAGGATGAAAAACCATTTCTTATTGAAAATTTCTTTTATATCGTTAAATAATATGAATAAAACAACAATTGAAAAAATAAAACTTGAAAGAATACAATTACGGCAACGGGACACCAGAATAAAAATAATAAAAATACAGGAATGAAGAAAAAACAAAATCGATATCATGTACCCTTTTTTAATTTTATAATACATGAATAAAGATGTAGAAGACAAAAAACCAATTAATAACGAATATCCAAATCTATTAGGATTTATAGGAATTCCAAAATTATTTTTATTATTTATCAGTACAATAAACTCATTAACGGATTTAGAAGCAGCCAAACTGTTTATATCAGGAATAATAATTAATAATATGTTTAAAATTGAAATTATAAATACCGTGTATAAGATAATGATTAAAAACTTTTTATCTTTATGTATAATCCAAAAAGAAGAAATACATAAATAAGAAAACCCAATTATTAATGGCTCTACAATATTAACATATAACTGTTCCCCGCTCAATATTCCAGAAAAAATCATCAAGGTAATAAATACAAAGATCAGTTTTTCATCAATTCTAAATGTTAAACCATTCCCATAAATTCTATGAACAAAGAATGATATCAATATTGCAAATATTGCAAGTTTAAAACCTTTATACAAAACATTGTTATTAATAATTGCAGGTAACGTGAAAAGATAGGAAATAAATAACAACGAAATCAGTAATGAAATAACAATTATATCATTATAGAATAGATTGAAGAGTTTATCTAAATAATTATACTTAATTTTTTTAATCATTGTCATAAACTTAATAATGCACTTATTTTGGTATCTACTCAGCTATTGCTGAATAGATGTACATTTTTATAAAAATTGGCTATATAACTCTTTTTCATGTAATGTGCACATAATTGCACATAGCTGAGTAATTACTTATTCTGTATATATCTAAATGTATCAGGATTATTTACCTGTGAAGACCCTCGAACTTTCCAAATTTTCCCTTTTTGAAATCAATATAGCCCTGTATAATAGAACTGATTTTTTTTAATTTATCTTTTTCAAACAGAACAATCTTACTGAATTCATAGAAGAAAGCCTCAATTTGCTCTTTTTTATATTGCGGAAACTCATTTTGATATAATTTCGATACATGACATGCATTTCTCGTTATATAATATCTTCTTCTGGGTGAATGGTTAGTTGTTACCTGAGGTCTACAAAATAGATTGTGATGTGTGATATTACCGAGATTGTGATCCATAATCACTGCATTTACCCTGAGTACATGATATCTATTACTATGTAGACGCAAACAATATTCATCATCAACTTTATCAATAAAAAGCTGATTACAATATCCTCCAACCTTTGAGTAAATATCCAGGTTTACCAGATTACCGGACGTCAAGACGCAAAGCTGTTCTTCAACTTCCTTTTCTGGCACCTGTGTGTATGAGTTATCACTGGGGAATGGGGCCATTACTCCGACATTATTTAGATTATAACTATATTTTTCTGTATAATAAACTAGATTATTAACCGTATTTTTCCTTAACCTGCTATCCTGATCCATAGTCAACATATAATTATATCCCCTGTCAATGGCCAGTTGAGCTCCTGTATTCAAAGCAGCGGCGATACCAATATTCTCATTATTTCTATGTACGATTACTCTTTCATGTTCCGCTATTGATAGTAACGATTCTGGAACAGGACCCTCAGTATTATCAATAACAATAAGCAGATCTATCTGATCAATATACGTATTAACAATATCAGGAAAATCATCAGCAGGCTGAAAAGTTACCACTACACCACAGATTTTTTGTTTAGATACATTCATCATAGTACCAGTACATTTTTTTGTGCAAATTTTTACAAATGGTTCCTCTATATGATAGCGTCAAGAAAGATTTACAATGCATATTATAATTGACAATTACTGGTATCATGCGGGAAGGAAAAAATACTTGCATTTCATATGTTTAGGAAAATCCTATCCATTTAAATAAGAGAAACGGCAATTTTTCCATGCTTTTTAATTCATTACAATTCATGCTTTTTTTCCCGGCAGTAGTAATTATTTACTATCTGCTCCCGTACCGATGGCGGTATCTCCACCTGCTGTTCGCCAGCTATTTCTTTTACATGAGCTGGGAACCAGGCTATGCGATATTAATTTTTATTACAACAGTTATTGTGTATACCACCGGCATCGCCATGCATGGAAAATCAAAAGCTGTCAAACGGCGACTGGTGGCCCTGAGTATCGTATCCAATCTCGGAATCCTCTTTACTTTCAAGTATTTTAATTTTTTCAGCAGTAATTTTAACAACCTTTTCTCGTTTATGGACCTTAACCTGACATTTCCCTATCTCAAATTTCTCCTCCCAGTGGGGATTTCATTTTACACCCTTCAGGCACTGAGTTATACAATCGATTTATATCGCGGTGACAGGGAACCGGAACGCCATTTCGGTATATTCGCCCTGTATGTCAGTTTTTTTCCCCAGCTTGTGGCCGGTCCCATCGAGCGGTCAACTAGGCTGATGCCCCAGTTTCATGAGAAATTTGATTTTGACTATAACAGGGTCGTAGACGGACTTAAAATAATGGCCTGGGGTTTCTTTAAGAAACTGGTTGTAGCCGACCGTTTGGCGCAATATGTCGATATCGTTTATAATAATCCTCAGGCCCATGAAGGCGGTGTGCTGGTCATAGCCACCTATTTCTTCATATTTCAGGTCTATTGCGACTTTTCAGCCTATTCTGACATAGCTATCGGAGCAGCCCAGGTCATGGGTTACCGGCTCATGGACAATTTCAAACGGCCCTATCACTCGAAAAGTATAGCTGAACTGTGGCAGCGGTGGCATATCTCTCTGACATCATGGTTTAGAGATTACGTGTATATACCCCTCGGGGGAAACAGGGTATCCGAGTTACGGTGGAACATCAATATATTGATTGTATTCGTGCTCAGCGGCCTGTGGCATGGAGCTGAATGGACCTTTGTTGTGTGGGCCTCCCTGAACGGTATCTTTACCATTATCGGATTCTACACGGCCAAAAATCGAAAGGCATTAAAAGACCGGCTCTTCAATATTCTCATTACCGGAAACACGGTACTGGTAGCCGGGGTTGGTCTTGCTGCTGTATTATTTGGCGTCGTTACGAATGAAATCGGCCTCAGCGCGGATGTCGGTATTAATATAAAGAAGATATTCTTCCTGCTCATCGGATCCTTCATTATTTTTTCAACTATCGGAAAGTTTGTAAACAGAGATTTCATCTCAGCTTCTATCGAAAATGTTAAAAAACTTATCAGTATCCTCATCACCTTCCATCTTTTTACCATAGCCGGTGTATTCTTCAGGGCTAAATCGATACAGGACGGCTGGTATATAATAACCCATTCTTTCAGCAGGAACTGGGACAACCTTAGACTCGCCTTCAGCAAGACGGATTTTTTCTACATGTTTCTCTCAATAATCATAATGGAAGGATTTCATGTTATCCAGAGCCATGGAAGCATCCGCCAGATGCTCAGAAACAAGCCCCTGATCATTCGCTGGATATTTTATTACCTCCTCATCCAGTCGATCATTCTCTACGGTGTATTTGAGGAGAAACAGTTTATCTATTTTCAGTTTTGAGGGAACTATGGGCTTACGAAGATTTATTGTAAATGCTACTATTCTCGTGATAATTTCACTGGGCCCCCTGGCCATGTATAATTTATATATGGATACGTTTGTTGTGTTCCGTAAAGATTATTCAGGCCATAAGAACGTTGCTAACCAGCATTACCTGAAGATAAAACACCTGCTCGACAACAAAACAAAGTATGACTCATACCTGTTCGGATCATCAAAAGTCGGCAGAACCGAATGCTGCATGGTCCCATACGGAGAATGGTATAACATGTCCTATTCCAAAGGAGTCCCCCTTGATCATTTAAATGACCTGAAACTTATGCTCAGAAAAGGGGTACATGTTAAAAACGTACTCATCGGAATAGACATGCTCTCATACAAAATCAATCCCTATGAAAATTATACCCAGGCACTATGGAAACCCTACCCTGAAACACTCTATGAAAAATTAGAGTTTTTTATCAGTTACCTGTTGCTGAAACCGGTTGGCAAACTATTCGTTCAGAAAAAAACTGAAATGGTGTTTTTCGATCGGTACCAAACCGGTGTCCTGTTCAATCCCGAAATTGATGCTAATATCGAAAAAAATCTTGAAAAACACATAAACGCTGACTATTTCAATGAAGGCTGGACAACCGCAGGAGACAGGGTTAAGAAAACTCTTAATGAAATCAGGGAAATCCTGGAACTATCCGAACAACATGGTATTACATGCAAGATCTTCCTGAATCCTGAACATCCAAAAACATACATAGATAACGGGGTAGATCAGTTCTATAAGTTCAAAAAAGGTCTCGCAATGCTGACAGATTACTGGGATTTCAGCGGTATTGACAGTATCTCAACCAGCAATTATTATTTTTATGAAACACTCCACTACCGTCCCATGGTGGGTACAATGATGATGGAGATCATGTTTGATCTTGAAAAGAAAACCGCACCTGCTGACTTCGGGTCTTATGTAACCAGTGAAACCATTGATGAGCACATAAACCGGCAGAATTCAGATCTCAGCACATACCTTTCATCACAATAGAATTACATGAAAAACAAACAGCGACTTTTCATCAATTCCATCTTCATGACCTCTGCCACTCTGTTCGAAAAATTAATTTTTTTCATAGCAACAATGATAATAGCACGGTATCTCAGTGCGGAACAATACGGTGAATATGCAACAGCCCTTGGAATAGCAACTTTTTTCGGACTCATTTCAAATCTCGGTATAGCCGGCACTGCGATTCGTGCAATAAACCTGAAACCGGAATTCGAGGACCAGTACTATTCAAGCATCCTCGTCCTGAAGACTTTCCTGTCACTGGTCATTTATGGAGGCCTCCTCGGCTATCTTGCTCTCGCTTCATTCATGCAGTTCTATAACACTGATCCGGTCAGGAATAAAAGCGTCATTATTCTCACCGTAATATTCGGGCTCGTCAGGCTGTCCACAGAATTTATCCAGACAACCTACTCCCTGTTTGAAGCAAAGGAAAAATTCAAACTTATATCCGGAGCGTTGGCCCTTTTTTCAATATTGTATATAACAGGCACACTCATAGTGGTTCTCTACAGGGGCGATTACTTTGATATAGTTTCCGTAAGACTCGGTATTAATGTCATATTCATGCTCGGAATCCTTTATACACTGACTAAATTTTATACGTTCAACTTCAAGCTAAAGAACCTGAAAATATTTCTAATCGAGTCCATACCTTTCTCACTGACATTTATTTTCGCCAATGTCATCATCAACACCAGTATATTTCTTTTACCGGTTATACATGAAACAGTGTATGCGGGATATTACCAGAATGCCTTTCTCTTCTATATATCAATTTCTTTTATACCCATCAGCATGGCCAAGGTACTCCTCCCGTTCCTGTTTAAGTTCAAATTTGACGTTAATCCAGATAAGTTTCAATTCGCCTTCAAAATTTATTCCAAGTTTTTCAGTATCGTATCGTTTTTTTTCGTTATCATCTTCTTTATCTTTTCCCATGAACTAATCACCTACATTTTCGGCGATAAATACAGTGAATCCATACCCGTACTGCAGGTCTTCGCCCTGGCTGTCCCCTTTTCCTCAAACCCGGCGCCGTGGATAATAACGACCCTTGACAAGCAGGAATATAATTCCCTGATTAACGGGATTGCAGCAGTGATAAACATAATAGCCAATATATTACTTATCTGGTATTTCAAGGCTGAAGGAGCGGCAGCAGCAATGGTTATAACCTTTGCCGTGATTTACCTCCTGTCCCACATCTATCTGGTCAAGAATGGATATGTCAGGTATACCCCTGTTTTTCTTATGCGCCTGAAGCTTTTAATCACAGTTGTCTGTATCTACCTGGCCAACAGTTTTATTTTTCAAGATATGTTTTTCATCATCCCCCTGGCCGTTTCCGTACTGGTTTACCTTGCCGTTGTCTATGTATTCATAATGGAAAAGGATGATTTCAGAATTATACGGGAAACCCTTCCCCTGAACAGGGGTGAATGACATGGTTTACGGTGTTATATTGTCCGGTGGATCCGGCAGGAGAATGAACGCCCCCATGCCGAAACAGTTTCTCGACCTTGGTCACATGCCGGTTATCGGATGGTCGATAAAAGCATTCCGGGATCATCCTCTTATTGACGGCCTGGTTATCGTGAACCATCCGGAATACCGGGACACCCTGCAGCAGGTAATCGATAAACTGCATGTTTCCAATTACTGTGTTATCGTTGACGGCGGCCACACGAGACAGGACTCATCGTACAACGCAGTCACATCAAGGCAATTCCGTGAAGACGATATTCTTCTCATTCATGATGCCGCGCGTCCCTTCATCACTGACGAACTCATAACACGATGTATAGAAAAGACCAGGGCCAACGGTGCGGCAGGTGTATATGTATCTGCAATAGATACTATCGCACAGATAAATAATGGGTTTGTCGAATCCATACCGGACAGGAACATACTTTACCATACTCAAACACCGCAGGGATTCGTGTATGCACCCTTACTGAAAGCCCACAGGAACGCGAAGAAGAATAACCTGACCGGTATTTCCGATGATATCTCCCTCCTGTTGAATGACGGTCAGCGGGTCGCTACAATAGCCGGCGATTACCGGAATATTAAGATAACGAATGTACAAGACCTTGCCTATGCCAGATTTCTGATTACTCACCAGCAGTAAAACTGATCCACGTTTTTACCATGAATAGGAACCTTTTCTATCAAAACTGAACACCGCTGTGAACACCGCTAATATTACCCGTAAGATGATATACATCGATTAATAAGCATCTTCCGGATGCAACCCCCTTAAAAAAACTTGACATTAAACTGACTGAAACTTTCCATTACGGAACACTTTTCCCAGAAGGAGCAAATAATGACTGGTTGCAGTTACAGTACATTATTTTATTTTGTCACTAACGGAGGAATCACGATCAGGCATAAGATCATGGCCAGTAGTGTCATTAATCCGACCAAAACAATCGCCAGCTCCAGCAAGATAATCGAAAATATATCATGCGAAGACGGGGAACCTGCCTCAATCACGAGGATGTACCCTGTCAGTGTCTCTCGGATATGGCCTGTCGCCAAGCCTCTTTCATCAGTTATTTCACCGGATCAAGCAGGACATCACGTATCAGGAACCCAGCAGTCAATATAGATAAATGAAGATTTATAACGATATTCCTGAAAACAAGAATCTTTTTAACAATCCAGTCGTAACCATCGGAACCTTTGACGGAGTCCACATCGGCCATCAGAAAATACTGAAAAAACTGCGGGAATCTGCAGATGCCCTGAACGGCGAAGCTGTTGTAATCACATTTTCCAACCATCCGAGAAAAGTCCTCTTTCCAGATCAATCAACAAGGATCCTGACTACCTCTGAGGAAAAGGTCAAAGCAATCTACGGATTCGGCGTGTTAAATATCATTCTTCTCGACTTTACCCCGGACATGGCGAACATGACAGCCCATGATTTCTATTCTGGAATTTTATTGAAGAAACTCGACCTCAAGGGCATAGTAATAGGATACGACCACGCCTTCGGAAGGGACCGGGAGGGGAATTACGATTACCTGAAAAAAATTACCGGAAATGCCGGAATCACTTTAACCAGGGTGGAAGAGGAAGACTTCCACACCTATCCCGTTTCATCCACCTGGATACGCAACGAAATTGAATATGGCAGAATCCGAAGGGCGAACACCCTTCTCGGAAGGCCCTATTCATTGAAGGGAAGGGTCACCAGGGGGGCCGGAAGGGGACGAAAACTTGGCTTTCCCACTGCCAACATCGTGCCAGAAAATCCGGATAAAATCATACCCGGTGACGGTGTATACGCGGTTACTGTTTTGCTGGATGACAGAACCGGGAAGAATGGCATGATGAATATCGGGATTAATCCCACCTTCCAGTATCGGGGAAGATCTCTTGAAGTGAATATTTTTGATTATGATAATACCCTTTATGACAGAGATATTGACGTCAGTTTTCACGCCAGAATAAGGGATGAAATCCGGTTCAGCTCAATTGATGATCTTATTGCGCAGATGAATATTGATAAACAGAGTGCCTTGAAAGTACTTGGATAAAAAAAGATAAAACCGTTTTCAACCAAATACGTACCTAAAAAGGATCCTCTCGTATAATTATTAGCGGTTCCCTGAAAATATTCCGTTAATGTAATTAATTAATATCTGCAAGAAACACCAAAACTCACCTTATATGCAGAGAAATCCCTTCCAATTGTTACAAGTCTCAATTTCGGATCCACGTGAACAACTATGTAACTGTAATTCGGATACCGAACCATTATAAAGCGATTCATCCGCTCCATCCTGGAGAGGGAAGCACCGATATTATGTTCTATTCCATAATTAATATTGAGCTGCAGCCCATTAACCGGCTTTATAATACACCCGATATCCGGGCTGAGTATAAAAAAATTGATCGAATCCGTTCCGATTCCAAAATCCAGTGACAGGGAAAGGAATTTAAAAACCTCGTAATAGGCTGACAGGGATGTTATATATCGCCTGTAGGTATCATTATAGTAACTGTACCGTTCAACATAATAGTCAAAAGTAAGGTCAATGCCGGCTTTTTTATTTACGAAATAGCTCAATGAGATACCGGGATTGTCTTTCTTTATTTCAGTATCATATAGAGACAGCGTGTAAGCGGCCTTGGCAAAAGTATTAAATGAGTAGAGCGTCCATGTGTAGTTATAAACGATCTCAATCATGAAATCATTGAATATCCCGACTAAACCTGCATGGTAGTAAGACGATCTGTAATGATCAAACCAGCTTGAATACTGATAATCTCCGTAAATTTCCATAAAGCTGAAGGGATAAATTGACAGGGAAACCTCCGGGCGGTGGAAATTGATCTCCCTGTATGTTTGAAACCCGTCTGTTATCTGGTAATCAATAAACCTCGAGTATCCGGCAGATATTCTAAAAAAGGTATGCTCAAGCGTAACCATGCCATAAGGCTGGTATGTCATGTTTTCAGGGCTGATCCCGAGGGAATAATAGCCCTTAAAACCAACATTAATTGAATACGAAAACTGCTTCTGTTTATCTTTTTCACTCTCTTTCTGGTATCCGGTTTCTTCTTTCTCGCCAACATGAGAATCTTTTATTCTTTCCTGCTCATGGGCCACATCATTACCTGATTCATTACCATTAGCATCCCCGTATTCCCGGTTTTCAATAGTATCAATTTCTTCACCATGTGCCGGTGTGATAACCCGCATCTTTCCATTATACAAAACTCCCCATAAACCCAGTATTGCAAGAAGAGTTATAACATTTTTTTGTAGCATAATCATAATACCCGATCCTTTTTATGCATCGAAAACAGGTAATGTCTCAAAACCTGTATTTACTATTAAGCCTGAAATTTCACAACTGGGTTTTAGTCAATTATACCCACGGACATAAATATAAGATGATGCGCATACAGAATCACCACATATCAAATACCTGTAATACATGTTTCAACCAGTTTTTAAGAATTATGAAAAATTTTACCTATATACTCGCGAAAATATTTAGGGAACATCTATTATTAAACAAGAGACACCCTTTACTTATCTGTTTCAATATTTTTCTTTCTCTGTTTTATCATATACATCTACTACTCTACAAATAGTATGGAAAAATTTAATGATAAAGAGTCGTATTGTATTAATAGTTCCAGCCGCTGTTTAGATTTACTTGTTCTTGACAAAACCGATTATGCAGCATTGAATACATCCTGAAATCATGATAGAAAGAAAATTCATTGATGATTTATACACCAGTTACAGCAGGGAACTGGCAATTTATATTTACAGTTTCGTTAAATCCAGCGAAACGGCTGAAGATATTCTCCATGACCTTTTCGTAAAAATCATAAAATATTCCGAAAACCACTTTATTGACCCGGCCAGTGCCCGGGCGCTCCTGTACAAATCCGCCCGGAATCTCTGCATCCGTCACATACAAAAAAACAAGAAGATAACAACGAGCCAGCTTGAAGAGAACCTGAAATATGACTGCAGTGAATCCGTCGAAAAGAGTATTGAAGATCAGGAACTCATGGATCGTATTCACGACCTTGTCGATTCAAGGGACCCGAAAACCAGGTCCGTTTTCTACATGAGAACCGAACTGAACATGCAGTTCAAGGAAATCGCCGAAATAATGAAAATATCCGAGCGGACAGCCAAACGAAAAATGAGCCTTGTTCTGTCGTTTCTGTCTGAATCCCTTGAAAATGAAGGGTATTCAAAAAAAATTCTCATTTTTATGTCATTTTTACTATGAAACGTGCGTTGTATTAATAGAGCCTGTGGAAAGCATGAAGAAACATTTGACCTATAATGAACTGGCTAACTTTATCGCTGAAGTATATGACGCAGTGAAAAATGCGGATATCAAGAATCACCTGCAGTCCTGCGATACATGTGCTCGAGCACATGAACGAATGCTCTCTTTTCAACGACCGTATTACCGTCAAAAGGTCCGTATCAGCGATAACGTACGAATAAGGATCCTCGAATCATACGATACGATAAGAAATCGTGAGGCTGAATCAGGGCCGTCCCTGTCTTTTTTAAGAAGAGTAATTACACCGCCGCGGATAGTTGCCGCTGGAATCGCCATGCTGGCCATCATTATCTCGGCACTTGTTATCAATACCTATTTCTTTGCTGATCCAGCGAAACCGATGCTTTTTACCATCAGTGAGCATTACGGAAATGTAACTGTTAACGGAGCCCCTATTGGAACCGGTGATAGAATTGGTCCAGAAACGTCCATAGAAACCTCCGCGGCTTCTTATGTTATACTTTCATTCGAAAAAACAATTACCGTCAAAATTCTCAGCAACAGCAGGTTACAAATAGACAAGAGTATGCTATCCGGTAAAGCAAAGGATGTTGAGTTAAAGTTTTACCTGGCCAGGGGGAGCCTGATATCGAATATTACCCATGAATCAACAGATTACCTCTACCGTACTCCCTTGGCTGTCATCGATTCCCGGGGAACCAGGTTCCTCGTCCACGCCTCCGGTGAGAAAACGACTGTTTACATGGAAGAGGGATCCGTGACAATCAAATCATCCCTGTCCGAAGCAGAAACCATCACGAGTGGAAAGAACAAGTACACGGTTTCCGAAACCATAACCTCCAAGCCCCTGACCGATTCAGAAAAGGTTGTGTACCAGGCGCTCCGCCGCATGAATAATAAAGAAATGAAAATCGAAGCCATGGACAGAGTCTTGAATTCATTCCAAAGGGATGAATCCCCTCCAATCGATGCCCTTACCATACTTATACAAGATGCCAGGATCGGAAAAGAAAATATGGACACGTCAGAGAAAGAAGTAAAAAAGAAGGAAGCGGAAAGCATCCTTCCTGATACATCAGACCAGGAGATAGAACCAGCCACTGAACAAGAAAAGGAAGTGGATTACAGCCCGTCCGAAGATGAAGCCGATGCCTCAAAGAAAAGGGAGATCCGCGATAATATGAAGGAACTTCAGGAACTGAGGCGTTCACGGCGCGGGATACGGAGCAGGTAGCCCTATTCCCACTCAATGGTACTCGGGGGCTTGGAGGAGATATCATATACCACCCGGTTCACACCCTTAACCTCGTTGATAATCCTGTTTGAAATCCGCTGGAGCAGATTTTGTGGAAGGTAGGCCCAGTCCGCGGTCATGGCGTCAACGGAAGTCACGCCCCTGATGGCGATGACATTCTCGTAGGTCCGGTTGTCCCCCATCACCCCGACAGATCTTACCGGGAGGTACAGGGCGAAAATCTGCCAGAGTTCATTGTAGAGTCCCGCCTCTTTAATCTCTTTTATGACAATATCATCGGCATCCTGAAGGACCTTTATCCGTGCCGGGGTAACTTCCCCAAGAATACGGATGGCAAGACCCGGACCGGGAAAGGGGTGACGGTAAATGAGTTCATCCGGCATTCCAAGATGCCGTCCCAGATCACGTACCTCGTCTTTGAAGAGTTCCTTAAGGGGCTCTATAACCTTCCCCGATTTTATCAGCTTCAGCACCTCCGGTACCCTGTTGTGGTGACTCTTGATGGTATCGGATGGCCCCTTGGTCGAAACCGATTCAATAACATCCGGGTAGAGGGTCCCCTGGGCGAGAAAATCAAAGGTCCCAATCTTTTTGGCCTCGCTGAGAAAGACCTTGATGAACTCCCTGCCTATTATTCTCCGCTTCTTTTCCGGATCGGTCACACCTTTCAGCTTCCGTAAAAACCGGCTGGATGCGTCCACGTACCGGAGGTTCAATTTCAGGTGTTTTTCAAATCGTTCGATAACTTTGGTATGCTCGTCTTTTCTGAGAACGCCGTTATTGACGAATACGCAGGTCAGCCGGTCGCTGATCGCCTTCTGCAGAAGAACCGCCGTTACCGAAGAATCAACCCCGCCTGAAAGGCCAAGGAGAACGGTTCCCCTGCCGACTTCATTTTTAACAGATCGGACCGACGATTCGATAAATGACTCCATGTTCCATGTCGGTTTCAGTCCGCATATTTCAAACAGGAAGTTGGCGAGTATCTCTTTCCCGTGTTCCGTATGGTACACTTCCGGGTGGAACTGTACCCCGTAGATTGCGTTTTCCCTGTTTTCGATTACGGCAAATTCCGCGTTATCGGAAGACGCGATATGATCAAAACCGGAGGGAATGCTGGTCACCTTGTCGCTGTGGCTCATCCAGACCTTTTGACGGCGGTCAAGATTTTTAAACAGGAGTGATTCCCCGGTTATGGAGATTTCTGCTGAGCCGTATTCCTTGAAATCAGACGCTTCAATTTCTCCGTCAAAGGCGTCAACGATAACGTAAAGGCCGTAGCATATACCGAGCACAGGAACGCCGAGGGTGAATATATCGGTGGTTATCCGCGGCGCTCCCTTGTCATAGAGGGATGACGGTCCCCCTGAGAGGACAATGGCGCCGGGATGCTCACGCTGTATTTCGTCGATTGGATGGAAATAGGGAACTATTTCCGCGTACACGTTCAATTCGCGAATCTTTCTCGCAATAAGCTGAGTGTATTGAGATCCAAAATCGAGAATAACCACCCGGTCTACAGGCAGCTGTATGTCATGCTCTATCACAATTACTCTTCCAGCTTTTCAATATATTTATGCAAACCCGTATCGTTTATCTCTTTGTTCTTCTTCTGGATAGACTCCCTCATTTTTGTCCGATAGTTTGTGAGTTTTTCCGCGAGGCCCCTGTCTTCGACCGCAAGGATTGACAAGGCGAACAGGGCTGCATTCTTCCCCCCTGACTTGCCGGCGGGCATGGTCCCAACCGGGATTCCAGACGGCATCTGCAGAATGGACAGAATCGAATCCAGCCCACCTGCTATTCTCGTTTCAATCGGAATACCGATTACCGGCAGGGTTGTGTGTGATGCCACAACACCGGGCAGGTGTGCCGCGCCCCCTGCTGCAGCGATTATCACCCCGACTCCCCGGTCCCGGGCTCCCTGGACCCACCGCTGGGTCTGTTCCGGCGTGCGGTGCGCCGACGAAACAATGACGTCGTAATTCACTTCAAATTCATCAAGCAGTGAGAAACAGTCCTTAATTTTTGGAAGATCTGAATCACTTCCACAGATTATTCCAATATTTTTCATGGCTGACTCCTGTAAAATAAGCTCTATTACGGACTTCATCCTATTTGTCAATAATGAATTTAAAATTCACAATATAATTTCCTTGACTAATAGATAATCCGCACTAATTTAATCAAACTATACCCTAAAGCACAGTATAATCATGATTCGATATATTATATTATTCATTTTTGGAATCATCGCGATAGCGCTTATATTTGTTCTCAGGTCCCTTTCATATCCCGTCAAGATTCGAAAAGCCGAAGAATTTCTTGAGGATGAAGAATACGGCAAGAGCAGTGAAATAATAAAGGGGATTCTTGATAAAAAAAAGGATTATGTTCCCGCCAGGTATATACGGGCCCAGCTGCAGATGAAACAGGGCCAGTATCTCCTTGCGATTTCAGAACTGAACAGTATACTCTCCATCCCAGATTTCCAGAAATATGTAAAGGACCTCGATATTCATTACCACCTTGCGACACTTTACAACCTGACAAAAAACTATCCCAAGGAGATCGAGGAATACCGTATCATTCTCACCTTCAATCCCGACGACCTGACGGCAAATCACCGAATCGGGCATGCCTATTACCGGAAAAAGGAATACCGCAAGGTAAAGGACCATCTGACCAAGTCGATAATTATTGATCCGGCACTGAAGGACTGCTATCTCCCGCTCGGGATATCCTGTTTCAAGATATCAGACTACAGCAAGTCGGAAGAATACCTGACCCAGGCGATGAAGGTCCCCGGGGACCATACCGACGCCGAATTCTACCTCGGGCTCATCTACAAGATGAAAAAGGATTATGACAACGCTTTCCTCATGCTCGACAAGGCAAAAAAGAAAAGGGAGTATACGGCAAAGAGCCATTACGCAATCGGTGAAATCCATTATGACATGGGTCAGTATAAAGAGGCAATTGACGTGCTTGAAAAGGGACTTCCGACTGTGAAAGAGCGGAACGACGAGGCTCACGCCTACCGGTATCTTCTAGCGGAATGCTACGAGCATGAGAACAAGATAAAAGAGGCGGTCCATCACTGGGAAAAAATTGCAGCTGAAAATCCGGATTTCCGCAGTACAATAATTAAAATCGATTCGTATAAACAGATCCTGGAAGACAGCAACCTCATGACCCTGTTCAATACTTCCCTGGAAGAACTGCAGCCGATGATAATCGAGATAATAAGCAGCCTCAATTACAACATAATTTCAAAAGAGCGGATCACATCGAATGAATACCAGTATAAGGCATATAACATCAAACGGATTAATGATCCCCCCATTCTTATATACTTTAACCGAACAACCAGGGAGATTACCGAGGGACAGATCATCGAATTCCAGAAAAATATTAACACTGAAAAATGCAAGAGCGGCATCTATATAACCACTTCACGGTTGAGTCTCAGGGCAAAATCAAGCGCCCAGACAAAAGGGATTGACTATTACGACTCGGAATTCGTTAATAGATCAGTAGAAAAAATACTATCGAGAAAAAAACACTCGAAACCTGTTTAACTGTTTTCTGTATAAAACTTATTTCCGGATATTGATCGATGAAAGAAAAATTACATCCGCACGGTATCACGATAGCATTATTGATTGTCATGCTTGCTTCAGCCGGCTGCAAAAAAGAACCGGTGGAAATTTTAACACGGAACATAGAAGAATATAAAAGCGGAGAGAAATCATCATTCATAAATATTGAAGAAAATGTCATCAGGTTTTCTTCTTTTGATTTAATGGAAAAAAGTTCTTTCTCCAGCAACGGGAGCCTTCTTTACCATATCAAAGGGAAAAAAATTAACATCGAATATCCCTTTGAAAAGAGATTACGGTTTCCCGAAGAGATTGAGAACCCCCGGCTGAGCGTTAATAAGGAATATTCCGCGGTAAGCGACACCTCTCAGGTTATCGTTTATGACAAAAAAAACAGGAAAGTCCTTGATACAGTTTTAGGCGATGAAAAGGAGCCGGTGTACGCCCTCGCACTTCGCGATGATACCCTGTTTTACTATAAAAACCAGAAGCTGTATTACTACGACCTGGCACTCGAAACCGGTAGCGAATATGTTTCCACGGTTTTCAAATCACCCTATGCCAAATTTTTCAACGCGAGTCTCTACCAGTGCGGTTCATACATGGGGATAATCGCTGGAATCGCCGGGTCCTATTACTTCAGCGTCGTTGATATCCCCGAAAAAGAGGTTGTTGTCCATAATATTGCAGTGTCCTCTTCAAAAATTCACATGAACTGCGACGGTCTCTACTATGTATTCGGCACCTCAGGAAAATGGGAACTGACCCGCTTTGATTTCAATTCAAAAAACAAAGACACAATAATGAACTTCAAAAGCCTCGTTGACATAGAAATTACCGGTGAGGGTGCAGTTTACCTCGATGACAAGGGACTGTTTATCATACTTCATGACGGGAAGAAAAGTTCCATTCCTTTTCAGTATGAGCTAATCGGGAAAGTGAATGATCATGTCATTCTCCTCTATGAGGATACCCTGTATTTCGTAGATCCCGGGAAGCTTTACACCATGCTTGCAACAGTTAAGGAACAACTCCCTGAAGTATTTTAGGATTATAACTGCTGATAGTATAAGAGTCTTGGTGATGTAACCTTTAAAACTGCAGACCTGTCTGCAAAAAATCAAATCGTCACGACCATTCCTTCCCTGGCTCCAATAACCTCTAAATGTGGTTTTGAAGATTTTTTTACAGAACTGATCATCTTATCAATAAAGGAATCATCATGGTAGGGATCATGGTGAAAGGTGTAGAGTTTTTTGACCTCGCTGTTCCTTGCAAGCCTGACGACCCCTTCAATGGTCGAATGACCCCATCCAGCCTTATTCGGATATTCCCTGTCAGTGTACTGGCACTCCGCCACCAGAATGTCAGCTCCCCGTATCAGGCCCTGTATGTTTTCAAGGTTGAATTCGGGTATTTCTTTATTAACTATTAATTCATTATCAGTGGCATATACGAAGACCTTGCCCCTGTATTCAAGCCTGAACCCGAGTGAAAGGGCGGGATGCATAAGATGGGTATGATATATCTCTATGTCACCGATGGTCAGTGGATTATCGTACAGCTCGTGAAAAACCAGGTTCGATGACACCTCTTCAAGGATAACGGGAAAGTATTCCCGTTTCATCTGCCCGGCGAGAAGATCCTTGATGTCATGAAAATAATGCCCCCCGTAAACATGTATCTCCTTCTCTTTCATATACACATAACTGAAAAAGGGGAAACCCTGGATATGGTCCCAGTGGGTATGGGTGATAAGCAGGTGTACTGATGCCGGTTTATCTCCGAATTCATCAACAAGTGACCGCCCCAGATTTTTCAATCCTGTTCCCGCGTCAAAAATCAGAATCGTATCGCCGCATCTGACCTCAATGCACGGGGTATTTCCACCGTATTTCAGGAATTCCCTGCCAGGGGTCGGGATAGACCCCCGCACACCCCAGAACCGTATAAACAAATCTCCTCTTGTATCTTTCATAATAACAATATCGGCTGATACTAATGATAATTCTATCGAATCGATAGAATTATCATTAGGGGACTTCTAAAACTATGTTTTTGAAGTCCCCTTGTGTGCACAAAGTTTGATAAAACCAGCATTTACAATTATAAGGATAATTGTAAATGCTGGTTTTTAGATGTGCCCATTAAATGAGAATAGTCAAAGAGTGAGTAAAATTAATCATTTCATAAACATTACCGTTATCTTTTTTTCATGGCAGTGTAAAACCCGATTAATCGTCTATTGCTCTTGACAAATCAGATCAATAAATATATAATATGATATCCGTTATGCATCTGAAATAAGTGTAAGGACAATAACAAAGGCATGGAAAAGACACTACTAAACGTTGGGGTTGCCCAGATCAAAAGCGCCCAGAGTCCAACTATCTTAAGGACAATTCTTGGCAGCTGCGTCGGCATCTGCATCTACGACAGGATGAAGAAGATCGGAGGCATGGCGCACATACTCCTCCCCCATGATCAGAGCCAGGGCGCCAAACCGGAAAAATATGCTGATTCGGCAATCCCGATGCTCTATAAACTGCTGATGAAAGAGGGGGCCAACAAGGAATTCCTGTCGGCGAAAATTGCCGGAGGCGCCTCCATGTTTAAATTCGACACCAACCTGGCCCTTGGCCAGATCGGTATTCGAAACGTTGAGGTCACCAGGGAGGTACTGGAAAAACTCGGCATTCCGGTTGTTGAAGAGGACGTGGGGGGAAATATGGGTCGAGTTATTGATTTTTTTCTCAATGATGGTCACTTAAAGATCAAGGCCGGCGGGCAAGAAAAAATGTACTATAAAGTCTAAATATTCCTGGAGATTTCGATGAACGAACAGATAAAACAAAGAATTGATTCAGTGATAAACAATATTGATCAGCTTCCGTCCATTCCCGATGTTGCGAGTAAAATCATAAACATGATCAATGACCCGGACGTATCATTTAAGCAGGTCGCCGATGAGATCTCCAAGGACCAGGCGATGACCACAAATATTCTGAAACTCGCGAACTCCGCCTACTTCAGCAAGGGAAAGGAGATAACCTCTGTCGACCGTGCCATAGTCACCCTCGGCCTCAGGGAAGTTAAGGACATCATAATGGTCATCGTTACCAAACCGGTTCTCGACAAACCGATAGCGGGATACGACCTGGCCAAGGGTGACCTCTGGAAGCAGGGACTGGTCGTCGCGGCCCTGTCAAAAAAACTGGCTTTGGCCAGGAAAAGAAAAGATATTTCCGATATCGTTTTCACCGGCGGAATACTTCACAACGTGGGGAAGGTGGTCATCTCGCTCTACGTTCATACCGCTTTCAAGGAAATAATGAGCGCTGTTGAAAACAATAACATTTCTTTTGATGAAGCCGAAAAAGAGGTAACCGGATACAACCACCACGAGGTCGGTGAAAAAATACTTGCCAAGTGGAACTTTCCGGCAGTACTGAAATCGATAGTCCGTTATTACCAGAACCCCGCGCAGGCACCTGATGAGCACCACTACGAGGTGAGCACCGTCCACATCGCCAATGCTGTCTGCCTGATGGCCGGTATCGGCGTCGGCAGCGACGGCCTGTACCATCAAATAGCAAAGTCAGCAATGGAAACAGTCGGCGTCAAGGACGCGGATATGCAGAGGCTGTATGAGCTTGTACCGGAGACGGTGAAACAGGTCCAGGTTTTAATGTAGCATCGATGCATATCATAAAAAACTGCGGTTCGTGCGGTAAAAAAATTCGATTCCCCATCGACAGGGGCAGGATTCAGGTATTTTGCAGGTGCGGCTTTTCATTTGAAGCTGATCCCGATGATCCCGAACTCTACAACAATGCCCGGTTTGACCTCATGGCCGGTGAAAAAACCCGGAAAAAAAAGCCTCACCAAAAGGGCCGCCATTTTGATATCCAACAGTTTACTGATGAGTTGATTAACCGGTTTCTTCAGATTAAATACAAGGTACAGAATTTCCCCGTTCTCACGGCCAGGGACCAGAGAAAAATGGCGGCGGCCGCAGTACTGATTATTCTGCTCCTCTCCCTTCTCATTTACCTGGCAATTGAGCTTTCGGGGCCGACTCCACGGCCCGGCAAGATTGTACTGTAGCCATGGGATTCTTTATCAACGACACAACCAGATATCATGAAACAGCCATTGATACCCTCGGCTGGGAGTTGACCGTACCCAATGCCCTGGAACAGCCAGGTACGGTTATACGGAAAATTCTCGGAAGGGAGACCACGTTTGGCTCACTTCTTGCTGATTATCTTTCGGGTACTATCCCCCTTCAGAGCATCAAAAATGTCGTGGAAATCGGCGGGGGCTATGGTTTCGTCATGAGGGATCTTCTTTCGCTGTATAAAAACCTTTCCGCAACGATGGTGGATATCTCCCCCCTGCTTTTGAAAAAACAGCGGGAGACCCTTGCCGACTTTCCCGTCAACTTTATAGAGAAGGATTTTTTTTTCATGGATTCAGGGTTGTTGAAAGATTGTGATTTCATCATGATGAATGAAATTACAGGAGATTTCCCCACAGCCTGTTTTATCCCCCATCCTGAAAAGGAAACCGGAACGGGTGACAGCCCGGATCTTGCCGGGTTGTATTCCGTGATAGAAAAATACCGGCTCCCCTTTTCCGGTAATGGGAACTATTCACTGAATATCGGGGCTGTCCGCGCCCTGGAGAAGATCGGTGAAGCGGGAATTCCATTCGTGTATGTCAGTGAACACAGCTCGGAGGCAATCCTGCCGGATTTCTATCACGATCGGGTCGATCCGGACGGCAATCCTGAACGGATCCGCCTCATGGGGCATGACGAATACACCATCCGCTTCTCTGATCTCGTTACCGTGGGGCTTCATTACGGGTACCAGGTTACCAGGGGCCGTTACGCCGATTTCATAGAAATACCTGACATGGACAGATTGCGCTATATCCTTTCAACTGACACCTGCAGTGATGATCACGAGATCATCAGGCACTTCGTGTATGATCTCTACAAATACGAATATCTGGTTCTGAAGAAAGAGATACGGTGACAGAATAACGGGCTGAAACTGCTACCCTGCAGCCTCGATTTCCTTTTTGCGATCAAGGAGGTGCTTGTAGTAGAGAGCCTGGGCCTGGTTCTTGTTTTCAAGATCTTCGATTTTCGTGTTCAGTTCTTCAAGGGTAAGCCTGTTTATCTTTTTCTTTTTCTGGGACGCAGGCTGGGCTGTTTCACCGCCTTCCGGAGCAGCGGGCTGTTCCGCCGTTTCATGGCTGCCGGCACCACCGGCGGTCTCCTGAACATCCTGAGTCTCTTCAGACTCCTGGACTTCCTGTTTTTCCTGTTTTTCCTGTGCTTCTTCTGACATGTAATAATCCTCGCCTGTAAATTATATGGGTACATCCGAACCGAATAATCACTACATAACTGGCAAACCGGTTTTTCTGAAACTTTGTTCTGATTTTCTGTTACAGAAGTACCCTGTTAGTGTTTGTATAAGTGCTTAAACTATTTTAAGCCTGGTCACAGCATGTCAAGCCAAATCCGGAGTTATTCATTGATAATTTTTCAGTTCCCTCTGCACGTCGCGGTCCATGTCCCGTTTCTGTATGGCTTTTCTCTTATCATATTTGGCCTTCCCCTTTCCGAGCCCGAGCTCGACCTTTACCTTTCCGTTTTTCATGTAGAGTCTCAATGGAACCAGGGTGAGCCCCTTTTCCTGGAGCTTGCCGGTCAGGCGCTTAATCTCGTGCTTGTGCAGGAGGAGTTTTCTCTCCCTGAGGGGATCATGGTTGAAACGGTTTCCCATGTCGTATTCGGATATGTTCATACCCACCAGGTATGCCTCTCCGCTCTTAATCCGGGCGTAGGCCTCCTGGATGCTGACCTTCTTCTGGCGGATTGACTTGACCTCCGTGCCGTGAAGTACGATTCCCGCCTCAAAGCGATCGAGGATCTCGTATTCGAAACGGGCCTTCTTGTTTTTAACGATGTCAACGGTATTGTTCATCACCGGCCATCAGGATCATCAGTCAATCTGCTCCATCTCTTCACGCATCTTTTTGCGGACCTCCTTGATTATCTCCTCGTCGGACAGCTTTTTCTGGAGGGTTACCCGGTAACGGACCTCAAGTTTCCTCGGAGATACCACTCCCCGGGGAAACTCGAATGACCAGCGCTGTATGTCCTCCATCAGGAGCTCCTGGATCTCCCTGAGGTGAATGATCTTGTGGGGACGTATCTTCATGATGTTTCCCGAATCGGGATAGAGCCATACCCTGAGTACCCCTTCCTGGGTTTCGTCAATCTTGTCGTATCTTCGAATTTCATCACGGATATATTCATCACCTGCCGGGTCATGGACCCTCTTTATGTCTCCGTGGTGATTCATCTGGGATACCCGGTAAACATCCGACGTCATGAACACCCTGAAGGTCTCCCGGGCTTCCGGATCCACCCTGAGGAACTTCTTATCCTCCGGGGTCATGGTTGTCGAGCAAGACAAAACCGCGAACAGGGCCAGTAGTATACCAGGGACCGCTTTCCTTATAAACAGCATTTTATTTCTCTCCAGCTTTGGTAATATATTTGAGACTTCCGAAAACAATAAATTTTTGAAGTCCCCCCGTATTGCACCATTCAGTATACTGTTTATTTTAAGTTTCTTCAATACTGACAAGTATTTTTTTGAGTATTCGCTTGACTTTCCGTGAGTTCTGTCTTTTTAATGAAGTAACCATAACTAACAAAGGTGATACCCATCATGATGAAATGCAAAGCATGCTCTTTCGTAATGGATGAAAACAAGATTAAGGACGTCTGCCCCGCCTGCGGGCTGCCGAAGAGCGTGTTTGAACCCTATGACGACAAGCTCTCCCCGAGGAGAAGGCTCATAATGAACCTCGACCTTCACGCAATCGTTGTCCACTTTCCCCAGGCTTTCGCGGTATTCATCCCTCCCTGTATTATTGCCGCCCTTTTCGTGCCGGAGCCGTACAGGAGCGATCTCTTCTCCACGGTAACCATTCTCGCCTTTGTGCTTCCCCTGTCAGTCCTCGCTTCCCTGACGACCGGCATGTTCGACGGGAAAAACAGGTTCAAAAAGCTGAACACACCGGCCCAGGTCTACAAGATGACCCTCGGGTCTATCCTGTTCCTGTTGACCGTGGGCATCTTCTTCGTGGTCATAACCGTGGGATACTCAGTGACCGGCCAGGTCCTGATTGTCGCCCTGAGCGCCCTGTGCGTTACCTGCCAGGTGCTGCTCGCCCGGATAGGCGTCAAGCTGATGTTTTCCCATCTCAAAGGGTAACCGCTTACCTTGAGTTTTTTACTAATAGCGTTCGCGGTTGCCGTTATCATTATCTCTCTACGCAAGTACCGCCGCTGGTACACGGCAGGCGCGGTAATACTCTTCCTTTTCACCGCCACCACGACCGCGTTAATCTACGGTCTGATTTATTTCCGTACCGAAGAACTTATCCGCTTTTTCAACCTGACTATTCCAAAAAAAGGTTTCATCCACGCAGTTATACTCTGGTACGGCGTTGATATCTTCTGCGCGGCAGTGATTATCAGAAACTACCGGGAGTACCTGTCGGTAAATAAGGGGTGATTTTCCTTATAAGCAGGCGATCCTGGATCACAGTATTTTAACCGGCACCGGAATGAAGGTTGCCAGGAGTATTGCCATGCAGACCCACCCGGCTACCTTTTCACCGGTGGTGAGTTCACGTTTTTCCGGTATGTAGGGATGGGCCACCATGAGCACAACCAGTGTCATGATTATCCATAGTATCCATCCGTAAAAGAAAAAGGAGAGCACTACCAGCGCCGCCAGGGCCCCCCATCCGAAATAGCGCTGTTTTTCCCCGATCATGGCATAAAGGATATGTCCCCCGTCGAGCTGGCCTATGGGCATGAGGTTCAGGCTGGTGACGAGAAACCCTATCCATCCGGCCCACATGTAGGGGGTAAGGAGAATATCATGACCGGCAGGCAACGGTCCGTGAACCAGGTAAATTATCAGTTTCAGGAGCAGGGAATCGCCGAATATCCAGACCTCCCCCGGGTTTTCCGGCACCGACAGGGGGATCACCTCAGCGAAATAGATTCCGACAACAACCGCTGCGAGGCTCAGAATAAATCCCGCAATGGGACCGGCAGCCCCGATATAAAAAAGCGCCCGCCGGTCCGGAATCGGTGACTTTACCCTGATGACCGCCCCCATGGTGCCGACAATCGTCGGCAGGGGAATAAAATAAGGGAGCGTAGACTTCACCCCGAAACGCCTGGCGGCCAGGTAATGGCCGAATTCGTGGCTCGTCAGGATCGCCATCAGGGTCAGGGAATAGGGGATCCCGAAAGTTACAATCGACTCTCCGAGGAAAAATGCCGAAAAGGTCGTCGTAACAATGGTTGCCATGAAGAGGAGTATATTGACGAAAGGCCTGTTCCCTGCCGCGGGAAGTTCAGGTATTTTTTCCGGATCATGGACGGTGGCGACTTTTCCGGAATTGAGGCGCCTCAGGTACGCACGGAAGGCGCGTATAAATCTGTCCATACTATTCAGTTAAAGCAGCCGAGCTGACATCCCTTGATTTTTATCCCGAGGCGGTTGATTTCTTCACCAACCTTTCTCGGTGACATATCCAGCTGGTCAGCTATTTCAAGGGCTGACTTGCACTGTATGGCGTTTTCCCTGGTCTTTTGTTTTATTAAATCAGTCAAATCTTCCATGAAACCTCGTTTTACATTTGCGTGATATGCAATGAATTTTAAGGTAACCTCTATCAAGCAAATACGAGGTTCCCCTTTGGGTACGTAATATGAACCAGCACAATTTTCATGAAAACGGTGCTGGTCAAATTGCCATCTGCACCCTTAATTATTGACAACAGTGAAGGATGGGGGATTGAA
The DNA here is from genome assembly GCA_964514165.1 of uncultured Leptospirales bacterium. Lineage (GTDB taxonomy): Bacteria > Spirochaetota > UBA4802 > UBA4802 > UBA5550 > CAZEPS01. Next base: position 59,692 of record CAZEPS010000001.1, read on the forward strand.
TTTCCAGAAGATTTTTACTCCCTCCCTGATATCCTGTTGTAGAGATTGAGTTTCCTCTTCAAATAAAAGTGGGAATATTCATTGAGCCAGTATTTTTTCTGGCTGAGCAGTTCCCTGTAGAGCCTTCCTATATCACCGGCCCTGTTCTTCAAAGCCTGTTCTTTCTTCAATACCGTTGCGATACTGCTCAGAATGAGCCGCTTCCTGTAAATGGAGGTGAACCGGCTCCCGTCATGGGAAAACAGGACATCATCACCCTCCAGGGCGGTCCGGTACAATGTTCCGGTTCTGACATTATAGAAATGAATAAGCTGGTCCTTCTGGAAACTGAGCATCTTCGGAAAGGGCGAATAGTTAATCCCGGTATTCATTGACTGAGTTGCGAGCACCCGGAGCTTCCCCGTGGAGACGTCAAAGAGACAGACGGAAAAGTAGCCCGGGCTTCCCTTTCTAAAAAACACTGTCTTATTGTCCAGCCACCCGATTTCAGATACCGAGGTGATGCCGCTGACATACAACGGCTTCCCGGTGGTCAGGATCTTTCCCCGATACATCCCGCCGCTCCCGTTCACGCAGAGGAGTTTTTTCCTGTTCGGGGAGAGGATAGCCACTGTCGGGTTTTCTCCCCGAACTACATCGACATAGCGGCTCAATTCAGCGATAACCCGTGATACCCCCGATTCGGGAAAGAACTCAACTATCCCCCGCCTGTTCTCGTAGAGGACCGCGTTCCCTGACGGGGTAATGGAAAAATCGAGGAAAGGGCTTCGGGAGGGGATGGATCTCTTCCTCCTCGAAGAAAGGTTCACAAACAGGGTTTCCCCTTCCGGTATGTTCTCGGCAGAGACCAAAAGCCGCTTGATGAAAAGGTATTTCCCGTGGGAACTCAGGCGGGAGGATATGACGGTCCCCGGGAACCTTCCTATCTCTCGGCGCTTCAGGTTGGTCCTGTTATAGGTGTAGATGATATTCACTCCCGGGGTTTCCTTGATATAAACAACGGAAAACCCATCCACCCAGTGGGAAAAAATCACGTTCCTGTCTATGACCACTGAACCGGTCTCTTCGTACATGCCGATTTTTTTCGTGACCAGCCTGCTGTAATCCGGGCTCTCGCGGGACACGTAGATGGAATCAAGATTAATGTCTCTCGCGTACAGCGAAGAGAGTATCGCAGCAAACGCTGCTATGAAGATTATTACCGCGGGTCTCACAGGAAACGATGTTCTTTATTGTCAGATATTCTCTTCAGTCTCTTTTGCGGTCTTTTCAGCCCCCTTTCCAATATCAGGGATCTTAAAACGCTGTCCCGGGAATATAAGATCGGGATCCTTTATCTGGTCCTTGTTGGCCATGTAGATGTGCGGCCACATACGGGCGTTCCGGTATATCTTCTGGGCAATCTTCCAGAGGCAGTCCCTGTCCTTCCTGTTCAGCTGTACAATATACATCAGGGCACCGGTCTTCTCCTCTTCTATGAGACCCGGGATCTCGGTATCTGCGATGTAGTCCTTCTCCCGTGACACGCTGAGGGAATTGAGGAGGGCTTCTGCTTCCCCGGCAAGCTGGATTGATTCCTCGTATTCAGAATCATCGTAGCTGTTCCTGCTCTTCTCTAAAATGCCGGACGCTATGTCTGTCTGTTCTTCGAACTCGTTCCCGGTGTCCATCTCTTTTACGCCGGAGAGGAGCTTCTCCACTGACTCTATCTTCTCTCGGGCTATTCCCCTCATGGTTTTCTTTTTCGCGTCTTTCAGAAGGTTTTCCGCCTCTTCCACCTTTGTTTCAGCCGCTTCAACCTTTTCCTGCTCGAGGGCCGCTTCAGACTCGTTCAGGGAAGCCATCACGTTCTCGATATCCTCCCCGGCGAAATCAACTTCCCTCTTTTCTTTCAGAAGATTTGCCTCTTTCCTCACTACTGCAATCCTCTGCCTGAGGCCGGCCTTCTTCATGGCTATCTTGACATTGTTTACGGTTTCTTTCACCTCTTCGATGGCGTTGTACGCCTCACGAATCTTTTTCTCCTCCAGGTCTTTTTCGGCTATTTCGAGCATGCTTTTTGACCGGTTCAGGTCTGAGAGAAGGTTCTCGGAAATATTTCCCGTTGAGAGTTCGGTTATCTCTGTACGAAGGGTATCGATATCGTCTTTCAGCATCGGGATATGTTTCTCGGCGATTTCCTTTGCCGTAGTGGCCTCTTCTATCGCCTTCTGCGAGGCAAGATACGACTCCCAGAATTTTTTTTCAGTGTTCAGGGTGTCCGCTTCCTTTATGGCGCTGTCTGCCTGTGACAGGTGATCGGCGGCGAATTTTTCCGCGTACAGGTCCTCGGCCTCCTGGTATATTGCCATCGCCTCGAACATGGTATCCTTCGCCAGGAGGGGAAGGGACGTCTCGATCGCCTTGTTCGCCAGCCACAATGATTCCAAAGCCTCTTTTTTTGATTTACTTTCGTCATTCTCATCCAGGGACTTGTGCGATTTGAACAGCTCCCGGACCGCCTGATCAAGGGTTTCCCTGTCATATTTATCAGCCTTCACTTCATTGGCCCGGCGCAGGGCATACCTCGCGTCTACCATCTCTTTTATCGGCACCTTGAGCCGGCATGACGGAATAATAAAAATGACCGCCAGGATTACAATCGGCAGGGTTTTCTGTGTAAGTTTCATTCTTCCCTCGATTTTTATATGATACTAAAAATATACCTGTAAAACGACATACTTGTCAATGTTTTTACCGTGTTCTTTGTTGATTTATCCTCTAAACTCTTTTCTTTCCTGTTCAATCCAGAAATAATTATATAGAGGACCAGAGCGGGGACGTATTAACAGCCTGTCAGTGAATATTGCAGAATAATCCCATCTTGGAAGGGGGAACCCCCTTGAGAGTACCCCCTTGAAAAAATCTGTTTTAATCTCCCAGGCGGGTCGCCTGGAGGATTACCTTGTTCGGCCAGGTTCTCACGACCTTGATGTCAAACTTCATCTTGTCAGCCTTGGCCGTCAGCCTGTCAAGGAACGCCTCGGTCTTCCCTGAGAAATAAATCTCGAGCTTCGCGGCGGTGCCCGACTGTCCCTTGAGCTGGACCTCCTTCACGCCCCTGACCCTGAATTCCAGATTGCTTCTGAATTTCTTGAGATTCGCGTAATCGAGGCCGGTAACGGTAACGTTGATCTGACGGTGCGTCGCTGCGCGGACAAATTTCCTGATGATGTTGTTGATAAACGTCCCCGGCTCAAATTCATTGGTCATTTCATTGGTCCTGCCGAGAAGCCGGGACATACCAAGGGTCTTCTCCACCGCCTGCCTCATGGCCTCCTCGGGATTAATGTGAATCCCCTTGCCGGCGGTCGGAACCGTTGCCGTGGCAAGGATATTCCCGGTGTAAACGTCGATGGCCTTGAGGTCGACATTCGCCTGGATATACCTGGACCTGGATGTCGCGCCGTACCCCTGGCTGAGGAGCTGCCGCGCCTGAGCGGTGATGTCGGTGAACCTGGTCCGCCCCACAATAACAACATCGGCCCCCACATCCTCGAGGAGAAGTTCCATGACGTCATCCCTCATCTGTCCCTGTATGGCGGACATCATCTTGGCCCGTTCGTTCTTCATAAGCTGCCGTGTCCTGCCCGGATCAACGAATTTAAATCCGGATTTGCCAAGTTCATTCATGAACTTGTTCTCGATGAACCAGTCGGTAATCGTGTCTCCGGGATATTTCCGGCTCCCCTGGAATTCCTCAACGACCAGAGCCATGAAGGTCGGATTCCCGTACCGGTTCAGGGCGTCACCGATGGCGTCCTTGACTACCGCAGGTTCAACGGTGCCCTCGATGACAACATAGTAAAGATTACCCTCGCTCCCCTCACTTTTAATCTTCTCCTTTTTTACCAGCCCGTAGCTCTCTTCGGTGACCTCGGATTCCACGAGACGGAAATCCTCCATTATCTGCCGTCCTTCGATCGTTGCCCCCAGAACCTTCTGGACCAGTTTGTTCCTGGCGTCGTCAATGGCCCGGTCCCTGGCGAGTGAAATATCATCGTCGAAGATGGTGGCAGTCCCCTTTGCCTCATCCCGCATCGATTCTCCCGATTTTGATTTCGACCGTTTAGCCTCAACATTCGTCGAGCTGACACATGATAATATGCTGATAAGAATAAGGACTGTTATCGACAGGTTAATCTTATGATTCATCGTTAATCTCCTTGCTGTTATGGTCTCTCGCAACCTGTAACATTATTACCCTTTATACTATTAGTCAAATTTTTTTCCGGCCGGTTCCGTTAAAAATTCATCGCTCTTTTGATTAATATTTATGATTAATAATATTTTTATTGACACAAAAACCGGTATTTATAAATTAAACACTTACAAAATCAAAAATTTTACTTTAATATAAATATTATTCTGGAGACGACAGAGATGAATCCGATACAGAGGACATTTTCTATTAAACCGTCTGAGATTGATAAAAAGTGGTATCTCGTTGACGCTAAAGGGAAGGTTCTTGGACGCCTAGCCACTGAAATAGCCATGATCCTGCGGGGTAAGAACAAGCCAGGTTTCACCCCCCACATGGATATGGGCGACAACGTCATCGTAATCAACGCTGAAAAGGTTGTGCTGACAGGGATGAAATCCGAGGACAAGGAATACTTTCGACATTCTCAATATCCCGGCGGGATTAAATTCGTCAATATCAAGAAAATCATGAAAGAGAAGCACGATTTTGTCATTCACCACGCGGTAAAGGGTATGCTTCCAAAGAACAGGCTTGGAAGAAGTATCATCAAAAATCTGAAAATATATGCAGGCAGCGAGCATCCCCATGAGGCCCAGAAGCCTGAAGCGCTTGTAATTTAACGAGGATTAGTAATGGCAGAACGATATTACGCAACGGGACGAAGAAAAACATCGGTAGCACGGGTATGGATTTCACCGGGTTCCGGCACCATATCAGTAAACGGCCAGCCAATTCACGAATATTTCCGGAGGAAAACCCTGGAACTGATTGTCAGGCAGCCCCTGGAACATATCGGTAAGCTGAATGACTACGACATCAAAACCACGGTACTCGGCGGTGGCTGGTCAGGGCAGGCCGGCGCTATAAAGATGGGCATAGCCCGATGCCTTCTTCAGGCCGATAATTCAACCAGGAAACAACTCAAGGACGGGGGCTTCCTCACAAGGGACTCCCGGGCTGTGGAACGGAAAAAATACGGCCAGAAAAAGGCCAGGAAAAGATTCCAGTTCTCAAAACGATAATTCATCATCAACCAGAATACTGTATACTGCAAGGGGCGGCTTTCTGGAGTCGTCCCTTTTTAGTTTTATTCTCAGTCGCTTGTTACACGGTTATATGATTACAATCGTTAAAGTGAAATACAGTGACCGCTGTGTAACCCTCCACCTTGACAGCGGTGAGACCCTCAGGCTGCCGCTGAACCTTTCCGGATTATACAACATCCAGCCTAAACAGGAGATAGATACCACCGAATACCGACAGCTCAAGGATGAATCGATGAGGTTCGAATGCAGGCAGAAGGCCCTGAATTATCTTGCCATGCGCTCGAGATCCACGAAGGAGATAACCGCATATCTTCAAAGAAAAAATTTCGACAGCGATATCATTGATGAATGCATCCAGCGCCTTAAAGGCGGAAAATACCTCGACGATCTTGAATACGCGAGACAGTACGTGAGAAACAAGACCGGCAGAAAATCCGTTGGAAAAAACCTCCTGATTCGTGATCTAATACAGAAGGGTATTCCAAAAAAAATTATAAACAGGGTCGTAAAAGAGAGCATACCTGAAACGGACATGAGCGCCCTCAAAGAACTGGCTGAAAAAAAATACCGGAGCCTGGAAGGCAAAAAGAACAGGGCCTACAAATTAAGCTATTTCCTTCACCAGCGGGGATTCGACAGCGAGGACATCCGGACCGTTATTGACATGATCGACGTTGACGACCTGGATTAATTGGGGGGACTTCTAAAAACTCATTTTTAGTCCTTTTTTGTGCATCCAGCACAATTTTTTGAAAAAAATGGTGCCGGGCTGATTATTTGATGTGCCCTTTAAATAAAACTTTTTTCAATTCCCGTTGTCAGTATTTTAGATATAGGGACTTCTAAAAACTATGTTTTTGAAGTCCCCTTGTGTGCACAAAGTCTGATAAAACCAGTCCAGCACCCTTTTTAAAAAATGGTGCTGGACTGGTTTTTAGATGTGCCCTATATATTATCCGAGCATCCACAATCTTCAGGGGGAAGCACATGAAACAACTTAATCTTTTCATAATAGTACTCGTTATTTCGCTTATGTTGGCAGGCACCGTCTATGGAAAGAAAAAAGTGAAAGTCCAGCGGGTGGATAAAATTGATTTCGGTGAAGATGATTCCGCGTCAATCACTGAATACGAAGTGAAGGACAATCTCCTCGTCTGGTACGCTGCTGACGGGACTGTCAGGGGAAAGGGTGAATACCGGGAGATTTCCAGCAACGGTAAAACGGTCTACATTAAAAACGGAACCTGGATTCTCTATGACATTGACAGCAGCAACTATCACGAAGGAGAGTTCCAGAACAACATCAGGACCGGGCTCTGGACTACCTGTACAGAGGACAAAAAAAAGATCGCGGAAACCACCTACGTGGACGACCGGAAACAGGGCCCTGCCAGGGAATTCTACGAAACAGGTGAACTCATGGCAGAGGGTTCCTACACCAACGGCAACCGGTCAGGTACCTGGACCGGTTACCATGAAAACGGAAAAGTGAATATGACCGGAAGGTTCGTTGATGACCAGATGGAGGGTACCTGGAAGGAATATTCCCCGGAGGGAAAGCTCACATCTGAGGGGAATTACACGAAGGGACTGAAAAACGGTATCTTCATTTATTATACCAGCAGCGGTGATGTAAAGAACAGGATCCAATACCGTAATGATCAGATCACCTGGCTCTGGGAATACCAGGACGGCAAACTGACCGGCGAAGGGGAAATCTTCGGCGAACCCCCGGAACATACCAGAAACGGCAGTTGGATAGAATACTATTTCCCGGAAGGAACAAAAAAATTTGAATCAGTCGGAAACGGCGGCTTCATCATGGGTAAAAAAACCGGAAAATTCAGGGAGTACTATCCCGGCAACAGGCTCAGGGCTGTTGGTGAATACCTTCAGGACAAAAAAAACGGCGAATGGATATTCTACCTGGAAGACGGCAAAACAGTGGATAATGAAAAAAGCGGGGCTTACATGATGGGAGAACTTCGCAGGGAATTGAGCAAACCGTCAGACAAAACAAAGAGTGACTTTGACATAGATATGGACAATTTCGACATGAATTTCGAATAAACGGACGGAACGTTCTCATGTTATAACAGACCAATGCCGGCCTGGAAATAATTTCTTGAAAAAAAACCAGTCCCCCGTAAACAATGCCCATGTTCCATTGGAAAAGTGTGTTTTCAGGCACATTCTCATTTCTATAATGATAAAAGCCAGGTCTTTCAGCCGGGTACATAATGACAATTCTTTCAGGCGGCACATGAGGTGCTGCCGTAACCGAGGTTTCCCATGCTTACCATAATGGATCTGCGAAAATCATTTCTCGATTATTTCAAGGAACGGGATCACAAAGTTGTGGCTTCGAGCCCCCTCATACCGAAAGACGATCCGACACTCCTCTTCACCACTGCGGGGATGGTTCAGTTCAAACCGATGTTCGCCGGTACGGTGGAACTCGAATACACCAAGGCGGCCACGGTGCAGAAATGTCTGAGAACAAGCGATCTGGAAAACGTGGGAAAAACAAAACGCCACCTTACTTTTTTTGAAATGCTCGGGAACTTTTCCTTCGGAGACTACTTTAAAAAAGAAGCAATCGAATATTCCTGGGAATACTCCACCGAGATAATCGGTTTTAAAAAAGTGGACATCTGGGTATCCATCTTTCAGGATGATGACGAGGCCTTTGAAATATGGGAAAAACATATCGGCGTTCCACCGGAAAAAATCATCAGGCTCGGGAAAGAGGACAACTTCTGGGGCCCGGCCGGTGACACCGGCGCCTGCGGCCCCTGTTCCGAACTCTACCTCGACAGGGGGGAGGCCTATAGCTGCGGTTCAGCGAACTGTAAGCCGGGATGCGACTGTGAGCGCTTCCTCGAATACTGGAACCTGGTTTTCAACCAGTTCAACCAGGATATTTATGGAAACCTGAATCCCCTTCCCCGCACCGGCATAGATACCGGCATGGGTCTGGAACGGCTCGGCACCCTGGTGCAGAACGTGGATACAGTATTTGAAACCGATGAATTCATTAAACTCATTGAATACATCAGCAGTTTCACCGGCAGGCCCTATGAAGAGAATAACAGAACGAGTATGAATATAATAGCAGAACACGCCAGGGCACTTACCTTTGCCATGGCCGACGGGACCTATCCCTCAAACGAGGGACGGGGATACGTCCTCAGGCGTATTCTCAGGAGGGCCCTCCGTTTCACCAGGCAGCTCGGCTTGAAAGAACCCTTCCTTTACACGGTAGTGGATCCCCTGGTAGAGTCCATGGGGGGATTTTATCCCGAGATCCGTGAATCGAAAAAAAACGTCAAGGCGGTCATCGAATCCGAGGAGAGGCGTTTCCTGGAGACACTCGAAAACGGTATGGACCGCCTTGACGAGGTCATCATGGCGAGCAAAAAAAGCGGAAGGAATATGATACCCGGCGAGGAGGTCTTTGTCCTCTACGATACCTTCGGATTCCCGGTTGAAATGACTCTCGAAATCGCCCGTGAGAGCGGTCTTGATGTCGACATGGAAGCCTACGAAGAAGAGATGGAAAAACAGCGGGAGCGGGGCAAGCAGAGCTGGAAGGGCATGGAAATGGAGCTTGACGGGGCCCTGGAGGAACTTGCCAGGACCTGCGGTGACACCGTGTTTCTCGGGTATGAACATGATTACTCTGAAAGCACTGTCCAGGGCCTTCACACCGCAACCGGCATAGCCGATGCAATCTCAGAGGGTGAAGACGGGCTCCTGGTCCTGAATGAGACCCCGTTTTACGGCGAAGCCGGCGGGCAGGTGGGTGATACCGGAAGAATTTTTTCTGATACCGGTGCTGTCTTCCAAGTCAGGGACACGAAAAAAATCAACCGGACAATTATCCACATGGGATCCGTGGAAAAGGGCATCATAAAAAAAGGTGACCATGTCCGCGCCCAAATAGATTCAATCAAGAGAAACCTGACCAGGGCAAACCACACGGTAACGCACCTGTTACAGGCAGCACTCAGAAGCACCCTCGGTGAACACGTCAAGCAGGCCGGGTCCCTGGTTGCTCCGGACAGGCTCCGGTTCGATTTTTCGCATTACAGTTCCCTCACACGGGAGGAGATCGATAAGATAGAAGATACCGTGAACAAAAAAATATGGGAGCACGTTCCGGTCGATACCGAGGTGATGAATATCGACGAGGCCACGGCTAAGGGAGCCATAGCGGTCTTCGATGAAAAATACGAGGACATAGTAAGGGTCGTCCAGGTAAGGGATTACAGTATGGAGCTCTGCGGGGGGACCCATGTGAATAATACCGGTGAAATCGGCCTTTTCAAAATTCTGAAAGAATCATCCCCCGGTGCGGGAATGAGGCGCATAGAAGCTGTGACCCTCAAGGGAATCCTTGACCGCTACAGGACCTATGAAACAATCATAGAAAATCTATCTGAAACACTGAACACCGCCGAAAGCGGTATCGTGCGCAAGGTTGAGGATATCCAGGCAAGGACCAGGGCCCTTGAGAAGGAGATCGAAAAACTGAAAAAAAGCACCCTTACCTCTGAACTCAATGATATAATCGCGCAATCAAAAGAAGTAAACGGGATCGCCCTTGTTTCCCAGGTTTTTTCTGATGTTGACGCGGCCCATCTCAGGGAACTTGCCGATTCCATCCGCTCCCGGAAGCAAAACTCGGCGGTGTTCCTGGGATCTGAAACAGGCGGCAAGGCCCTCCTCCTTTACGCAGCAACAAAACCGGCGGTTGACCAGGGCATTGACTGCGGGACTATCATCAGAGATACCGCTCCAATCGTCGGTGGCGGCGGCGGCGGCAGGAAGGACATGGCCCAGGCCGGGGGGAAAAAACCGTCATCTATACGGGAAGCAGTTCAAGCCGCGGTACAAAAAGCTGAAGAAACGCTCACATGACCGGTTGCCGGGATTAACTACTTAGTTCATGAAAGGGGTTACACATCAAAGCACGGTTTTTAAAAACAGATTTCCTTGACCTCAGCACAAAAAGATCACGCTACATTTACGGAGCCGCGTCCATAGTTGTATTCACAGTAATAAAAACATTTACCACAGCTGCCCATGAACTTTCACACGGTGCGGCGGTACTCCTTTCGGGGGGTACCCTTCGGCCAGATCCGTTCTTCATCTCCCCCATCGGCGGGTACACCCGGTGGTCCGGTGTCCCTGATTCCATGGCCGGATTCGTCAATACCGCCGGCTCTATCGGAGAAGCACTGATAACTGGTATCGTGTTTATTCCACTCTTCTTCACGGCAAAAAGCAGAACAGCACGATGGACAGGCTACTGGGGGATCTGCGTTTATCTCAATATAGCTTTCTACTGGCTGGTTTCACCGATTGTTTCAACCGCGAATCGCTTTGACACCATCGCTTTCGCAGGACATATCGGAACCCATCCCTTATGGATCTCTCTCTGCTCAGTCATTCCCTTCGGCGCCGCACTATACGGTATAAAAAATGCGACCGTCATCCTCCGGAGAGACGTGATACAAGATCCTGGAAATTCTCATTTAAAAACTCTCGTTTTAATTTACGCACTCTATTTTTCAATATCTCTTTTGATACTGCTTCAGATTACTGACAGGTTTCTCCGGGTTGTTGGATGAGTTAAGGCGAATTCGTAAAAAAACTATATTGGGAATTCCCATTGGGACACTATGTTTAATGAAACCAGTATTTACCATATCATGGATAATTGTATTACTGGTATTTGGATGTGACTTAAATTATAACTAGATAGTAAATAAATAAACCTATTCATATATTTGTTGCAAATATATTATGTCATATTAAGATGTTATCTGAAATAAAGTTCATAAAACTTTTTTTGTTGGATTTGCATTTTGAAAAAATTACAAATCATAATTCCAAAGCTCTTTGAGGGTGTGACATGAGTGATCATGAAAGGTTTTCAAGATTACTGACCCGATCGGTAACCCACATTTTCAAAAATTTTCTTGAAGACTCCATAATAGAGGAAGTATATGAATCTCAGTCAGGGAACAGTAAACATCAGGTTGCGGTTGAGTTTACCGGCACCCTGAAGGGTGAAATTGTAATAAATCTCCCGAAAGATACCCTTAATGAAATAACAAAAAAATTCATACAGTCCAATGACGCTCGTTCCATTAAGACCAGCTACAGCGATGTTGCCGGCGAACTCGCAAACCTGATAACAGGAACTTTCGCGAATCAGCTGCAATACGCTGAACACGATCTCAGGCTCCAGGCCCCTGAATTCAATGAAGACCCGATCGAGATTAAGACGCTTTATGAAAACATCAATCTTTCATTCAATTCAAGCTACGGGGGATTTGATGTTGATATTTATTTCAAGGAAATATAAGGGAATCTCTATTAATTATAAAGGAGGTTCTTTTATAGGCACATATATTGGTTTAAACCGGTTTAATCCATTTATATTATTAATAATATCGATTTTTCGATGTGCCCATAATACAAAGCAAAATTCCTGTTAATAACACCCTATGGCATTAATTGACATATGCATAATATCCGCCTATTTTATTCTGAGTATTGGATTCGCTGTCTTCCTGACGAAAAAAGCCGGTAAAAGTACCGAAGAGTTCTTTCTCTCCGGCAGAAAGCTGCCCTGGTGGATAGCCGGGACCACCATGGTTGCGACAACATTCGCCGCTGACACCCCCCTTGCTGTCACAGAACTCGTTGCCATGCACGGAATCGCCGGGAACTGGCTCTGGTGGAACATGCTCGCTGGAAACGTTCTGACTGTTTTCTTTTTCGCAAAACTGTGGCGGCGCGCCAGCATCATCACAGACGTGGAGTTCATCGAACTACGCTATTCCGGCCCTTCTGCCTCATTCCTCAGGGGGTTCAAGGTAATCTACCTCGGGGTTTTCATGAACATCATCATCATGGGATGGGTCAATGTCGCACTCGCTGAAATCCTCGAGCATATTTTCGGCATCAATGAATCCAACCTTCTTCTCATCATCATGGGCGCCATGCTTTTAGTCGGCATCTACTCGGCCCTTTCCGGCTTATGGGGTATCGCCCTCACTGACATGTTCCAATTCGTAATCGCCATGGCAGGGTGTATCGCCCTTGCTGTCGTCATTCTTAACCTTCCCCAGGTCGGGGGCATTGAAGGATTAAAATTAAGGCTGCCGGAACACCTTTTCTCTTTCACGCCGGATATCAGCTTCGGGAAAACCGCTGCGGCCACCGGCATACTTTCTGTTTCTTTTTCAGCCTTTGTCGCTCATATAGCAGTGCAATGGTGGGCCTCCTGGTATCCGGGAGCAGAGCCGGGCGGGGGCGGATATATCGCCCAGAGGATGATGTCTGCAAAGGATGAACGACACTCACTTCTGGCAACCCTCTGGTTCACTATAG
>CAZEPS010000002.1:0-66426 GCA_964514165.1 uncultured Leptospirales bacterium
AGGGCGCTCCCGAGGGAACGTTTGGACAGGGCGTACATCCCGCCGCCGCCTATTTCGTTCAGGTTCGTGGCGCAGTCAGCCAGGGAGAAGGCGGTGGTAAAGGTCACCGAGTGGGCCAGGAGTATGACCCCGGCCATGGCGATGAGGCCCACGTCCGCGGTCAGGGCCGGGAGGAGGAGAAAGAGCACGGTCCCGAGTATGGCGTTGTTCGAGGGGACATAGACCCCTTTAAATGTGCCGAACTGTTTCATGGTTGTCGTTTCGTATAAGTACCTGTCGATACCCGCCGTGACAGCAGGAAAATATTGTTCAAAATTTCTGATTTTATTTTGACAGTTTTAACAGTGGAACTGTATTATTAACTGATTATATCGGGACAAGTCAACTGTTTTTATCGGTGGTTATCATGAAAGAAGAAATATACGTCATGACATTCATTTTTTTCGCCCGTATCGCCGACGTCTCCATCGGCACCATCCGTATAATCCTCATCTCCAAGGGGTATCGTTCCATCGCCCCCCTTTTCGGGTTCATAGAGATCATGATCTGGCTCGCCGCGATAAGCACCGCACTGGATCACCTGACCAGCATATACAGTTACATCATTTACGCCGGTGGTTTCGCCATGGGAAACTATGTGGGGATGTTTCTCGAGGCGAAGCTCCCGATCGGTAACAAGGCCCTCCGGGTCGTTACATCCAGGGGGGCCTCGGCACTTCCCCTCCAGCTTCGGGAAGAGGGATTCGGCGTTACCACGGTTGATGGCAGGGGGATGAAGGGGCCGGTCTCCATCATCTATTCCCTGATCCCGAAAAAAGAGGTGAAGCGTTTCATGGACATCGTGATCGTCCTCGAACCAGAGGCCTTCGTCACCATTGAGGACGTGCGGAGCTATAAATCGGGTTTTTTTACCCGAAAAATTTTCCCGAAATTTTTCGGACGGGGGATCGTGAAAAAAAAATAACGTTCGGGGCAGGGTGGCGCCATGGAAAAAATACTCGAGCTGCGGGAGGTTGTCCGGGGGAAAGGGGTCTTCGCCCGGCAGGATATTGCCCCGGGGGAGCTGATTGTCGAGTTCACCGGAGATACGTTCACCCGGGACGAGTACCTGAGGCAGGTTGACATGGACAACTGCCACTTTCTGCAGATCGGGGAGGATGTTTTCCTGGGTCCCTCGGGAAAGATCGACGACTACTTCAACCACTCCTGCGATCCGAACGCCGGGGTTAAAGAGCGGCGGGGAAGGATAGAACTTGTTGCCGTTAGCGACATCGCCCCCGGTGAGGAGATCACCTTTGACTACTCCACTACCATGGACGAGGACTTCTGGGAGATGGAGTGCCGCTGCGGATCACCCGGCTGCAGGGGCCTGGTGCGCGACTTCAGGCACCTTCCGGAACCGCTGAAGAGGCGCTACCTCGATCACGGGATCGTCCTTCCCTTTATCGCGAAAAAATACCGTTGAATTATTCCATCAGAAAGACCACCGCGGCGATGACCGTGGTCCAGAGGCCGTTCTTGTTCCCCTCCGAGGACTGGCAGATGTTTCTCGTTTTGAAAATGTGGCCGCTCGCCCGGTAGACCTGTTTCCGCTCGTCCCAGGCCTGGTCCGGATCAAAACTGATGCCGAGGGTGGTGGCGAGCATGGTGGCGGCCAGGTCCTCGGCGTATTCCCCCGAGTGTTTCGCGGTCTCGCCGAAGGAATGGTGCTCCGAAAGGTATCCGTAGTTCTCCTCGTCCTTCGGCATGGCTATGCCGATGGCTGCGGACACGAGCCGGTTCGGCTCGTTGGTCTCGCTCCTGGCCATGACCGTGTAGGCTATCTGTCCCGGGGCGAGCTGCTTCATTCCCTGGGCCTTTGATATGACCTTGCATTTCGGCGGCATGATGCTCGACACGTAAACAAGGTTGCACTTTTCGATTCCCGCGCTCCGAAGGGCGGTCTCAAAGGAGGCCAGCTTGTCCCGGTGGACGCCGACTCCCTTAGTGAGGAAAAATTTTTTCGGTACCATGATCATTTTCTTTCGTCACCTCTTAATCTGTAAAAAGTTTCTGCCATTCCCGTCTCTTTCTGTTTTTCCAGTCCCTTTTGTGATATATGTAACTCGCGATGAGAGGAAGGACCGTGGTCGCCTCTGCGTAGACTAGTTGCTCGTAGACCGTGTCCACCTTGCCCCAGGACGCGGCCTCCTTCAGGGTGGAGCTTGAACAGGCCCCGTCCCTGACGTCGGCCACCGTTATCTGGACTGCGTACTGATGCATCGGGACTTCTTTCCCCAGGACCTCGGCGCAGATCACCGTGTCCTGGATGAAGTTCTTCGGCACCCCGCCGCCGACCATGAATATGCCGGATGTTCCCGCCTCGATCTTGATCTCGGTAAGTTCGCGGAAATCCCTGACCGAGTCTATGGAAAGGTGGCTCTCTTTATTTTCAAACTGGTGCTTCACCAGCCCGAACCCGGCGCTGGAATCGGAAAAGGCCGGGCAGAAGATCGGCACCCTGTTGTGAAACGCGGTCTCCACCAGGGAGCCCTTCTTCTTCGCGTTACCCGTCAGGTAGCGGCCCATCTCCATGATGAATTCCCTCGAGGAATAAGGCCGCTTCTCCAGTGAGTCCGCTATCACCTTGATCGTCTCGTCGCAGATCTGGAGCTCCTCCTCGTCTATGTAGGTGTCGTATATTCGGTCGATGTAGAGTTCCCGAAGCAGGGAGTCGTCGGCGTGGGGGTTCCCCCGGTAGTGCCTGAACCCGATGGCCTCGAAGAAGTCCATGTCCACGATTGCCGCGCCGGTGGCCACCACGGCGTCAACCATGTTGCATTCGACCATTTTCGCAAACAGGTCAAGGCAGCCCGCGGCCCCGGTGCTTCCGGCCACGGTGAGGAAAATGGTGCATTCAGGGTCCCGGATCATCTTGTCAAGGATGTCGGCCGCCCGGGCCGTCTCCCGGGAAGTGAAAGACATCTTCCGCATCGCGTCGATGACCGGGGTTGAGTCAAAGGAGGTGAAGTCGACGTGCTCGACCGGCTCCCTGAGAAAGTCTTTTTTATTGTTATGTGCCACTTTATTTCTCCTCGAATACGTAACTCAGCGTTTTATAGATAAGCTTGGCCGCGAGAAAATCGTAGGGACTGCTCGTCCTGTTCGGGCAGAGCTCGACAACATCGAACCCGACTATCCGCCGTTCCCGCGCCGTTTGGCGTAACAGGCCGGTCACCTGGGTCCAGTCAAGGCCCCCGGGCTCCGGTGTCCCGGTGCTCGGCATATAGGGCACATCGAATACGTCAAGATCAATTGTAACGTACACGTCACCCGAGAGGGTATCCACCGCCCGGCTGATCCAGTCTACGCTTTTGTGGATCTCATCGGCGAAAAAAATCCTTTCGTCGTTGATCCCCGTTTCTGATATGTCCATGCTCCGGATACCGACCTGGGTCACCGGGGAATGCTCCATCATGCGCCTCATCACGCAGGCGTGGTTGAAGCGGGAGCCGTTGTATGACTCCCTCAGGTCGGCGTGGGCGTCAAGCTGGAGCACGGACAAGCCGCCGAAGCGGTCATGGTGGGCACGGGCCGCGCCGATGGAGACCGAGTGCTCCCCTCCGATGGTCACGGTGAAGGCATTCCGTTCCAGATGGCCGGTTACCCGCCGGTGGACCGCATCCGCCATCGCCTTCGGGGTTTTCTTTTCCGTGACCGGGGCGTCGGTGAATATGCCCCGCCGGTAGACCTCGGTGCCGGTCTCCGTGTCGTAGAGCTCCATGTTCGCCGAGGCCTCGACTATGGCTGCGGGGCCCCGGTCCGCCCCCTTCATCCAGGTGCTGGTCCCGTCGTAGGGAACCGGAACCACGGCAATGGCAGCTTTTTCCCTGGCAGAAAATTCACGAGGGATGTCGCCGAAATTCTTTCCTGTTTTCATTGATTCCTGTCCGTATGCGCTGAGCGGGTATTTTATCGTCGGGAAAGTCTGGTGCCAGGGATGCAGGTTTTCATACATACCTCCCGATCCGGTATTAAGGATGCTGTATAATCAGGGGCGAAGTGCCCGCGAGCTGTTGCAGTGATACAGTTCACCAGCGACTATCTGCCATATGGTATTTGTATGAAAAAAAATCAATTACTTGTTATCGAATAAAAAAAAAAGGGGGGATAAGCCCCGGAAGGCATATCCCCCCTCGTAATAACTGTTCGCTGCAATGTGTCACAGTAAAGTCTGAAGTATAGCTGGTCTGGGAATTACTCTACCCCTTCCTCGCTTCCCGGTTCATCGCCGGTTGTAAGTGCATTTACTCTTCGTTCCCTGACGAGTCGTCAGAATCGTCGCTGTCAGAGTCGTCTTCTTCGGGATAGTCGTATGAATCACCGTAGTCATAATCACCGGAATCGTCACTGTCGTCCTGGGCGAAAAGAGTGCTTTTCGACATGAGATTATCTGATGTCATTACCGGTGCCCACGCTATCATGGCAGTTCCGATCAAAAAAAGTAATACTAGTTTTTTCATTTTTTTACCTCAGAAATATAGAATCTATACATCTATAACAAAAATAAAAATTTAAAGCGGACACCGGGGCTGAAAAAAATCGAAAAACCACGAAAAATTTGATGACTATCTGTTGCCGGACCTGAAAATCTGTGTATTTTTAATCTTTAGGGAACATCTATTAATTGAAAAAAAGGTTCCCTTTTGGGTACATATATTGGTTTAACTTTTATCAGCCTTGATTAACCAGTGCTAAATAAAATTGTTAGATGTACCCCGTTATAAAAAGATACAATCCGGTACCAGGCAGGCCAGGATAACCCCCGGGGCCAGTGTACTCGACAGTAAAGTAACGGTTCAACAAAAGCCGATTTCCATTACAGCAGTGAGGCCGCCATGGTCGACATTTCGAGAATTGAGGATCTCTACCGGGAGAACCGGCGCCGGCTCCTTACCTTCATCTCCAGGATAACACAGGCCCCCGATTACGCCGAGGACATCCTCCATGATTCATTTGAACGGATACTCCTCTACATGGCGAGATACGATCTTAAGGAGGTGAACCTCCGGGCATTCGTATTCAAGACCGCCCGGAATTGCTCCATAAACTGGCTGAAAAGAAACAGCAGGATTCACCTCCCCATAGAGGTCGTGGACGAGCACCCCCATTACCAGATGGTTCATGAGAGAATTGAATCGCCCCCCCTGACGGAGATCATGGTTCCCTATCTTGCCGGCGTGGGGGAGGGATGCCGTACGGTCTTTTTTATGAAGAATATCTCAGCCCTGTCCACGTCACAGATAGCGGAACGACTCGGGGTTTCGGAGCGGACCGTCCGCCGCAGGGTCCGCCGGGTCAACCAGTTTCTCAAAACGAATTACGCGCTTTCTGATTTTTCCGACGTGGCTTAGATTTTCTTTCCCTGATTTCAACAGAGTCAATTACATTAATGACAGCGACGGCACGAGAACTCACCCCCGTCCAGCCGAGCGTTCTTTTGACATCCTGTCACCCCCTGCGTATGTATTACACTCTCAGCGTAGAGCCCCCACACCGCGCGGCCAGCGCGGGGAACCAAAAGGGTTTTAACCAACCCCTGGTTCAAAATCAAAGAAGGATAGGAGTAGTGTCGTAAAAAATATTATAAAGATTGACACTGTACTAATAATTTAGTACACTTGGGGGGTTGGCGGAATATATCGCATATGAGGGTGACTATTTCACCATCGAATGGTATCATACTGAACGTGATGAGAGTCAAACACTTGAATATTTCAATGGTTTGAGTGAAAATCAGCAGGACAAGTTACTCTATCTTTTTCGGCGTATGGGTGATTTCGGCAAGATCAATAACAAGACGCAGTTTCGCTATGAAGGGGATGAGATATTCGCCTTTAAGCCTCAGCCGGACAGATTTCTGTGCTTTTTCGTGAAGGGAAAGAAAATCATTGTGACGAACGCGTTCAGGAAAAAGTCTGATAAATTGCCGAAGAATGAAAAAGAAAGAGCGGTAAGCTGCCGTGACGATTACATGCAACGAACTAAAAAGGGAATCTATTATGACTAAGAAAATATCAACCTATGAACGAATCATGAAAGATCCCCAAAGGCGGGGACGTTTTGAGAGGGGATACAATGAATTTCTTCTTAACGAATTTCTCCTTGAAGCCATGGAGGAAAACAATATTTCAGTGAGAAAACTCGCGGAAAAGGCCGGTGTGTCCCCGGCAATTATCCAGAATATTCGTTCCGGTAAAACATCGAACATTACCCTGAAAAAATTAAATGAAATCACCACGGCTCTGGGATATCGAATCAAATTCCAGAAAATGAAGTAACTATCTCCTGGTATAAGGCTGTTTACACTACTGTGTCGACATGAGATTCCTTAACTCACCTTAGACATGAAATTCTTCACCTGATTTTTGCGACAAATGAATTGATGATGTGCTTGATAAACTGGCGGTCTTCCTCGGTCAGGTTATCAAGTACCGACAGCTGCTCGATGAGTTCCCTGTCACCTTTCGGGGATTGGGGAAATAAAAAGAAGATCTCCCCTTTATTACGAAACCCCCTTGAGCCAGCAGACCTGGTACGGCCGCAGCTTCAGAGAGATGGTGTCACAGTTCTCCCGGAATTCCCGCTTGCCCGCGATGTCTTTCCATGTGCTGACTGAACAGCCCAGGGCTCCGATGTCGATAACCACTGACTGGTTCTCCCCGGTGACATTGGTCAGGGCTATTATCCGCTCTTCCCCGTCCGGGGAGGTGCGGAGCACCGAGAAGATCCCGTCGTTCAAAAAAAGTACCTTCTGGGGCCCCTGGGGGTGGAAGGCCTTCTCACAGATCCGCTTGTGGATGAGGCGGGAGAGCCCGAAGGAGACCTTCCGGGCGGTGGTGTTCTCGTCCAGGAGGGCCTTTTCCAGGTCTTTTCTTAAAATGATGTTTCGGTTGATGCTCCGTTTCTCGTGTCCCTTCCTGATGGCCTCAATGTCGTTTTTTGATCCCAGGAGGCCGTGAAGGTATACTCCCGGAACGCCCACGATCACCAGGGGTATCGAGCGGGCAGCCAGGTAGCGCCGCACCTGGATGTCGACGTCCTCCCGGGAGCCCTCGAGGTTCATGGCGCTGTAGGAGGTAATGTTCAACTCGTAGGGGGACTCGCTCCCGTCCGGTTCGGTCCGGTAGGAGATGAGGCCCCCGTGCTCCGTGACGTTGTCGGCCATGGAACGAATTTCCTCGTCGGTGAGTATCCCCCTGGCGCCGAGGAGGCCGATGCCGTCGTGGCTGTCGAGAAAATTGAAGAAGGTCGCGGCCGGCGAGGGGTTTTTCAGGGTGTCCAGCCACCGGGTGATGCGTTCGACGTTTCCGGTATGCATGGTATGGAGCACCAGGGGGGGCAGGGCGAAATTGTACACCATCTGGGCCTCGTCGTGCCCGTCGCCGAAATAGCTGATGTTGTCCTCATGGGGCACGTTTGTCTCGGTAATGAGGGCGACGTGAGGCGCGACCTCGTCGAGCATCTTCCTGAAGAGCTTAATGATGGCGTGGGTCTGCCAGAGGTGCGCCCCGGTCGTTCCCGGCTCGTCCCAGAGGTAGGTCACCGCGTCAAGGCGGACAAGGTCCGCCCCCCTGCGGACGTAGTAGAGGAGGATCTCCGTCATCTTCAATAGCACTTTCGGGTTCTGAAATTTCAGGTCGATCTGGTCCGGGCTGAAGGTGGTCCACACGTATTTCTTCCCGTGGTAGGTGTAAAACTCGGTGAGTACGCTGGAGGTGCGGGGGCGCATCAGTTTCCTGAGCCTTGCCTTCGATACCTTCCGCTTCTCGGAAAACACGGTGAAGAAGTCGTCATACTCTTTGTTCCCGTTCAGGAACTCCTGGAACCAGAAACTTCGCGCCGATATGTGGTTGAAGACACCGTCGAACATCAGCTTGAAGTCGTCTTTCATCCGGTTGATGTCGGCCCACTGGCCGAGGTTCGGGTCAATCTGCCGGAAGTCCATGACCGCGAACCCCCGGTCCGACGAGTAGGGAAAAAAGGGAAGGATGTGTATGGTATTGAAAACCCCCCGGAGGTACCGTGTCGATATCTCAAGAAGTGTCTGCAGGGGTTTCCGGTGTTCGTCCTTGACCAGGTCGCCGTAGGTTATGAGCACCGCGTCCTGTTCAGTGAAGCGATCCGCCGGGGTGATGCCCTTCTCCCACTCGATCATCTCTTTCGTCTTGTAGGCGTGGTACACTCTGAGTATCCTCTCGAATTCCGGGAGGTACCGTTCAGCCTTCCGTTTCCCGTAGAGGGAGGTGAGGGTCTCTCTGATACAGGCCCTGGTTTTCTCTTTGATGCGGTATAGGGGGCGCTTGAAGTCTGCCTCAAGGGTGTGGAACCTGCTCCTTTCCACGGGTTTTTCTTCTTCCTTCCTGTACACTGGTCCTTCCTGTGTGAGATGTATTTCTCTCTCCCGGTGACGGGATGGAGTTGAATGACATCTGATGATTTGTTTGACATTTAGAATTTCTAACATGAAAATACTTTTCATGTTAGAAATTCCCTTTTGGGAACATATTTTGGTTTAAATCGGTCTGAATATGAAAAAAAATTATTGATAAAACCGGTTTATTTATGTACCCTTAATCATCGCGGTTTACTAACCTTACAGCAGTATACTATATTCTGAATTTTATTTCAATGATAAATTACTGGAAGTTCATTCAGGGGGAAGATCTGCCGGTCGTCGCGGCGGCGATCCATGCCGGAAGCCGGATACCGCCCGGTTTCAGGAAACGGTACGCCCTTCCGGCGTCAGGCCGCCTCCGGGAGGAGGACCCCTTCACCGGGTACTTTACCCGCATAACAGGGAACCGTATCCTGGTAAGGCTCTCCCGCTTCGCTGCGGACCTGAACCGGCCCCGGGAGAAGGCGGTCTACCTGAATCCGGAGGACTCCTGGGGGCTTCGGGTTTGGAAAGATTTACCGGCCGGTGAAGAACTCGGGAGTCTCCTTTCCCTGTACGACCGCTTCTACCGGGAACTCGGGGAATACCTCAACGCGGTGATCGAAAGGCGCCGACGAGTCGTCATGCTTGACATTCACTCCTACAACCACCGGCGGGAGGGTCCCGAAGCTCCGCCGGCAAACCCGGAGGAAAACCCGGCCATAAACGTCGGCACCGGCACCATGGGCACCGACACGTGGAACCGGCTCATAAAGAGGTTTATACGTGACCTGAAAAGCTGTAATGTTGGGGGTGAGCCCCTGGACGTGCGGGAGAACGTGAAATTCTCCGGGGGGCATTTCCCCCGGTGGATCCACGAAAACTACCGCGACCGGGTGTGCGTTCTTTCCGTTGAACTGAAGAAGATTTTTATGGACGAATGGACCGGCAAACAGGATACTGCGGTCATGAAGGATATCCGCCGCGCCCTTGAACACGCCATTCCCGGGATAGCGGAAGAAATCGCCGGGCTGAACTGAAAAGCATGAACAGGAAGACCCATAAAAAAGACCAGGTAGAAACCGTGCTCGAGAGTATCGAGGAGAACCGGAGCGTACATCTCCACATTCCCTCGGTGGGGAGGATCCACGTCGACCGGAAACTCCCCTTTATCATTCTCTACCGGTTTAACGGCGACTTTCGCGACTATGGCGCGTCACGCCTCATCAGGAGCGAGTCGTCCTACCTTCTGTACGAGGATGGGGAAGAAGGATTCCCCCTCTTGAAAAAACTTCTCGAGTCGGTGGTGACGCTCCTTGACCGGGAGTTCGGCGCCTGCCTCATCGTGTCTATCCGCTTTACCGACGACTATACCCTGGACGACAGCGAGATGCTCGGGCCCGAGGTCGCGATCATCAACCCCGAAGGGCGGCAGGCCGAGAACTTCACCGGCACCCTGGAGCGGGAGCTCGGGAAGTTCATGGTCGAACGGACGAAGATGAGAATCCGCCTGCGGCGTATCAGGGGGGAGTGCCTTCCGGAGATTACACGCGTTGTCGGGAAAAAACTCCCTGCCGGGCTGAACTGCTTTACCGTGGGGGTGGAGCTCAATCCATTTTTCATCAACCCGGAGAACACCATGCCCTACCCCCTGGTGTTCCGGCGGTTCCACCGGTTTTTTTCCCGGTCGTTGCGGCGGGCCCTCTTCGATTTTACCAGGACCAAGACCGGAAGGAGGCCGAAGAACTACCAGGCCCTGGGCAACAGGGGCTTCGTCAGGAACGTCCGTGACATCGACCGCTCCATCGCGGAGATCAGCAACCTGTTTGACCTGCTTTTTCTCGTGACGCCGTATAACGTTGACGACGCGTGGCAGGTTTTCCGGAGATCCGGCTTCAGCAAAAAACCGGATTTCCGGTACCGCCCGGTACCGGTCGAGCCCGCCAGGCTCAAGCACCAGCTCTTTAAGATAGATCTGAATTCCATAGATGACCCGGTATTTTTTCAGCTTTTTTACGAAAAACAGCTTGAACTCGACCGGCAGATTTCGCTACTTCAAGACAGGGGGACGAAACGGTTCCTCTACGGCAGCCTGCAGCTTTACGGCGGGATTGGCGACGAGCTTTGCGAAACCGCCGAGAAGATCCTGGAACGCTATCCCCGGCCGGTTCCGGGAACGGGCCGGGAGAGCTACTATTCGGCGAAGGAGATCGCCGGCCGGGCGGTCCGCGAGATCGAAAAGTACCGGAAGCAGTACCGGGAGATAACCTCCAAGGTGGTGATCGACGACGACGTGAGCGGCATCCTGGTTTCACGGGGGAACCTCTTCATCGGGACGAAGACCAGGATACGGAAGACCAGGCTGCGATCGGTCCTGAACCACGAGGTGGGGATCCACATAGTCACCTATTTCAACGGCATGTCCCAGCCCTTTCAGCTTTTGAAGTCAGGGTTCGCCGGGTACGATGAGCTCCAGGAGGGGATAGCGATCCTCTCGGAACATATAACAGGGGGCCTGGACGAGAACCGGCTCAGGCTCCTGGCGGCACGGGTCATGGCGGCGAGGATGATGGTGGACGGCGCCGATTTCGTTGATGCCTTTCGCCGGCTTCACCGGGAATACGGGTTCTCGCAAAACCTTTCGTTCATTATCGCCATGCGGAACTTCCGTAGCGGTGGTTTCATAAAGGACATTGTCTACCTGAAAGGATTTATAAAACTTTTATACTATCTACACGAAAACAACAACTGGGAGCATTTATTTTTCGGCAAGGTGTCTTTTGAACAGATTCCGTTCGTGCTGGAACTCGAATCGAGAAAAATACTCGGCAATATCCCGGTAATACCCGGTTTTATCAGCGAGTACATGGAAAAGAACGGGAACCGTAACGGCGGGCTGAGTCCCGAATACCGGGACCTTCTTGCAATCATGGATAAATCAAAAATATTAGATATGCCCTTATCACATAACAAGAGTTAAACTATGGATATTGGATTTGTCATTAATTCCCTGGACACGGAAAAGTCCACTTACAGCACCACCCGCCTCGCAAGGAACGCGGTGAACCGGGGGCACCGGGTCTGGACCGTCGAGGTGGATGACTTCGCATACGATCCGGACGAAATGATCCGGGCCAGGGCCACCACCGTGCCGAAGGACAACTACAAGAATGACGAGCTCTACCTCTCCGATCTCAGGGGCAAGAAGGCCGTAAGCGAGCGCATAACGGTGAGCGACCTGGACATCCTGATGCTCAGGAACGATCCTTCCGAGGACACTATCAGGCGGCCCTGGGCCCAGCACGCGGGCATAACCTTCGGGCGCATGGCCATGAACCACGGCGTCATCGTCCTCAATGACCCGAACGGCCTGGCCAAGGCGATGAACAAGTCCTACTTCCAGACCTTCCCCGAGCAGGTACGGCCCTCCACCCTCATCACCAGGGATCGGGGGGACATCAGGCATTTCGCGAAGCACCACAAGCAGATTGTCATAAAGCCCCTTCAGGGCTCCGGGGGGACCAACGTCTTCATGGTGCGGCCCGAAGACATGCCGAACATCAACCAGATGATCGACGCCATAATCCGGGACGGGTACATCATCGCCCAGGAGTACCTGCCGGCAGCGGAGCAGGGGGACGTGCGCCTCTTTGTCATGAACGGCAGCCCCCTTCGTTACAAGGGAAAATTCGCGGCCTTCAGCCGTGTGCGGAGCGGGGGAGACCTGAGGAGCAACATCCACGCCGGGGGTTCCCTCGAGGCAGCCGAGGTCACTGAGGATATGCTCCACCTGGTGGAGATAGTGAGGCCGAAACTCGTGGTTGACGGCATGTTTCTCGTGGGCCTCGACATCGCAGGGGACAAGTTGATGGAAATCAACGTGTTCACTCCCGGCGGTCTCGGGAGCGCCCAGAAGTTCGAGAAGGTCAATTTCGCCAGCGCGGTCATCCAGGCCCTGGAGCGAAAGGTCCAGTACATGAAGTACTACAACCGGCGGTTCAGCAACGTGGAGATGGCGACGCTGTAAGCCATCGTCTGTTTCGAAAAAAGTGAAAAAGCCGCGCCTTACGGCGCGGTAGAACCGCAATATTTGCGCTCGGCCATATGGGCGGCGGTACTGCTCTTCTTTTCTTCACCGCGGTTCATGTTCATGAGCAAAAATTTCACCTGGTATTCACTCGTATCAGCCCTGCTTCTCATCGGTTATTTCGTGTGGCGCAGCCTGGATTATGTGTTCATTATATGAGATTTTATTCGTGTGATGATTACGTTTCGCTGTCGGTAAAAAAGTGATTGCTGAAACAGGCGAGTTTCATGCCTAATGCGCTATAACGATTGAGACCGATTTTCTTTTCATGAAAATTTTTTTGAAATGGCCGATACTCATAAATTAGAACATTCAATCGGATAACGGGTGATGAATATTGTCATAGCGGGCCCCAAGGGGGCGGGGAAAAGCAGCGTTGGCCGGATACTCTCCGGCCTCCTGGACATTCCCCATCTTGAGACAGACGACATTATCGAGCAGGAGTATGAGAAACAATCCGGAAAGATGCTCATCTGCCGTGAAATCCACCGGGCCCATGGTGAAACCGAGTTCCGCGCCCTGGAGGCACGGGCGGTGGAAAAAGCGGCGCAGGAACGGTTCACTATATTAAGTACCGGCGGGTCCGCCCTGTTGAACCCAGAAAACCGGCGACTGCTTCGGCATAGCGGGATGATGGTCTACCTGAAAGGGGACCCCGGCCTTCTCTGGTCCCGTGTTATACAGGACGGGATCCCCGCCTATCTCAAAAGTGACAATCCCCGGGACGAGTTCAGCGCCAGGGTGCGGATGATTGACGAAATAGTGCTCCCCTATGCAGATACAGTGATTGAAACCGGCCCGGATGAAACCCCGGAGCATATCGCTCAACGTGTTAAAGATCGCGTCGAAGAGGAGATGTATCTTTCTTCCGCCCGGTTCAGCACCCTGGGCCATATTCTGCAGGTGCATACATTCGGCGAAAGCCACGGCCCGGCCCTTGGGGTTGTAATCGACGGGCTTCCGCCGAAAATCGCCGTTTCGGAAGAGAGCATCCAGCACGAGCTGGACCGGAGGCGCCCGGGACAGAGCAGCGTCACCACCTCCCGCTCGGAAGCGGACCGGGTGCGCGTTCTTTCCGGGGTGTTCGAGGGCCAGACCACCGGGGCGCCCCTGGCCATGGTCATTGAGAACAGGCATCACCGCTCAAAGGACTACGAGGCGTTCAGGGATATTTTCCGTCCCGGTCACGCCGATTTCACGTACTGGAAAAAGTACGGGATACGAGATTACCGGGGCGGCGGGCGCAGCTCCGGGCGGGAGACCGCGGGCCGGGTCATGGGGGGCGCGGTGGCGAAGCAGGTCCTGGCGCAGCGGGGTGTCGAGATCCGCGCCTTTTCCCTGGAGATCGCCGGTGTGCGGGCCGACACCATTGACTACGATGTTATCGAAAAGAACCCGGTCCGCAGCCCCGATTCCCGGGCGGCCGTGGAAATGGAAAAGGCCATTATCAACGCGAAGGAGCAGGACGACTCGGTGGGAGGCATCATCCAGGTGCAGATAACGGGCGTCGAGGCCGGCCTGGGGGACCCGGTCTTCGCAAAGCTCGACGCCCGCCTGGGTGGGGCGTTTTTTTCAATCGGCGCCGTCAAGGGAGTGGAAATAGGCGAGGGCTTCAACGCGGCCCGTTTGCGGGGCAGCGCCAACAATGATCAAATGAAGGACGGCGGTTTTTTGACAAACCGCGCCGGCGGCATAACCGGCGGAATCAGCACCGGGGAGACCATAATCGCCCGGGTTGCGGTGAAACCGACCCCCTCCATAGGACTGCCCCAGCAGACATTCGATACGTCGGGGAAAAATCGTGACCTGAGTATCGAGGGGCGCCACGACCCGTGCATCGTTCCCCGGGCGGTCCCGGTGGTCGAAGCCATGGCGGCCCTCGTCATCCTGGACTGCCTGCTCATACAGGATCATCTGCGGGAAAAGCAGAAGTAAGGATCCCTGATGAAAGACGGAAGAAAACGTCCCGCCGTTTTCCTCGACCGCGACGGGACGATTATAGAGGACAACGGGTATATCGACAGGATCGAACAGGTCGAATTTTATCCTTTCGCCGTCGACGCCCTGAAGATGCTTCACGAAGAATTTCTTCTCTTTATCGTCACCAACCAGTCGGGAATATCCCTTGGAAAGATAAGCGGGGAAGCGGCCGCAGAAGTAAACGCCCATGTTGCATCGGTATTGCGTTCTCATGGAATAACCATCCAGCAGACCTTCTGCTGCGTCCATACCAGGGACGAGAATTGCGCCTGTATTAAACCAAAGCCTTATTTCATTAATAAAGCGAACAGGGACTACGGTATCGATATCGCCGCGTCCTATACCGTTGGCGATCATCCCCATGACGTTGAATTCGGAGACGGGGCCGGGGCAACGGGACTGTATGTTTTAACAGGGCATGGGAGAAAACATGCCGATGACCTTCCCGCAAATAAACAGAGGTTTGATAACATCATGGATGCCGCGGCCTTCATCACGGGACGTTGACAGGGATAGCTGTTGAAACAATTCATTGATTATATCAATCATTTCCCGCACATACGCGCATTCGCAATGTGCCGGACAGGGGCGCAGTTCGGATTTTTGAAGGCAGTAGCCGGGGCAGTCGTCGCTCCCGGTTAGGTGATTCTTTGATAGTAAAAGTGTTTGCCGACTTGAATATTGTGATGTATTATCATATCAGGGTGAAGCGTACACCCTGAGTAATCAACATCGAGGATCTGATCAGCAAAAACGTGCTTTCAAAAGGAAGAAATGCGGAACGAACAATACGTGTGCGAAAACTGCGGATACAACATGGTCGGATATTATCCGGAGCGGTGCCCCTTTTGCGGGGCGCCGAGAGAGATGATTATCGCCATGGAAGAGTGCATGAAAAAATATTCGGTCAGGGAAGAGAAGATCACCGATACCATAAGCGGGCTCCGGTCCCGTCCAGAGCTCGGGTACGAGCATTCAGCGTACCGCCTTGAAACATCCGGCCCTGCGGTGATGATCGACTGCCCGTCTTCCTTTGACCGGAACTTGAGCCGGGTTGACGTCAACCTCTTCACCCACCACCATTTTCTCGGTGCCAGCAATCTCTACCGGGAACTCTTCAACAGCCGGGTCCATATACACGAACAGGATTCGAACCACGACCTCTGCCGGGGATTTGTTTTCGACACCGGGTTCACGGAGAACTTCGACCTGCACGGTATCGAGGCCTTTCACATCAACGGCCATACCCCCGGGTTTACCTGCTATATATTCGAGAACGCCCTGTTTGTGTGCGATTACGTGTTCGCGAAAAAAGACGGTGTACCCCATACGTTTAATCCATACGGCCACGGAAGGTTGACCCTCGACGGGGCCCGGATGATGCGGTCCATCATCGAGGAGAGGGATATCGAATGGGTGTGCGGCCAGGACTACGTGGGCAGGTACTCCTCGTGGAAACCGGCATTCGACATGCTGATAGAAAATGCCTGATAAGGCAAACGCCTGATTGGGTTGCCGGCATTCCAGGCCCCGAGCGTTATGTGTCACTTCACCTGGCTCATCACCGCCTTGTCAAAGAACCGGTCGCTGAAGCAGCGCCGAATAAACATGAGCGGTTTAGCCATACTGCCCCCGGCGTACCGGGTCTTCGGTTTCCGGGCCTTTACCGCTTTTGAAACGATATCTGCGATTACTGAAGGATGGGATCCTCTCCCTTTCTCATATGTTGATTCGGTGGCCTTGACGAGTTTAGCTACGAGCCCACTATAGGCAGACCCTTCCGATCGTTTCTTGAGGCCCTCGAGGAGAACGTCACCGAACTCGGTTTTTATCATCCCCGGTTCGACAATGACCACGTCAATGTTGAAATCCTTCAATTCAAGCCGCAGGCAGTCGGACCATCCCTCCAGGGCGTGTTTCGTGGCGTGGTACCATGCTCCCAGGGGGGTGTAGATCTTTCCACCCATGGAGGAGATGTTGACGATAGTACCGGACTTCTGTTTTCTCATATAGGGGAGGACCCGCCGGGTGAGCCTGGCCAGGCCGAAGAGGTTCACCTCGAACTGGTACCGGGCGTCTTCGATGCTGGTGTCCTCCACGGTGCCGTAGGAGCCGAACCCGGCGTTGTTCACGAGAACGTCTATGCCTCCGTGGTTATTCTCCACGGTCATGACCGCGTTTACCACGTCCTCCTCTTTGGTGATGTCCATTTTGATGACGCGGGCCCCGAGTTCCTCCAGGTCTTTCATTTTTTCAACCCGCCGGGCTGCCGCGTACACGGTGAGTCCGTCGGCCAGGAGTTTCTTCGCGATCTCCTTCCCCATTCCCGAGGATGCCCCGGTCACGAATGCTGTTTTCTTTCCTGTTTTCATAATTTTCTCCAGTAGTGTATTTAAGAGACGCTGTGTCATTTATATAAAAATAAGAGACAGAATGTCTTTTGTCAAGGGGTCAGAGCCTTTTTTTCATAAAATTTGTGTCTTTTTGGGGAATTCACGTTTTTTTAGCAATATCATGGTTGACAGGTGACACAGTGTCTCTTATTTTTACGGCAACAGGCTGCAGAAGCATCGGCTCAGCACCTGGATATCTTATTTCAGGAGGCGGTTTCATGAGTTTTCTCGATTACACGGTCAACTGGTGCAGGGGGGAGATATTCGAAGGGTGGGCCATCCTTACCGCCGGTTTTGTCCTTCTTGCCGCGACTCTCGGTTTCTGGAAACTCGGCACAACGGAACTGGCCAGGGCGATTGTTGTCCCCATGCTGGCAGTTACCCTGCTCACCCTTGCTCTGGGAGGGTACCTGGTGGTCCAGAACAAGATCAGGATACCCGCCTTTCAGGAGGAGTACCGGCAGGACCCGGCCGCCTTTAAGGAACAGGAACTCAAGCGGGTCGAGGGCTTTGTCAGCGCCTACAAGTATACCTTTACGACAGCGGCTGTAATCATGATCACTGCCGTCGGGCTCTTTCTCCTCGGGAAAAGTCCCCTGTTGCGGAGTGTCGCCCTGGCATTGATGGTTCTTTCTTTTATAGTATTCATTGTCGACCACTTCTCACGGGAGAGGGCCCTTGACTACCAGGAGAACATCACCCGGGCCGCCGGCACGGAATGAGATTTTTGTCAGGAGCCTGTTACGGTGCGGACTATGGCAGATACGAAAAATATACTGATAACCGGGGCCACCGGCATGGTGGGGGGAGAGGCGCTGAATTATGCCCTGGGACGGGACGACGTGACCGGGGTGACGGCCCTGGTGCGAAGGCCCACCGGTGTGACCCACGGAAAGCTGAACGAGATAGTCCATGACGATTTCATGGACTACAAACCGGTGGCGAACCATTTTGAAAATATCACCGCCTGCGCCTACTGCGTCGGGGTCTATACCGGTGCGGTGCCCGGTGAGGAGTTTGCCAGGATAACCGTTGATTACTCCCGGGCCTTCTCGGACATGCTCCGTGAAAAAAGCCCCGGCGCCGCCCTGTCGTTCCTGAGCGGGGGAGGGGCCGACTCAACCGAAAAAAGCCGTATCCTCTTTGCCCGGGAAAAGGGAAAGGCGGAGAATATTTTTCGGGGCGCCGGCTTCAGTCGGGTGCACGTACTGCGTCCCGGGTACATTTATCCGGTTACCCCGCGCAGGGAACCGAACATGATGTACCGGGTCTCCCGGTTTCTCTGGGAGCACGGCCTCGGCAGGATCGCCCCGGGCCTCGGCATATCCTCCCGGGAACTGGGCAGGGCCATGGTGGACACGGCCCTGGACGGTGCCGGCAGGGAGATCCTGGAAAATACCGATATCAGGAGGTTCCTGGGGATCTGAAAATCCCCTTGACGCCCCGCAGGCCGGTCAGGGAGGATCAGCAGCATGGCAGACAGAGAAGAAAATGAAAACTGGGAGCGGGCCCGGACCGACGAGCAGAAGGAGCAGCGCATCGCTGAGATCGTCGCGGCCACGGTCCGGCTCTACGAAACCGGTGATTATGACGACATTACCTTTGCGGCAATCGCCAGGGAAGCGAATTTCACCCGCTCGAACCTGTACAAGTACTTCGAGACGAAAGAGGAGATCTTCCTCGAACTGATTAAGCATGATTTTAAAAGGTGGGTTGAGGATCTGTCCGAAACGGTTTCAGAGGAGAGGGAGTACGGCACCGGCGAGTTCGCGTACCTCTGGGCCGCGGTTTTGGTGCGCCACCCCCGGTTCATCAGGCTCCTTCCCATGCTCAACACCACCCTCGAGACCAATGTCTCACTTGATAAACTGGTGGAGTTCAAGAAGTTTTTCTTCCAGGTCATGGCAACCGTTGTATCGATAACAATCCAGGCGTTGCCCGCGATAACCATCGACAGGGCCATTGACTTTCTCCGGTACCAGGGAGCCCTGGTGGTGGGGCTCTCAATCACTTCGCGGCAGACCGATCTTCAAAAAAAGGCTATCGACGAGGCAGGTGGGGTCTACCCGATTCCTCCCCTGGAGGTTTCACTCTCAGAAACAATCGGTTATGTACTGAGGGGTTTGATTGAAGGGTATTAATTTAATGAAAGGCCGGGACAGTCAAAGGGGCCGTCTTGAAAAATATTCCACAGGCAATCCGCTTTACGGGGATTACGGCCACCCGTATTCATCCATGTCGACCCGTCCGTCAGTTACCCTGATGCCTTCCCCCTGAAGCAAAGAGACCTGCTTTTCAAAATCGGGCCGCCGGGCCACGCGTCCGTCCTTTCGGATCACCCGGTGCCACGGAAGGGAGTGCTTTTGCGACTGGGAATGGAGGATCCAGGTGACACCCCGGGCCCCCCGGGGATTTCCCGCCAGGGCCGCAACGGTGCCGTAACCGGTGACCCGGCCGGGAGGTATCTGTTTTATTACGGCGATAACGTTTCGGCTGAAGGGGTTCATGCCGTTCAATATATATCAAACGGGCATTTTCTGCAAAGAAATTATTTCCAGGGTACTGGAAGAACATCCCCGGGCCTTCGTTCAAACTCATCCTGCCTTGTTGTCAGAGTTGAGTTAAGCCGGACTCGCGCGCGTTTCAGACCTTGATCCCATCCCGCGATACGGAAACATTATGGGGACTTCTAAAAACTATGTTTTTGAAGTCCCCTTGTGTGCACAAAGTCTGATAAAACCAGCATTTACAATTATAAGGATAATTGTAAATGCTGGTTTTTAGATGTGCCCTTATTGAATTTCGAAGCGGCCGGATCAGAGAACGGTAATGCCTGACTGTATTTTTTGTCATGGTAATCTTCAGTTCCACCTCTGCAAAAAGTGTTTGCTTCGGCATACAGCTTTGCCGCACAATGGGTTTTATCGGTTCTGCCTTTCGTGCCGCTTCGGATGGGTGCTGCGGCGTAACCGGTACTTCCTGATTGCTTGCAGACGCATGTAATCGGCATATTCGAACCTTGAATTATATCATGATGGGAAAATAAAAAACCATATCAGCTCGTTAGTATACACCATGATTCAATTCAAAGCCATCGACGTCGGCCGCGTCATCGTCAGCTCCCACATTCTCCTTCTTCTTGTGCTGATTGCGCCCCGGCTCCGTTCCTGGGACAGGGTCTATGCCGTCATGATCGGCACCGGCGCCCTGGCGTACTTCCTGCTGCCGGTCATGTACGCCCTTGATGCGAACAGGTTTCTCATGCTCCCCCTTGTCCTGTTCCAGGTGGGAATGACGTTCTGGCTCTGGATGTTTGCCTATGCCACAAGGGACCCGGACTTCAGGCCCCTTCCGTGGCACTGGCCTGTTCTCATCATCAAGCTCCTTGTCACAATTTTCCTGATAAATGCTTACCAGCATCAGCTGTTGCCGTTCATGGTGGATATGCTGATGATCTGGTATTTTATCATACCTGCCCTGTTTTCGCTGATCCTCACTGCTGCAGCAGTGATAGTGGCAGGACTGGAGCTTGCCGATGAACTGGATAACGCGGCCAGGAGACTGCGCCAGCTTCTCATCTATTACGGCGCCGCGACCATAATCACCGGGATCATTAATTTCCTGTTTTTTAAGGGGCCGGTACTGGAAACAGCGGGCGACTGGCTCACCGTTCTGCTTGGAATAATACTTTTAATAAATATTCACGTTATTTTTGTTCGATCGTTGTCTCGCAGGGAACCGATTGCCGTTTCGACCGGGAAAGAAGGGGCCCGGGAAATTGAAATCACCGAAGAGGACCGGGCACTGGCCGCCCGGATCGAGGAATGCTTTGAGAAGGAGAAATATTACCGGACAGAAGGATTAACCGTTGCCATGCTGGCGCAACACCTGGAGGAAAAAAAATACAAAATTCGCGTGGCCATCAACCATGCCCTGGGGTATCGAAACTTCAACGCCTTTTTGAACCATTACCGTATCGCCGCCGCTCAGGAAACACTTTTATCATCCCCCGGACTCCCGGTATTAAACCTGTCTCTGGACCTGGGCTACCGCTCCCTGGCGGGCTTCAACAAGGCCTTCAAAGAAATCACCAGCCTCACGCCCACAGAATTCCGCCGTCTGAATCTGTAAACAGTCCCGAAAAAAATCATCATAACTAAAATAATACCGATAGATTCCGCAATATGGTGGCGCCTGGTCTCTGCCAGTGCTATGTTATGGATATCAAGCGAATCAGTATTTTAACAAAATGTTTCACAAGAATCCGGGTGCTACAATGAAACTGATATCGAACATCGTAAAGATCGCCCTGGTCGCCGGGTTCATCTGGTCCCTAATCTTTATCCCAGCATGCGAAAGCTCAGATGACGAAGACACCACGGCGTCAACATTGCTCCTTATGCAGGCCGCAGGGGACTCACCCCTGATTCCGAATCAGGTGATCCTGGACGGGGTGCCGGCAATTACCACGGGATTAAGGGATGTCCGGTACTGTGAAGTGATCCTCGTGGAAGGGGGCCTCCTGGAGGTGCGGGCGGCCGTATACAATACCATCGGTCACAACCTGTGTCCGGCGGCCGAGTGGGAGGCCCTTTCCCCTGATCAGATCAAGGCAGACTATGGCGCCCTTGAAGTGGAAATGAACGGGCCCAGGATCTGGACCATCGACGGGGTTCAACAGCCGGGCGGAAGCGGCACCCAGCAGGCCGATTTCGGCACTTTGCGGATGAGCCTCCTCGCGATTCTCAAGCCGTCAATTGGAGTGATACTGTCCGGCGAAAATTCCCCCTATGAACCCCAGATCGTACAGCGCTCGAATATCTGGACCTGTGACGCAGGCTCTAAAGTCTACGAGCTGGTGGACCCCCGGGGACAGGTATACCGCATGCAGTCACTGTCGCAATTCGTGGACGAGTCCCTCACCATCGCCTCCCTTGATACCCTCGGCAGCAGGCTTGATATGCCTCAGGGCTGGACCTACCGGGTACGGACCCTCACCCAGGACGAAGGTGTTGCGGCCACCGACGGTATCGCCATTGTTATTGCAGATGAACTGCGCAACACCTACCAGTTGACCGATAACATTGTCGATCCATGAAAATAAAAAAATCCCGACAGATTCAGCAATATGGTGGTTCCCGGTATTAATATACAGTTATTATAAAAGGAATTCTTAATCAGAAAAGAGGAAGACATGAAAAATATCACAATTCTATCACTGTTTCTTGCCATCGTGCTCATCCCGATATTTTCTTTTGGGGACAATTCCTACTCGTCGCTCCAGGGTACGTGGAAACTCAACAAAGAGGCGTCCTCCAATATCGATGAACTGCTGAAGTTCCAGGGACGGTCGGGCTTCGAGAGAAGAATCATGAAATCCATGGACATGACCCAGGAAATTTCCGTGTCAGCAAACGTTATATCCATTACGGTAATAACGTCGATGAAAACAATGAGATACACACTGAACGTCGACGGCAGGGTATACAAGGTTAAAAACATGCAGGGAGAATATGTCTCCGTTAAATGCACTCCCATTGCCAGCGGCATTCTGATCATAAACGAAGACAAAAACGGCATGAAAACAGTAACACGACGGTACACCGAAGGTGACCGCATGATCAACAAGATCACCATAACGTCTCCTGACGGCAAAAGTGCAGCCGCCGAACGGATCTTTGACAGGGTGAAATGATTCATTTTGATGATGAGATGACTATACATCAGCATTGCAGCATCGCTGTATTATTTTGTCAGTACCAGTATAGAAATATCATAGATATATCATGTAATGATGTATTGAAAAGTATATACAGGTAATTTCATGAAACTATGGCAATACCGGCAGTTTATAAACCTATTTATTGAGGTATTTAAAATCAAATGAGTGAGAATAATAATGAAAAAATCGCACAAACCATCTTTCCATAAAGTACCGTATAAGCGGATTGCCGTTGTACTTGTCACGCTGCTTTGTATAGTGCCGGGCTGCGCCCCGAGAGGAGACTCACCGGCCGGTAAGAGTAAATGGGTCCTTGAAGAGTCGAAGGAGCAGCCGGACTGTGTCACAATCGATAAGGACGTTCCCGTATACACGACCGGTGCCGGCGTAGAATACGTCCGTACCCCTGACGACAGGTTTGCTGATCTTCCCGGGTATCCCTTCAAGCCGAATTACGTTACCATTGACGGCCTGCGGATGCACTATGTCGACGAGGGTCCCCGGGACGGGGAAGTGGTGCTCCTGCTTCACGGTCAGCCGAGCTGGTCCTACCTGTACCGGAAGATGATACCCCCCATTGCCGAAGCCGGCTGCCGGGCAATCGCCGTGGATCTCATGGGCCTGGGAAAATCGGACAAGCCGGTAGATATCGGGATACATACCTACGAACAGCATATACAGTGGGTCAGAGCATTCATCAGGGAATTACAATTGAAAAACATCACCCTTTTCTGCCAGGACTGGGGGAGCCTCATCGGCCTTCGGATTGCCGGGGACGAGCCGGAACTCTTCAGCCGCATTGTCGTGGCCAACGGGACGCTGCCGGTCTTTAAACAGGGCACGAACCCCTTCAGGGTCCCGAATCCGGTGACCATTGACTGCAGTCTGGAAAACCGGCCGCCATGGGGAAACCGGCTGTCGGGGCTGGTGTACAGCAACTACCGGGAGAAGCTCCCCAGGTTCATGCAGATGGCGATCCGGGTTGTATCTTTTCAGAAATGGATTAACTATGCCTTGAC
Source organism: uncultured Leptospirales bacterium (assembly GCA_964514165.1). Classification (GTDB taxonomy): domain Bacteria; phylum Spirochaetota; class UBA4802; order UBA4802; family UBA5550; genus CAZEPS01. Next base: position 23,618 of record CAZEPS010000002.1, read on the forward strand.
CGCCCCGGATTTCACCCCGAGCCGGATAATTGAATTTGTGACCGTGAGCGCTCTGACCCCGGAAGAAGCTGCGGCCTATGACGCTCCCTATCCTTCCATGATTTATAAAGCTGCTGTGCGCACACTCCCTTCCATGGTTGCCGCCATAGAGGAAAACAACGTGAAGGCCTGGGACAACCTGACCAGGTTCAAGAAACCCTTTCTGTTTCTTGCCGGCGAAGAGGACAAGAACCTGGGGTCAGAGCAAAACCAGGAGAGATTCATCAACCATGTGCCTGGAGCACAGGGTCAGGCACACGAGCGTTTTAACGCCCATCATTTCATTCAGGAGGATATCGGCGAAATCCTGGCAGACCGGGTTATCGCGTTCATGAAGAAGAACCCTGCGGCGCCTCAGAAACCTTTACCATGAGCTTGCCCCTGTTGCTGCCGTCGAAGAGCATGTTCAGCGCTGTTGGAGTGTTCTCCAGGCCTTCCACTATGTCCACCCGGTATGTGAGTCTGCCCTCGCGGTACCACCCGGCGATAGCGGCATAGGCCTCGCCGTAGCGGGGAATGTAATCGCTGACGATGAAACCCTCCATCCGGGCGCGTTTCGTGATCAGGATCGGTATGTTGCCGGGCCCAGGGGCCGGCTTTTCGTTGTTGTACACCGTGATGTATCCGCACATCACGATGCGGGCCCCCGTGTTGATGTTCGCCAGCACGGCGTCCAGGATCTCACCCCCCACGTTGTCGAAATACACGTCTACCCCGCCGGGGCAGAGTTCTCTGATACGGTCACCCATGTTTCCATTTTTGTAATTAATCGCGCCGTCGAATCCGAGTTCACCGGTGAGCCACCCGCATTTCTCGTCGCTCCCCGCAATACCGATGACCCTCATGCCCTGTATCTTTCCCATCTGGCCGGCCAGGGAACCGACGGCGCCCGCGGCGGCAGAGACCACAAGGGTCTCCCCCTCTTTCGGCCGGCCGATTTCCAGAAGGCCGAAATAAGCCGTGGGCCCGATAAAACCGAAGAGTGCCAGTACCGCGTTGAGCGGGACCCCTTCCATGTCGGGAACCTTGTTAAGGGCCCCGCCCCCGGTGACATGGTACTCCTGCCACCCGAGCATGCCGGCCACAATGTCGCCGGGTGAAAGGTTCGGGTCTTTAGATTCTTCCACCCTGCCGATGGCCATGCCCCGCATGACAGAGCCGATCTCAACCGGGGGCATATACCCTTCCTGCTCCCGCATCCAGGTGCGGTTTGCCGGGTCCAGTGAAAGAAAAATATTCCTGACCAGTACCTCCCCTTCGTTCAGGTCACGCACCGGTTCCTCATGCCAGGTGAAGTCCGATTCCTCAACCTTTCCTTTGGGGCGTTTTGCCAGCAGCCACTGGCGGTTTGTCGTTTTGTTCATACCAGACCTCTTATAACTGTATGAAAGAATTTATATTCCGTTACTGAAAAGTATTTGCTTGAACATGCAGGTACGATTCATCATGTGCTCTATCGTTTGAAATAAATGTACTGTTTTCTTGATAAAATTCAAGCAAAATGACCGGCTGCAACGATTTTATACTCATACTCAACGGCGTCATTATCCTCTGCTCCCTGGTTATTCTCTGTTCCATCGTGGCGTACACCCTCATCACCGGTATCTCCCCCATGCCCTCGACCCGGAAGGCCGTGAATGCCATGGTCGATCTCATCCCGGCAGGGGGGGCCATGGCCGATGCCGGTTCCGGATGGGGGACCCTTGCCATTGCCGCTGCCAGGAAATATCCTGACCGCAAGGTCGTCGGCTATGAACTGTCGCCGGTCCCCTGGTTTTTTTCAGTGGTGCGAAAATGTATCCTGGGAGTTCACAACCTGGAATTTCATAGAAAAGATTTTCTGAAGGCTGATCTTGCCGGGATATCGGTGCTGCTCTGTTATCTCTGCCCCCGGTGCATGATACGTCTTGAGAAAAAGTTCGTGAATGAGGGATTCCCGGTCAGGATGGCCGTCAGCAGCACCTTTCGCTTCCCCGGGCTGAGAGCGGCTCGCACGATATACGTCAAAGACCGGTACCGGACCCCCGTCTATATCTACCGGTTTGAATAAAGCAATCTGTGCGTGTAATGTTGGATGACCGGGGTTTGTCCCTCAGTACCCCCGGGCCCCCAGGCCGCATGCCAGTATCTCGAAAAAGTCGGCCGCCGTCAGGTACCCGTCCGGGGCGTAGACCCTGCCGGGGCGCTATTCCACCCCCCAGTGGTGGGAGAGAACCAGGGGGTATTTCAAGCGGCAATTCTTACCCTGAATATCCGGTTTCGGTTCCCGCCTATTCGCCGGGCCGGTATCGTGGAAGGTTATGTACATGAATGGGGCGAATCATACAACATGGAAGAGAACGAAAACTGCCGATGAAAAGGTAAGGATTCATTTCACGTTCATGGGTAATCTCAACGCGGAAGATTGGGCTCTTAATTCTACCGGCATTATCAGGCAAGCATCATATTCATGGGTTCCAGAGTTCTTTTAAAGGGATTCAGTACCAGCCCGAGTATCTCAAGGGTAACCACGCCAAGAAGGGCCTCGTCACCCTCCTCGCCGATTATGACCGGTGTGTACCCATCGCCCTCCGTGATTTCGATATGGCATTCTGAAACCTTTCGAAAAATCTCTCTGCCATCCGCGAGGATAAACTTCATCTCCCTCTTGGGTGTAAGCTTAATTGTTTCACAGACTGACTTTGGCAGAAGGGTATAGGTCGCGCCGCTGTCTATCAGGAACTTGACTTTTGAGGTTATACCCGACGGCCCCTTCACGGTGCCTTCTATAAATGTTAAACCCATGCAGTAACCTGATACCCTGTCTTGAATATAATTAAATAGTAGTATCTACTAAGCTATTTCTGAATAGATGTACATTATTCTATTAATGTGCATATAGCTGAGTAGTTACAAATATTAATAAACAGCAACTCACGTGAAATATGCATGAGTTCTTAGTGACAGTCAAGTTATTATTTATATCGACCTCTGCAAAAGCGGCTCCGGGTCAGCGGAACCTTCCTGCGATCTGCTTTTTCTACATCGACGCGTCAGACTTTCTGTCAGCCGCTGATTTACTTCTCAGGCTCAGGCAGTCCTCGATCGCTCGCTAAATTTCGCAAAGGCCTGCATCAAGTGTTGCACATCTCGGTTGAGATCATGTATCTCAGAATAAATGACAGAGCCTCAGTCCGCCGGCTGCGGCCGCAACCTCATCCCTCCCGGATCATATCGGACTCCCGTACCCTGGTCAAGAGGAAAACGTTCAGAGCCGTCAGAACCAGGAATGCCACCATGAAGGGGGCCATGGAACCGGTCTCGGCCGACCGGAACATGTCCATGCCGAAAATGAAGATAATACCCGATATCTGGCCCGAAAGAAGGATAAGCCCCTGGGAGGTGGACTCCGGGGCCGGGTGGCTCAGCTCGGCTCCGTACTGGAAGCCGATGGGCCCGGCGCTCATGATGAAGAAACCGAGGACGAACCCGGAAACCAGGAGGAGCCAGTAGCTGGTGGCGAAGGTGAGCCCCGCGAGGCCCGGTATCATGCATACCATGGCCAGGATGAGGAGTGGCCTTCGCCTGCGCATCTTGTCCGATATGGCGGGAAGCACCGCCGCCCCGATAATGCCCCCCAGCATCATGAGGCCCCCCAGGATGCCGGCCTGCTCCGAGTCGAAGCCCCGGGGATAGATTATCTGTTCGATCCAGGTGGTGACCGCGTTAAAGATGCCGATACCGATGAAAAAGATCAGAAGTATAATGACCATATCTCTCTGTTTGAAGATGTGCCGAATGCCTTCGAAGACTTTCTGCCGGTAGTCTTCTCCTTCGCCGTGGGGGGGCGTCGGGGGCTCTTCCCTGATGAAGACCAGGAACAGTACCGCCCCCCCGGCTGACAGGAACCCGTAGAATTTCAGCATGCCGGTGATTTCCAGCATGGTGGTAAGATAGGGCGTCACCGCCAGGGCGATGGTGATCCCCAGGTACTGGGCCAGGGCCGCGAGGCCGGTGGCCGTGGCCCGCTCGTTTATGGGGAACCATTTGGCCCCGAGCTTGGTGTAGGAGTTCAGGATAAAGGGCTGGGCCACCGCGAGCCCCACCTGGGATATCATCACCCCGGTGAAGTCGGATCCGTATATCCCCTTGGCGAAACCGAAGACCCCGGTGAGGAGGGCGCCGATGCCGATGCCAATCCGGATGCCGTAGCTGTCGATGATGTATGAGGCCGGGATGCACACCACCACGTAGGCGATCATGAAGATCATGGAGAGCAGGCCGATATCCAGGGGGGTGACCCCGTAGAACTCCGCTGCCTCGGTTGTAATCGGCGCGAAGGTGACCCACTGAATCTGTATCAGAATGTTCAGCACGGCGAACACGAGGAGTACTATCCACCGGTATCCGTAAATCTTGATGGAATCTGTCATTGCGCTGCCCTCCGTTACGTTTATTTATAGTGCTGTTTCGCTTCTTCTTTTCGCTGTATCTCAGCGTCCTGTTTCCCCTTCATTATTTTCAAGAGGAGGTCCTGTATCTCCTGGGGGAGGGTGGTAACCTCTTTACCGGTTGTCAGGCCGTAGTAGTAAACCTTTGCCCCTTTCTCGAGGAGCATGGCGTTGCTCACCGCCTTCTCCAGGGTGATGCCGAAGGTCAGGGCCCCGTGGTTTTTCAGGAGGTACGCGTTCATCCTGCTGTCGATGCTGGCGGTGATGTTCTCGATGAGCTGGGGGCTCCCGGAAAGGCCGTAGGGTACTATTTCGATTTTTGTGCCGATTTCGATGGAGACCTCGTCGAACAGGGCCGGAACAGGTTCGCTGATACAGGCGAACACGCTGGCGAATATCTGGTGGGTGTGGACAATGGCGTTCACATCCTTCCTGTTTTTGTAGCATGATATGTGCATGGCGGTCTCGACCGAGGGTTTGAGGCAGTTGTCCTCCACCGGCTTGAGGTCGAAGTCTACCACGCAGATGTCGCTGTTTTTCATGATGGTGTAATCCACCTGGGAAGGGGTCACAGCCACGGTCTCCTCCCCTTCTATTTTCATGGAGACATTACCCCCCCTGGCGGTGAGGTAGCCCTCGTTGTATAGTTTCATGGCGGCGTCAAGTACCGCCTGCCGGGCTTCGTCGTATTTTCCCATTATTCTTCTCCTGCATGATTGAGGGTGTGAAAGAGTTTCCGGTTCTGCTTGTAGAGCTTCGTGAATATGTCGAAGTTCCGGTTGTAGACATCACGGTTCTTCTGGTTCGGAAAGTAGACCTTTTCGACGGGGATGAGGTCCTTCGCCTGTTCGAACGTGTCGCACAGCCCCAGGCCCACGGAGCACACGATGGCCGCACCGATGGTTCCCACATTCCGGGTGTTCGGGACCGTCTCCATGACCCGGCCGGTGACGTCCGCCATAATCTGGCACCAGACCTCGGACTTTGCCCCGCCCCCCACGTAGCGGATTGTCTCCTGTTTCGGTATCTTCTTCTCCATGGCCTCGAGCATCCACCGCTTGTGGTACGCAACCCCCTCGAGCACGGATCGGATAAGCTGGCGCTTGCCGGTGTTCAGGCCGATGTTGAAGAAGATTCCCCGGGCGTAAGGGTCTTCCCGGGGGGAGCGGTTCCCGTGGAGCCAGGGGGTAAAAATGACGCCGCCGGAACCGGCCGGTGTATTCTTAATTCCCTCGTTCAGAAAATCGTAGAGGCTCTCGTACTCGTCGTTCTTGTCGCAGATGTGCTGCGCCTCGAGATAGAGGCCGATTTCGTCCAGGGCAAGGTGGTCCCGCACCCACTGCAGGCAGGCCCCGGAGGTCTCCTGCTCGGCCGCGTAGTTGTACCGTTCCGGTATGGCGCTCATGATAGAGGCGATGAAGTTCGTTATGTCAACCATCCGCCTGTCGACATTGGCCACGGCCCAGCCTGATGTCCCGACGTAGAAGTGTGTGTCGTAAAGCTCCAGGCAGCCTGATCCGATGGAGGCCATGGACATGTCGCCGCCGCCGCCGAACACCGGTATTCCCTCCACCAGCCCCATTTCATCGGCGGCGGCGGGGGTGAGGTGCCCCACGATGTCCGTGGATTTCACCACCGGGGGCAGGTGCTCCATGTTCACGTCGAACATGCCGCAGAGCCCCCTGTGCCAGCCGAGTTTCCCAGGCCGGGTGTCGTATATGAATGTCAGGTTCGCCGAATCGTAGGTCATGCCGTACTCCCCGGTGCACCGGAGGATCAGGTAGTCCTTCACGTCGAGCCACCGGTAGGTTTTTTCGAAGATCTCCGGCTCGTTGTCCCGCACCCAGTGGTACTTCCAGAGCGGGTCCTTGGCCGTGGCGGCCAGGCCCCCGGTGTAGTAGAGGGACTTCAGGGTCTTGTAGGCGTTCCACTTTTCGATTCGCAGGAGGCCGGTGTAGAGGTACCGGGCTATCTGGTCAGTGGACCGCCCGTCCATGTAGTTCATCGGGTTCCGGAGGATCCGCCCCTTTTCGTCAACGTGGACCGAGCTCTGCATCTGGGCGGAAAAGGCCATCCCCCGGATATCTTTCGGGGAGATGTCGTTACGTTCCATCAGGATCCTGGTGGCCCCGCACACGGCGCCCCACCATTCGTCCGCGTTCTGCTCGACCCCGCCGTTTTCCAGGGTGTAGATCGGGTACTCTATCAGGTAAGAGTCGATCAGTTCGATCTGGTCGGTGATACGGTAGAGGCAGGATTTGTTGCCGGTGGTGCCCACGTCGTGGGCCAGGACGTGCACTGTTTCACTCATGTCTGGTTCTCTTTTTCGTGGGATTTCCGTGAGCGCCGATGATCTGTACCCCGCCGTACGCTCCCGGGCCGTTAAGTTAAGTATACAGTCAATCGTTATCGGTATCCTATCACCCGCTGATAGATCAGAAATTGACTACCGGCCGCGTCCGAACTTCATTTTTTCGAAGTTCCCTGTTTTTTGTCACGCCGGTACTCCGAAGGGGTCATCTTCATGACCCGGTGGAACGACCGGTTGAAGGTGGCAAGGCTCTCAAATCCGGACGAAAAGGCGATGTCGATTATCGGGTCCCCGGTGTCGGCGAGCTTGCGGGAGGCGGATTCTACCCTGAGCCGGTTGATGTAGTCGTTGATCTTCATCCCGGTGCAGGTCTTGAAGTAGCGGCTCAGGGAGTCGGGATGGAGGTTCAGCATGGCGGCAAGCCCCTCCCGGGCGATGTCGCTGGTGAAATTATTCTCGATGTAGAGGACCGCTTTCTGGAGCTTTTTTTCAATGACGGGGGAAATCTTTACCCTTTCCCGACGGCTCATCCGGTTGATCATCCGCTGGTAGAGGAACGCATTTTCGAGAAGGAGGGCGGTCTGCCTGACAAAGACCGAAATGCGCCCGGCATCGGTTTCCGTATATGAACTCTCTTCAGCGGTCCGCTCAAGGTAACAGATTCCGATTATCTCCTTGTGGAGGGGAATCGGCAGTGCCAGGATGTTTCGGCCGATATCCGCGCCTCCGTAGCACTCGCCGTTCTTCTCTTCTTCCGTGTAGATAAGGTATTCTTTTCGGCGCCAGGACTCCTCAACGATGGGAAAGTAGTATGACACGATGTTCACCGACGGGGACCGGGCCGAACCCATCATCTCAAGCTGGCCTTTGTCATTATAAAGAAAAATGTATGATGATTCGGCCCGCGCCAGCCGCAGGATCTTCTGGGCCGCGGTGTTTACGAGGTCCGTGATGTGGGATACGACGCTCAGGTCCCGTCCCAGTTTGTCAAGGCTGGTCAGTTCTGTTGAAACAGCGGACGAGTCCCGGGCCGCGTCACCGGCCTTTGCTTCATTACCGGTCTTAACCGCCTCGTCGTAGAGTTCCCTGGCCATTTCACTGAAGAAGAGTTCCCTGGTCCGCTCCGATATCTTGTCCTCCAGGATGATGTTCAGTTCGTCAACCTCATCCTTCAATTTAACCAGCTGGTTAAGGAGGGCCACGGACATTGTTATGATGATCAGCAGGTAGGCGTATTCCAGGATGTACATGAAGGTGTAGACACCGGCGCCCACCAGGGCGTCGTTGACGCAGGAGATGAAGAATATGAACATGGATATGACCATGGGGCGGGCGTGCCTCCCGTCTTCATCAAGGCAGTAGGTCGTAAGGTTAAAGAGAATATAGATCGACGTGACCAGGGTCGCCCCGTTCTGGAGGTGGTAAAGAATGCCCGGGCTTCCTTCGTAGTAACGGATGGTGCCGAAGAGGGGGCCGGTGAGCACCTTGGTGCTTGGAATTGCCGGGGTGAGGGCGGCCGGCCCCTCCAGGGTGAGGCCGAGGACAATGAACAGCGCGAAGGACACGGTCACCAGGATTTCCCACCGCCGTGAACTCCGCCCCGTGTAGGACCGCACGAACCAGGCAACCGACACGATGAAGAGGGCGATGCCCGCGAATTGCAGCCGCTGCCAGAATATCCCCTCAGCAAGATTCTTGGCGTTGTAGAGGCCGGCGCAGAAGATGTCGTAGAGGAATATGGTGAAGCAGGTCACGGCAAAGAGGAGGTTTACCGTCTCGCGCCTGTTTTTCAGGTAGACGATGAAATAGTAGACGCTCACGTAGAGGCATATTGCCGCCACCATGGCGGCCGGTACGGCGTTCGCGGTCATTGGAAATCCCGGTTAAACTTAAATTTTTACCACAGAGACACTGAGGCACGGAGGTTATAATAACAGATACGGTTAAAAATATAAATAAAAATTTGTCTCATTTCGGAATGTTGGGAGAAATAAGAGGCTCTGACCCCGTTTTTCCAAAACAACAGGCTCTGACCCCATATTAAAATACACCGGCAGCCGCTTACGATTGGCCTCTTTATAAAATAAAAAACTTCTCCACGCATTCTTCAAAGGTATTGCCAGGAGCCAGGAAAAAGGAATTGATTTTGATTTTAATCGTAATTGTATGATTTCTGACCAAATAGCTGTCTATAAAACCGATATTGTTCTTACGGGGGTCCCGGGTCAGAGCTTTTTTTTAGAAAATAGGGGGTCAGAGCCTTTTTTATCTGGCAAATGCATTTCGACAGAATTTACAGGATAAAGAGGGATCAAGAAAAGAAATATAGAATAACCACCAGACCTCTGTGTCTCTGCGCCTCTGTGGTTTTTATTCCTTACCACTCCGTAATTTCCACTAAAAAACAGTGGATTTCGTTCCCTGGAGTTGTATACTTTCAGTAGATTGGTATCGGTATAGGATAGTCGTAAAGGAGACTGAATGACAGTGAAACTCGCATTCCTCGGAACCGGCACCTGCAGCGGGACCGGCCGCAACCCGGCATCCAGCGCCCTCTCCGACGGGAACGAGGTGGTTCTCATAGACTGCGGGGGCGGGTGCTACCACCAGCTGGCGCGGCTCGGCAGGAAGGACTTTCCCCACCGCTCGGTGAACCTCGTGGCGCTGACCCACTACCACGTGGACCACACGGCCGGGCTCCTCGATTTCTTCTGGGGTGAGATGTGGGACACCCGGGGGCAGCGGACGGCCCCCCTTGCCGTTGTCGGCCCACCGGGGCTGCGTGAGTTCTTTGACACCCGGCTCTTTCCTTTCATCGGGGACCATGAGATCCCCTTTGAATACTGCCTGGCGGAAATCGGGCCCGGTGAAACATACAGCCACACCTTTTGCGACATCACCTCGTACCACCTGCTTCACGGGCCGAAATCAACCGGATACCTCTTTGCCGTGCCTGGCGCGAAAACCGGTTTTACCGGTGATACCGGCTACTGCGATAACCTGTTGAAACTCGCGTCCGATTCGGACGCCCTGGTCATGGAATGGGCCATCAGGGGCAGCGACGACCATGAGCGGCACATCAACGGGGATGACATGTCGCGCCTCGCGGCCGACGAAGTACTGCCGGAAAGGGTTTACGTGACTCACGTGTACCCTGAAACCGGTCTTTCGTTCAGTGAACAGGTTGCCGGGATGAAACGGCTTCTCGGCCCCGAGGCCCGCAGGTTTCATTTCCCGGTCGACCTGGAGGTTGTTGAGGTTGTTCCGTAGAGGTCGCCCGGCTTCCGGAAATCCACCGGGATCCTTTTGATCGAATCCTCATTGCCCAGTCCCGCCATGAACAGGCCCCTCACTTAACAAACGACCGGGTGATTATGTCCTATGAACTAAAAACTGTCTGGTAATAAGAATCATCCTGAACTCTACTTTATAAAGAAGAAATACGAAAACTTTCTTTACATCGTTGGCGCCGGTTTTAAGAATTGCCCTCAGGGAACCTCTTATGTAATTTCTGGATGTTCCCCGTATATTGAATCACGAGGTGGATTTATGAATATTCTTATTTTTGGTCCAAACGGAAGCGGCAAAGGGACCCAGGGGGCCGTGGTACAGAAAAAATTCAACATAACCCACGTAGAGTCCGGGGTCATTTTCAGGGAGAACATCAAGGGCGGAACAGAGCTCGGGAAAAGGGCGAAGGAGTACATCGACCGGGGAGACCTGGTCCCGGACGAAATCACCATTCCCATGATCCTTGACCGGCTTCAGCGGGACGATTGTAAAAACGGCTGGCTCCTGGACGGCTTTCCCCGGAACGTTGAGCAGGCGAAGGCACTGAACGAGGCCCTTGAAAAAGAGGGGATCAGCCTCGATTACATAATCGAGATTATCCTTGACCGTGAGATCGCGAAACAGCGGATCATGGGGCGGCGCCTGTGCGAAAATGACAACAATCACCCGAACAACGTCTTCATAGACGCCATCAAGCCGGACGAGAAGGACGGCGAAATGGTATGCCGGGTCTGCGGCGGAAAGCTCTCAACCAGGGCCGACGACCAGGACGAGGAGGCGATCAACAAGCGCCATGGCATTTACTATGACGACAAAACCGGCACCATTGCCGCGGTAAATTTCTTCAAGGAACTTTCCATAGAGAGGGGAGGCAAACCGAAGATCATCGAGGTCAACGGGAAGCCCGGGGTCAAGGAGGTCAGCGAGGACCTCATGTCCCGGATTTAGAGAATACTATCCGGTCCGCCCGGCCTCTCTCTGTCGGGCGGACCGGGATATTCCGGCGTTTTAATAAGGCTTGACACCCCTGTCGATGGTACATACACTGTCAGGGGTATTCGTGAAAAAAAAACATATAAAACAGGTCCTGAAAAACATGGAGAAGAAATTCAAAACCGCATTTATCCTGATGATGATTCCGGTCGCGATAAATATCGCCGGAACAATACTCTGCGCCCTTTACCTGGGGCGGGCGGAATTCAAGGGTTATCTGGCCGGTACGCTCCTGAGCCTCTTCTTCTCAGTGTTCTGGCTCGTCATGGCCCGGAAGATCACCCTGTCAAACATCATGGTGCTCTTTACCGTGTCCCTCGGTTCGTTTCCGGTGAAGATAGTCCTCTTCGCCGTTTTCGCCCTGGGGGGTCTCTACGTATTAAAGATGGACCAGATCTACTTCGGCATCTCGTTCCTTCTCGGGACCATCCTCAGCCTGGTCATAGAGGTCTGGTTTATCCTGGCGGTAAACAAACTGAAAATCAACAGCAGGATTACGAAAAAGAATCCGGAATAGGTCACCATGGATTTAAAGGATCTGAACTACCTCTCGAAAGATGAACTCATAGGCATCATCACCGACCTTTCAAAAAAGTATTCCCTTGAAAATAAAGAAATACTACCGATAAACGTTGACTACCGGAGCCTCCTGGAGGCGACTTCAGACATTATTTTCGTCATAGACAAGAATGAAAACCTGGTCTACATAAACTCCAAGTGGAAAACCCTGTTCCCGTCAATCAACCAGGAGCCGGCCGGCGAGCATTACACGAAATACCTTCCCGACATAGAGAAGGAGCGGGCCGCTTACGTTTTCTCGTCCGTCATCAAGGACGGGGCCGTGTTCGAAAACGAGATGATGAAGACCTACGATGAAACGGGACGGCCCTGGTACTTTCTCGCGAGCTTCTCCCCGATAAAATCGGAAGACGGCACCAACAAGGGCCTCATCGGCATCATGAAAAACATCACCGAGCGGCACCTCATTGAAAAGAAGCTGAAGGAGAACAGCAGGATCCTCGAGGAGAAGGTCAAGGAGCTGGTGAGGCAGTCCGACGAGATACGGGGCCTCAGGGAATTCAGCGACGACATAATAAACAACGCCCCCATCGGCATTTTCATGATGGACCCCTCCGGCATAATGCTGAGCGAAAACCCGGCGCTGAAGATTATCATGGGCCACGGGAGCGAGTCACGCATTGGGGTCAACCTGCTCAATTATTCAGGCTTCATCAACGCAGGACTCGACAGGGCCTTCGCAAAGGTCCTCAATGAGAAGGTATCGGTCAAAGTCAACAATGCCCCCTACGTTCCCATCGTGGGTGACCGGGAGCTCATCATCGACGTTATCATGACCCCCATATTCGAAATCCCGGGAAAGGTCGGGAAGGTCCTTGTCATGGTGGAGGACAACACCGAACAGGCCCGGACCACTGTCAGGGCCCAGCGGGCCGAACGGCTCTCTTCCCTCGGGTTTCTCGCCTCCGGGGTCGCCTCGGAACTGACCGGTTATATCAACAAAATGGCAATGGACCTGAACTTCGTTCGGAATAACATCGAGGAAGGAAACCCGGCCGTGGATTACGTCGAGTCACTGAAAGACGAGGTGGACCGTATCAAGAACATCTCGGAGCAGCTCCTGAGCCTCTCCATCACCGGTGACGCGGACAAGGAGCTCTGCGACGTGAACAAGGCGGTGAAGGGGCATTCCGTTGAGGTTATGACCAACCGGCTCCAGAAAGAGGGCTTCATCGTTGACGTGAAGCTCTCCTCGGAAAACCCGCTGGTGCGGGCGACCCCGAACCAGCTCCAGCAGATCGTAATTCAGTTTCTCGAAAACGCCGAGGAGGCCATGACGGAGAAAGGAAAAATCGGGATCACCGTGGAGACACTCAATGTCTCTGACGGAACCTTCGCCGTCATTACCGTTTCGGACGACGGTATCGGCATCCCGAAGGAGAATGTAAAACGCATATTCCAGCCATTCTACACCACGAAAGGGAAAAACGCGACCGGCCTTGGCCTCATGATCGTGTCCACCATCGTGGAGAACCTGGGGGGCACCATCGGCGTCAGGAGCGCCCCGGGAAAGGGTACCCAGATTAAGATAGCAATCCCGGCTGTCACGCAGCAGGGGTCATGAGGATATTTCGATGATTACCGTTCCACAGGACATCAAGAATTTTTTCCACGACGAAGGCTACATTATCGTCACCCAGGGTGACCAGAAGATGGACCTGTTCAGCGACGAGATGAAATCCGCTGTATTGAACGGGGCCCTGGCAGGGGCGACGGCCGCGGAAGCGGACGACCATGTGGTGACCGAACGGGCCGAAAAGGTTCCTGACAAGAGCGGCGCCCAGAGCCCCCTGGCCGGGGAGTACGACATCCCCACCATCGTCGAGTACCTCAACTGGCACATGAACCGTATATCCGAGAACGTCATCGGCCGGGACGACATCATCCGCCAGGCCATGTTCGCAATCATCACCGGTGAGCACATGCTTCTCCTCTCCCGCACCGGCATGGCCAAGTCATACCTGGCGAATTATATCTTCAACACCTTCGAGGGTGCGAGGATATTCTCCCAGCAGGCGAGCAAGGACCAGACCCCGGACAACTATTTCGGCCCCTACAACATCGACGAGTTCAAAAAGGGCCGGATTCGCCACAACATCAAGGGTTCCATCATCGAGGCGAACCTGGTGTTCCTGGACGAGTTCTTCGACGCCAGCGACGTGGTCCTCCGGTCCCTCCTTACGGTGCTGAACGAGAGGAAATTCGTCAACGGCTCGGAGCGGATAGACGTTCCTATTCACACCGCCATCGCCACGGCGAATTACATGAGGATGAACGAGGTCACCGAGGCGGTCCTCGACCGGTTTACCTACAAGTCGATCATACCGGAAGACCAGGACGTGTACAAACAGCTTCTCATCGACCATACCTACGCCTTCAGCGGCGGGGTCCCCATCGACCCGGTAAAGAAGCTTTTCTTTAACCAGGTGATCTTCCTTAACAGCATCATCAAGAACCGCAACAAAGATTTCAAAATCGAGGTGCCGGATTACGTCTACTTCATGAAGAACGTCATCGTGAACAAGTTCGTCGGCGACATGCGGAAGAGCGATTACAACTTCTTCATAAGCCCCCGGAAGCAGGCCAAGGTATCCGACTTCCTCCGGGCGTCCGCCATAGTGAACAACCGGTTCGAGGTGAACGAGGACGACCTGAAGGAACTCTACCTGTCACTCTGCACCCTGAACAGCTACGTGTCGATAAAGGCCAAGGACAAGTCCGAAAAAGACGTCTTTCTCGACACCTACCACCAGACCATGATCCACTTCAAGAACTCCGGGGCCATTCCCCAGATTGAGTTTTTACTGAAAGTGCGGAGGGTGCTCCAGGAGATCCGGGAAGATCCTGAGAAGCGGGACATGATCCTGGCGCGGAAGAATTTCCTTGAAAGCATCATCGACGTGCTCAGGAAAATCTTCCCATCGAAAAAGAGAGAGGACGACGAGAAGCTCACGGTTGACAGGCTGAAGACCGGCGTCGTTGACCTGAGCCCCGCGGTTGAAGAGGTACGGGAATTGAAAGAAGGAGTATTGAAGGACTACCGGGATATTTACTGAGGAGCGCCATGCAGTTTGTCCAGCGGGATGAAGGCCCGCAACAGAAGGATTTTTTCGAATACTGGGACTCACTCGGTTTTTTCGACAGCTTCCAGCATTTTCTCCCCCCCCAGTTTTTTGTCCTCTTCCAGATAGCCAGGGTAATTTTTTCCGAGGAGAAAACCACCGAGGCCTACGAGGCCATCGAGACCATATCGAAAGACGAACCGATTTTCAAGCCCGACCGCAGCGAGAGCATCCAGGTTAACCGGATGGAGAAGGTTGTCCCGGTAAGCGACCGGATGGAGATCGAAACCTTCCGCACCATACAGGATCTGAAGAAGGCCCTCCCCCGGGAACTGGCCCAGGACGAAGAGGTCTTCGCGGCCAAACTCTTCACCAAGACCCTCATGGTGCAGAAATTTTTCGAGTCAGAGGCGGACAGCTTCAAGCCCATATCCACATCCCGGGACAAGAAGGGGAAAGAGGCGAACCGCTTCGAGCAGAAGTTCTACATCCTCCTTGACCGGTCCAAGTCGATGGAGATGAAGATGCGCTCCTTTTACGGCAAGTGCCTGGTGGCTGAATTTCTCCGCCGAAAGATTCGCTCCAGGGCGCGGCTCTACTACCGCCCCTTTGACTCGAAACCGGGAAATCTCTCCCGCATCGAAAAGAAGGAGGACTTCCCCGGGCTCATCGAGCGGATTCTCCTTACCGCCACCGGGGGGACCAGCACCAATATCCAGGCGGCCGTGTTCCAGGCCATCAGCGACATCCGTTACGACAAGGAGATGACGAAATCCGAGATCCTGGTGGTTACCGACGGCATCAGCAAGATAGACCGGGACGAGTTGCGGGTGAAACTCGGCGACATCAGGCTGAACATACTGAAAATAGGCAGTGACGTGCCGGAACCCGACTTCTACGATATCGAGGCCTACTTCAAGCACGAGAAGATCCCCTATGATCCGAACACCATGGACATCATGAACGTCAAGCGGAAGCTCGCCCGGGCGGCGGGGGGCGATGGTGACGCCCACCTGACCGCCACTGAGAAGCGGACCCTCAGGTTCATCAGCGACGCCTCGGAGAAAATCTTCAAGGACCTTAAAGACGTGGCTGACAACTATATCGAAATCGACGACATGGACTGCTCAGACATTTACGGGGTGGACGATGAGACCCTTGCCTACATCAAGGCCACGGTGATGGGTTTCGACCTGGTGAACATCGGGGAGCTGGAAATTCCGGACAAGGAGAAGCTCTACAAGCACGTGAATTTCATGGCCCAGTATGTGCGCATGCTCATGGAAAACGGCAACGAAGAGAACCAGGTGCTCCGGTTCGCGGAGGAACAGCTCTCCCGGATCAAGCAGAAGATGCTGAAGGACCCGTACCTTCTCTTCACCTTTCTCCAGGTGAAAGAGCTGAACGAGGACCGGAAGATGATGAAGCTCGCGAAAAAAGAGGCCCGCCAGGCCCTGAAGAACATGAAGCTCGAGAACCGGAAGCTCTCGGTCAAGGAGATGCGGGAAGGGCAGCTCCTCCTCACCATGGACGTGGGGGAGGGGAGCATGGGGCAGTTCTTCCGCTTTCTCCTGGTCAAGCTCTTCGATCTGTTGAAGACGGTCATAACCGCTCCGGCGAAACTTTTTCAGAAGAAGGAGAAGCCGCCGGAAGACGATGAAGATGAAAAGATGGACGGAAATAAAATCAGCGCGTGAGCCCGTCATTTGCCCTGATGGCCGGTTATCCTACAGCTTTTCCTTCTCGTACCAGTTAATCGTTTCCAGCATTATCTCGATGTTGCCCCTCGTTGGCTGCCAACCGAGGTCGCTTTTCGCGGCGCCGCAGTCCATGATGAGGTTGTTCAGGAGGAGCGTGAGGTGCTCCCGGTTGAGATAGTTTATTTTGAATGGCTTCAGGAGTATGGACAAAAACCTGGTGTATCCCGGTGTCAGCCTCTTAATCGTAAAGCTGAGTTCCGCGCGCTCCTGTATCGCATTCACCACCTCCTCGTGGGTCGGCACGTTGTCCGATCCGAGGTTGTAGATTTTATCTTTGGACGCGCCGGATTTCAGGGCCCGGGCGATTGCGTCCGCCGCGTCGTCCGGGTGGATCATCTGGAACCGGTTCTCGCCGGAGCCGGCGATGTACATCCGGTTTGCCTCCTCCATGCCCATGGCCATGAGGAGGGTGATGAGTATGATCGGGTTGTCGGTTCCGGGGCCAACGACGAGTGCCGGCCTGAACACGGTAATCTCCATGTCAGCGGTCTTCTTGAACTTTTCCAGGTACTTCTCGATCTTCTTCTTGTCCCTGCCGTAGCCGGTGACCGGCCGCAGCTTGTCCCCCGGGCGGGAGAGATCTTTCCTGGTTTTTCCGTAAACCTCGTACGACGAGATGAAGAAGAAGCGCTTTACCCCTGCCGTCTTCGCCGCGTCCAGGAGCTTCTTCGTGCCCCGGACGTTGTTTTTCCTCATGTATGATCTCCCCTTGAGCCCGGGGCGGTGCACGTCCATAAGGTGGATGACCGTGTCGGCCCCGGCGCAGGCCTTCTTCAAGACGCCCTCGTCGAGGCAGGTCCCCGTCAGGAATTCAGCGCCCGGGGGCGTCTTCCCCGGCCTCGCGTCGTCAAGACAGCGGAGCTTTCCCCCTTCTTCCGCGAGCCGTAACGCGATCTTTTCACCGAGAAAACTGCTGCTGCCTGTTATGAGTATCATGGGGGACCTCTTTCAGTAACGAAATATTGATGAACCACAGAGACGCAGAGGCACAGAGATATAAAGAAAAATTTTAAAAAAAACTGTCATCGTGAGGAGTGAAAAGGCGAAGCTATCTCATATAAAAGTAATCGATAATTATCGGTTCTTATGAAAATCAATGGTTTATGAAACGTTATAGAGAGATTGCTTCGCAAGCTCGCAATGACATAAATAAAACAACAATCATTCTCAGTGTCTCTGTGCCTCCGTGGTTATCCTGACTATTCTGCCTAATCAAGGAAAATCCACGGTGCCGGTTTCGTCAAGAAGAATGTTCCGAATACAGGGTTTCAGGAGGATTCTCGACAGGAAGGACGACCAGATCACCCCCTCTATTCTTCCGGCAATGCGATTCTTATCGGTGGTTTCAGCGAAGTCCCGGGACGAGCGGTCGTCCCGGGCGACGAGGTACGACCCTTCCGGGACCCGGAAGCGGAGGTACATCCTGCCCGTTTCCTCAGGGGCGGTGACCGGGTACCGGATGTCGTCAATCCGCTCGCCGAGGACGTCCGCGTTTACCGGGAGCCCAAGCCGTTCCATCTGCCGGTCGTTGAACACCGTCAGGGGGAGGGCCCTGCCGTTCACCCAGAAGTTGCTGTCCCGGTACTCGGCGGTGTCGCCCCCTTCGGCTATTATCCTGCCCACTTCGCCGTCATGGATCACCAGGTCTCCCGGCCGGTAGCTGCCGGGGTTGAGCCGCGCGGTGAGGACCGTGTCCCCTTGCTTTAGAACGGGCCCCGGGTTTTCCGCGGTTATGGTCCGTGTTGAAAAAAACGAGACCGCGACCATGAGGGCGAAACCGGTCAGGGCCGCCGCTCCCGCGGTGTACAGAATGTAACCGAAAAGGGAATTATACCGGCGGAGGCGGATCCTGCCCTCTCCTGCGGCGAACCAGGCCCCTTCGGCGGCGGAAAGAAGGGACAGGAGGAGCGTGAAAGCGAGCATAACGGTGAAGATGACAAGGTACGATCTCCTCTCCCCGGTAAGTATCGAGATGGAGGGGATGAGGATGATGATACATCTCAGGGCGAGAAAGGCAGCCCCCCTGGCCAGCTCCCCGTTGTAGGCCTGGCCGAGCCCGGTGACCAGGAGCGACAATAAGAACGACAGGGCCGGCCTGCGCCTGTCGGTCCTGGTGCTTGTCAGTATCTTGTTCTTCACCGGGGCTGCCCCTCTTTCACAGGAATGACTCGATGAAGGATCTCACCTTCTCCTTCCCGGCATAGACACCGAAGTGGCCCTCGCAGAGTATGTCCGCGTCGAGGGAGAGGAGAAACTCCAGGGACTCGAGGTACCGGTCCCTCTCCGAGAGGAGAACCTCGTTCAGGGGGCCGTGGACGTCCTGCCCGAAGAGGACGAGCTGCCCGTCGGACACGACCGTCAGCACCGATGACCCGGGGGAATGGCCCGGGGTATGGTAAAAGTTCATGATCAGGTCGCCCACCGGAAATGCGCGTTCGCTTTCGATGATTTTCGTGTCTATGGGGGTCGGTTCCATCCAGGTGCCGTACCAGGAGGCGGCCGTTACCCGGGAATCCCCTGAATCGAGAAATTCCGCGTCAGCCTCGTGGGACGCCACGGTGCAGCCGGTGAGACGCCGTATTTCGTTCGCCCCCCCGGTATGGTCGTAATGGCAGTGGGTCAGGAAGAGGGTCGTTATCGATTCGGGATCGCATCCCGCCCGCCTGACGTTTTTCATTATTATGTCCGTTTTCCTGCCGGTGCCGGCGTCGATAAGGGCGCACTCCTGACCGCCCTTTACCAGGTAGACGGCGGCGTCGGCGGAATCGGAGAGGCCGGACCCGCCGACCATGTGGACATTGGACGTTACGCGCATGCCGTGTGTTATTCCCTTTCAATGAGTTTGAACATGGATATGAGCTTCGAGAGTGTGCCGGTTATCTCCTGGAGGGCTGCAGAGAGGTTTTCGAGCTCCACCGAGTTTCTCGCGTAGTCGTTGGTCAGGGTTTCGGTCTCGACGATGGTCGCCTCCATCTCGGCAGTACTGTCCGCCTGGTCCTTTGTCTGCGTGAATATTTTCTGGGACATCTCGCTCAGATTTTCAATGGAACTGCGTATCTCCTCGGAGCCGAGGGCCTGCTTGTCCCGCTCTTCCGCAATCTTGTCTATCATCGATACGATGTGGTACACGTTGTGTGTGAAGAAGGTGAGGAGCCCCTTGATCTCGTTCACGCTGTCGACCCCCCGGGAGATATTGTCCCTTGTCTCGAGCACCAGTTTTTCGATCTGCTTCACCTCGTGCGTTGAGCGCTCTGCCAGCTTGGAGATTTCGTCGGCGACGACCGCGAACCCCTGGCCGTGCTCCCCGGCGCGCGCCGCCTCTATGGAGGCGTTCAGGGCAAGGAGGTTGGTCTGGTCGGCGATTTCGTTTATCACCAGGGTCACCTCCCGGATGCGGTCGGAGCTTTTCTGGATTTTCTGCATGTCGTCAACCATGGAGGTGAGCTGCTCCTCCCCCTTCTGGACCCTGATCGAGAGGGTGTTGCCCTCTTCCCGCACGGCGGATATCTTCCTGCCAATCTCCTCGATTGACGCGACAAATGATTCCAGGGCGGAGAAGACCTGTTCCACCGTGGCCGAGGTTTCCTCGACGCTCTGCATGACAACCTTTCCTGAAGAGGTAAGGGCCCTGATGTTCTCTACCGCCTTCTCCATGGCGTCTTTCTGTATGCGGGCCCCGTCGCCCACGCTCCCGGAGATGACGTTCAGGAACCGGGAGAGCTCACGGGTCTTGTCGATCGTTTCCCGAAAGGTGGCCAGTACCCGCTCAAGGTTTTTCACGGTGCTGATTATCTCGTAGAGGATGTTCCGGAGCTCGTCCTGGGTGTCGATGGCGAGCCGCCTGGTGAGGTCCCCCTGTGACACGTATTTCAGTGTTTCGATAGCGTGGTTGATGGGACGTGCCGTGTTCGAGGCCGTGAAGTATATGACGAAAAAGGCGATTATAGTCGAAAAGGACATGACCGCCACCATGCGCATGGCGATGCCGGTGAGATACCCCTCGTCGATGCCGCCGGTCCCCCGGGCGAGGAGCCCCGATATCTCCTGGGAGGCGAACATGCCGATGATGATTACCGTGTAGACGAACAGGGGGACCAGGAGGACCATGAGCCGGCGACGCATGGAGACCCGCATTATCCGCCTGTGGTTTATGAGGCTTCGGGAAATCTTCCACACCGCGAAATTCATGTCCTTGATGACCCGGGAGAAGACCCGTTCCGCGGTCAGGTAGGCGATGACCCCGGACACGAACCCGGAAAAGGTGATGATGAACACCATGTTCACGATCTGGAACGTGGTGGGCCGGGGAGGCGGAAGCAAACCGGGTGTCACGGCAACGTAGACCGCCAGGAGTGCGCCGATGCCGAACCGGCAGTACATGAAAAAGCCGTGGAGTATCGGCAGGTTGTGGGCCCGGATGTAGGCCCTTGTCAGGGCCTTTTCGCTGAATGTTCCTTTCCGGTAGAAACGAAGGAACTTTCCTATCGGGGCAAAGAGGATTTCGTTCGTCGGAATAGCGAAGGAGGTGGCCGCGAGAACGACCCACCAGGCGTGTTCAAATGCCAGAGAGCGGCTCTGGGCCTCGTTGAGTCCTATGAAGAGGGCGAGCACCACCGTGGCAAAGGAGGCCCCGGCGACCGCCCCGATGAGTTCCGTGAGAAAAAACCGGGCCTTTACGTGCCACCGGAAAAACGAATCGCTGATAAAATAATTGTCCGTTTTTGCTGAATTCCGGCTTTCCTGTTCTTCACCGGGCTCCCGGAGATCGTCATCGGCGAAATGTGCGAATTCGGACGGTTTCTCCCTGTCTTCGCCTGTTTCCCCTTCGGTGAGGACGAAGTCCTCCCCGGATTCGATCTCGTCCAGGGAGACGTCACCGTTTTTCCTGTATTCATCCATTATATTGTCTTCGACCCTGTTCATCGGTATGTCCTTCTGTTCAGATTGGCCCGGATGGGTTCTTTCTGTCTGATCCGGGATGCACGGCCGTCAGTATATACTCCTTCTTCTCCTCCCATTATCGGCCGTTCAGGAGTCGAAGAAAAGGGGATATTGCCGCATACGGAATGCCGGCTGCTCTTTATAGCGATTTGTATCGGTGACCAGTATAGATATGGTATAGATCCAACAAAATCGTCGGGAATTTTCAAGATATTTTTATCGAAATGGTGAGGGAATTCCCGGGAATACAGGATCTCCGCAGGAATATTTGAAAATGGACAAATTTTCCTTGAAAATTATGTCGCATTGTAGCACTGTTGGGTGATCCGGCTTTTTTTTTATGCATCCAGGGGACCTTTAATAATTAAACAGGAGGTTCCCATTTGGGTACATAGTTTGGTATAAATTTTATTCAGCCGTGATTCAATTCTGTACGAACATGAACAGGATACCACGATGCCGTTGAAGAAATTATTCATCATCGGGACCCTTCTCTCCCTGGCGCTTCTGATCGGCCAGGGCCCGGCCCCTGCCCGGGAAAAGAATGCCATTTATTACAGTAAACAGGGGTGGGAGCATTACAAAAGGGGTGACGTGTACCGGGCCATCTTCAGCTTCAAGAACGCCCTTCACAAAAACCCCCGGTACAAGGACGCCCTCATCGGCCTCGGCAAGTCCTATCTCGAGGTGGAGGCCTACGACCAGTCCTACGATCTCTTCAAAAGGGCGCTGAAGCTCGACGACCGTTCCAGTGAGGCCATGGTCGGCATCGGGAAGACCCTCACCGGCATGGGGAACTACCGGGGGGCCCTGGAGTATTTTAACAAAGCGGTTGAGATTACCGAGGAAGACCTGGACGCGAAATACGGCATCGCCAACCTCTACCGGATGATGGGGAAGATCATCTGGGCCAAACGGAACCTGGAGAACATCCTCAGGGTGAACCCGTACCACTTCGACTCACTCCTCCTCATGGCGGACATCAAGAGCGACGAGAAGCGTTTCAACGAGGCCCGGGACTATATCGACAAGGCCATCGAGTCTGATCCCGAGTCGCCCCGGGGCTACTCCAAGTACGGCGAGATCATGTTCCGGAAATACCTGAAGACCGAAAACGGCGACGACCTGGACGAGGCGGTGGAGGCCCTGAAGAACGCCCTCTCCATTCAGCCGAAGCATTACCGGGCCAACCGCATCATGGGGTACATCTCCCTCGAGCTGAAAGACTATGAGCGGGCAGCGGAATACTTTCAAAACTCCCTCCACGAGAACACCGGGGTCTACGGGCTCTACTCCCTGGCCCACGCCCAGGACATGGCGGGAAACACTGCCGGGGCCCTGAAGAATTTCCTTGACGCCTACAAGAAGGCCTCGGCCGATTCAGTGCTCCAGAGCCGCCTCGAGGACTTCCTGGTCTTCCGGGACTTCCCCATGGGGCACCCGGTCAGGGTCATGCTGAACAACGAGCACCAGAGCCTTGCCGAGAGCAGGGCCAGGAAACATTTGGCCGACCAGGTCATCATGCACCTGCGCCGCGCCGTTCTCCTGAACCCGATGAACCGGGAGGCGAGGGAAAGCCTCATGGACTACTGGCGGGTCCAGGGCTACTACCGGTTCTACGTCGACGAGCTGAAAGAGCTGTTGCGCCTTTACCCGGGGAACGAGTACCGGGACCGCCTCAACGTTGCCGTCATCAAGCGGCGGGACAGGCTCTACCACCGGGAGGGGTATTCCGCCGAGGATATCCCCCGGGACGTCCCCCGGGTCCTGGTCATGGACTTCGACACCGGAGGCGAGATCATCCCCCACCCGGACGCCGGGGCCGTGTTCGCGAGCAGTCTATCTTTCGTTCTCGGCCAGTTCGGGCGGATGAGCCCGGTGGGAATGCGCAAGCGGAACGAAACGGCCCGGGGCCTCAGGACCGGCATGGACCACCTGGAAGGGAGCCTTGAGAGGGTTTCCGCCATGGTTGACGCAGGCGAGATCCAGCCCGTCGATTACGTCGTGTACGGGACCTGTCACGAGGGGGGCAGCCACATCTCAGTGCACTGCAGCCTCCTCGACTTTCACAAGGGGTTCATCATCGGGGAGTTCGACCTCTCCGAATCGGGAAAGGAGGCCCTTCCCCGGCTTGCCCTCCGGTCCGCAAAGCGGATATACGACATGATGCCCTTCAGGGGGAGTATCCTGAAACTGAAGGAGAAGGGGATCGTGGTGAACATGGGGCTCTTTGACGGGATTGGGCTCGATGACAAGCTCGTAATCTACAAGTTCAAATCGGCCTTTCCGGCCGGGAGCGGGGATAAACGGAAGATTGTTTTCACGGTCAGGGAGGCGGACACCCTGGTCTCCTACGCGGAACCCCCCCGGGAGGCTGAACTCGACCTTGTCGATTCCTCTGACACGGTATTTCCCCTTGAAAAGCGGAGGGCGAAGCTTATCAAGTAGCCTTTACCCTGATTTTTCCTCAAAGAGCCTCAGGGTTTCCTTCGCCTTGATGTCGTCGCCCATGGCGTCGTATACCCGGTAGAGGCGGTAGAGGGTGTCGTAGTTGTCCGGGTTCAGCTCCAGAGCCTTCTTTAAACATTTGACGGATCTCTCCAGGTAATACTCCCTGGTGCCGGGAAACCTCCCGGTGAAGTAGACATCGCCGAGGTAGATGTATGCCCGCTCGAAATCGGGCCTAAGGAAGGCGAGGCGTTCCATGACCCTGGCCGCCGCGGTGAAATTGTTATCGGTGTAGTAGATAGCGTAAAGCCGAAAGTAGGGGTCGGTCATGGCCGGGCTTATTTCCAGAATCTCCCGGTAGAGCTTCTCTGCCCGTTTGACCTCGCCGGCCTGTTCAGCCGCCCGGGCCTCGCGGAAAAGGGGGCCGCCGGTTTTTTTGCCGGCCTTCAGGCTTATCCCCATGTGTTCTTCAGCCTTGTCTGCCATGCCCTTCCTGATATACAAGCGGACCAGGTTCATGTTCCCCTTCACGTGGTCCGGATCAGCCGCGACCGCCCGGCTGAAGTGATCAAAGGCCCGTTCCAGGCGTAAGTAGTACTCGTAGAGATCTCCGAGACGGTTATGGATGTCCGGCTGGTTTTCGTTTATCGAAACCGATGCTTCAAGGTATTCGAGCTCTTTCTGTTTTTCGTTTTTCACACGGTGAATATCAGCCAGGATGTTCGCGGCCTCCCAGAGTTTCGGGTTCTGTTCCAATGCCTTCTGAAGGCTGAAAAGGGCGAATTCGTACATCTCGGCGTCATACTGGATCCGCCCCTTCCTGAGATAGTACTCCCAGGTGTGTTTTCCGTAAACCGGTCCTGCGCCGAAAAAAATCACGATGGCGAGGGCGAGAATATTGATTTTTATTATTGACAGAAACGGCATATGTATTACTTGTGTATCCTCATCACGTGGTCAGGTAGCTCAGTCGGTAGAGCAGGGGACTGAAAATCCCCGTGTCGGCGGTTCGATTCCGTCCCTGACCACCTTACTTTCTTTATCGGTCCCCCGGATACCCTCTTTGTAACGGAATTTTTAATATAATACATATTTGCATCATGACCGGAGATTTCTGAAAAACAAACACAGACATCGATGATGACGTTAAACAGGAAGCATTATCCATTGATACCTGAAAGTAATTGCGTTGACTGATGACGGAATTTTGATTACTTTTTTATTTCAGGACTCAGCATTCAAACGTAACATCGAAGTTCTTCAGATTTCTTATTTCAATTCAAGATGTTCAAGACTGGAAAACAATCCATATAATCAATTGAACAATCGGATGCAGATAAGCGCCGGAAATCTATGAGGGGAACAATATGCCCCAGGGGATAAATGTTGACAGATGGAAATCAAGAGGAAAAGAGATAATTTTCTATACAGGCTGCAGCGCAGGTCCCTGGATGCAATGTTCAGGAACAGGCCGGATTTTACCAAAAGTGACTTCGCCCGGCTGCGGCAGAGCGTGAAGGGGGACCTGGTCAGGGAAGCGGTTAACGACGCGGAATACATCGCCCTCATCGAGGACATCCTCCTCCACGAGGAGTTCCAGCGACTGAAGCAGATACGGCACCATGATTCGAACATCTATAACCACTCGATCAAGGTGTCGTACGTGTCGTACAAGGCCTGCATCAGGCTCGGGTGCGATTACCGCGCCGCGGCCAGGGGCGGGCTCCTTCATGACTTTTTTCATTACGACTGGAAAAAGGACGAGCGCCCCTACAAGGGGGGGTTCCACGCCTTCAGGCATCCCCGGGTTGCCCTGGACACGGCGGAGCGTTTTTTTAACATATCCCCCGTCGAGAAGGACATCATCATCAAGCACATGTGGCCACTGACGATGCGTGCCCCCCGGTACCGGGAATCCATGATCGTGTCCATGCTCGACAAATACGTTGCCTCCTGCGAGCTCATGGGGCGTTCTGGGAAAAGTCTCGAGTCTATTCATCATTCGAAGACGCCGAATCAGAATCCTGATCCTTCTTTACCATGACTGCGGACCGGCAGGCTGAAATGTCCGGATGTCCCCCATTGAGTGGGCCGGGCGACCGCATTATCGTTTTACCAAGCATTGTTTTGTCTTCCATTTTTATTCTCCTTATTTATAGAGATTCCCTTAATTTATCGTTTCTTGACCCGCCAGTATATTTCGGTGAGTCTGTTGTCCATGTCGGATACCTTTTCATTGGTAATGTAACCCGTTAAACGAGAAAAATTCCCGGAACCTTTTCAAAATGCGTGTCCATTGTATATAATTTTGATCCGGTTTCAAAAACCATTGCGGCAATCCATACATCATTTGTAGGTATGGGTACGGAACTCATCATATTCATTATTATCCCATGCACCTGACAGGTCTGAAAGGTCCCTTTTCCTGTTTTCGCCGTTTTCAACACCGTTTGATTTTTTCAGTATACTGATGATGGTTCTATCAATGCTTGTATTATTTTTCCTGGCAATTTTTCGTAATTGATTATAAAGATTATCTGGTATTTTCCTCAATGATATCATATAGTGACGTAAAATATATGATATACCTGTATAAAGGTCAATTAAACAGAGATCCTGTTCCTGGAAAATGTCTGTTATCTCCAAAGGGCCTTATCACTTCTGGAATATGTATACTAGTGTATCTTACTGTAATACATAGAGGTTCCTTTATTATTTACCTGCTCTAATGGTATAATACAACCATGTATGTAACCGGTACATAACTGTGCATACACCACTACCTGGGGTTAACTGGAAAAAGAGGTACCTGCTACTCCCCCCTTAACCTCTTGACAAATTCTCCCGCGTCCCTACCGTAGTGACCCTGATACTTATACAGAGGGAGTTGCGCCATGATAGATCCCAGGCTGATACGGGAAGACCCGAAGGGGCTGAAGGCCCTTTTAAAAAAACGGCACATGGAGGGGGTGGTAGACCTGGACCGTTTCAGGGATATAGACGAGAAACTGCGCTCCCTCAAGACCAGGTCTGACGATTTGCGCGAGAAGCGGAACAAACTCTCCAGGGAGATAGGGGCCCTCAAGTCAAAGGGGGAGGACACCACGGACATTATGAACGAGGTCCAGGGAAACAACGATGAGATAAAAAAACTTGCCGACGAAATAAATGAACTGAACGCAGAATATGAAGACATGCACCTTTCCATCCCGAACGTGCTGCACGAGAGCGTTCCCGAGGGGAGGGACGAAAACGACAACCTGGAGGTTCGGCAGTGGGGCGAAAAGCCGAAGTTCTCCTTTGAGCCGAAGCCCCACTATGACCTGGGGGCCGAATCCGGCATCCTCGATTTCGAGCGGGGGGTGAAGCTGGCCGGGGCCCGGTTCTACGTGTACCGTGGGCTGGCTGCCCGGCTCGAGCGGGCGATCATCAACTTCATGCTCGACCTCCACACCGGGGAGCACGGGTACACCGAGGTCTTCGGCCCCTTTATCGTGAACGACGAGAGCATGATCGGCACCGGCCAGTACCCGAAGTTTCGGGACGAGTACTACCGCATCGACCGTGACGGGCTCTCCCTCATACCCACGGCAGAGGTGACCCTCACCAACCTTTACCGGGACGAAATACTCGACGGGGGGGAACTGCCGATTAACGTCACCATGCAGTCGTCCTGTTTCCGGCGCGAGGCCGGGGCTGCCGGCAGGGACACCCGGGGCCTGGTGCGGGTCCACCAGTTCCAGAAGGTGGAGCTGGTGAAGTTCGTCAGGCCCGAAGACTCTTTTGACGAGCTTGAGAATCTCACGGCCGCGGCCGAGGAGGTTTTGAAGCGGCTGAACCTTCACTACCGGACCGTGCTCCTCTCGAGCGGGGACACGTCGGCCGCGTCGTCAAAGACCTATGATGTCGAGGTCTGGATGCCGGGAATGGACCGGTACCTGGAGATTTCATCCTGCTCGAATTTCCAGGACTACCAGGCGCGGCGGGCGAAGATCCGGTTCCGCCGGGAGAAAGGTGAAAAGCCGGAGTTTGTTCATACCCTGAACGGGTCCGGCCTGGCGGCTGGACGCACTATGGCCGCTATAATGGAGAACTGCCAGCAGGAGGACGGTTCAATCGCCGTTCCCGAGGTCCTCAAACCCTACATGGACCGATAACAATCGGTAGTTTGCCATGATTACCCTGTTATTGAACACCTGGGTACACTTCCGGCAGGCCCTTTCCCTCTCCCTGGCATGGAAAAGACCGATAACAATCGGTGGCGGGGCCGATTTTCTCGTAAAAACCCCGGCTCTGACCCCCATCTTCAACGATATCAAGGGCATTATTGCAAATCTCAACGCCGGTGAGTTCACCGAAACCGGAGGGGATCTGATCTTCACCCCCGGTTCTATCACCTTCGGCAGGCACCGGCTGGAAACCGGCCCCTTTTCCTCGGGGGTTGAGGCGGCACTGTTTCTTATGCCGGCACTCTTCTTCCAGGGCTTCCGGTCTGTTCTAACGGTCTATGGCGTGACCCACCCGGCCGGTTTTCATTCCACCGGTTTCGTCAAGGAAGCGCTTCTGCCGGTGCTCGAAGGGCTCGGCTTCTACGCCAGCCTTTCACTCAAGCGCTTCGGGTTTCACGGCTCGGGGGAGGGGGAGTTCGAGATGCGGATCTATCCCCACGAGATTCGGAGGGGGGGGACCATGCCGGTCAGGCCAGCCGAATCTGTAGCCGGCGCCAGGATATTCATCGCGGGCATGAACCTTGACCTGGCGGCCCGGTACCGGGATTATATTTCCAGGGCGCTCGGTGTTTCCGAAAACCTGGTCTCAATCCTGGAAATCAGGGACGCGGCGGGCATGGGATGCGCGGTACAGGTATACCTCGGCGCGGGGCGGCAGAACCATGTTTTATACCGCAACATACCGGTCTATAATGCCGCCGGGGACCTGGTTTTTGACGAGGCCGAATCCCTGGCAGTGCTTGACAGCCTCGCCGGAGAGGCGAAATCCCTCGCCGGGGGCCGAAACCTGCCGGACCCCCTCGTTGCCGAAACCCTGCCCTGGCTCTTCCTGTCGGGCGGCACCGTGGAACTCCCGGCAAACATGCCCCTGTCCGAAGGATCATTGAAACTGTGCGAAGCTTTTTCCCGGTAGGTTGCTACCGATCGAGAAAGTCCATCTCTTCGAAAACCCGGTCCCGGAAGAGGGCGTACCGTATGGCCGAGAGTTTTCTTTCAAAGTATGCGATTTCCTTTTCGATCAAGGCGCTGTCTTTCCCCTCGGCTGACCCGGCCTGTTTCCTGAGTTGTTTCAATTCGTCGGTTATTGACGCGGTCTGGATAAGGCGGCGGCAGGTTTTCACGTCACGCCGGTTGTGGGTCCATACCGGCACTATCTCGAACCGCGGCTCAATCCGATCGCCCCGCTTTTTCAGGAAGAGGCGGACGATGATCGAGTCCCTGGTGCTGAGCACGTGGCCGTTTCCGGGAAAAGGCTCCTCTCCGCTCTGGTTCGATATGAAGTTACCGAGACTGTAGAAGATGTATCCTGTGCGCTCCCCTTCCCCTGCAGCAGAAATTTTTTCCACCGGCTGGAGGAGGTGGGGGTGGTGGCCGACCA
Source organism: uncultured Leptospirales bacterium (assembly GCA_964514165.1). Lineage (GTDB taxonomy): Bacteria > Spirochaetota > UBA4802 > UBA4802 > UBA5550 > CAZEPS01. The sequence goes on from CAZEPS010000002.1 coordinate 53,079, forward strand.
CGAGGTCAACGCCCTTTCGCACGCATTCTCTCATGAGGTCCCTGTCCCGCTTGTCCGGGTCCAGGGCGTATTCGGTGCCGGTGTGCACCACCAGTATCAGGTAGTCGCAGAAGGGGCGGATCCGCTCTATGTCCTCGAAGACGTGGTCCTGGCGGTAGAACCAGTTCACGTGGAACCGGGAGTGCCGTTTCGGAAGGGGATAGTTGGTGACCCCGGTATAGCCGACGAACCCGACGCGGATGCCGTCAACCTCTTTCACCACCCCCCGGCGGGCCTCTTCCTCTGTCAGGTGAGCGCCGACCACGTCGAGCCCGTATTCAGCGGCGTACTCCACCGTGCTCCTGGTACCTTCGGCCCCCTGATCGAGGATATGGTTGTTGGCAAGCTGAACCATGGTAAAGCCGGCCTTCCTCAGGGCCGGAAGCACGTCCGGATAGCAGTTAAATATTCTCGGTTCGCTCTGGAAGGGCGGCCGTATCGGGAATTCCATGTTTCCCACCACGATGTCGCTTTTCCTCAGGTGTGGGGCAATGCGCTCGAAGAGGAAGTCGAATCCTTCGTTGTTAAGGGACTTTTTCGTGTCATGGTCGACCCGGTTCATGACAAGACTGCTCGACTTTACCGGGATATGCATGATGATGTCCCCGGTAAAAGAAACCGAGACCTCTTTACCCTGGAGGCAGCTCGTGATCAGGAGAAGGGCGATGCTTACGATAATGGAGCTGAATTTCATGAAAGACATTTGAATCAGCGAACGGTGATATTTCAATTACTTTTCAGTAAGAAGAAAGTTATTGATTAATTTTCATGCTCATCGCAATGATAAAAACAAAGAATACTGACCAGCACTATTTTTATTACATGTCGCCGGTCTAAATGATAGCTGTGCCCGCAATTAATTCAGGAGCTGTTTTGATGTGTTTATGAAAGAAAAATTGACAGTCCTTTGTATCATAGTGTTATTTACCGTTCCCGCTTTTGCCGGGAGGAAGGATTACGACCGCCTCCGTTCAGAGATTGAAATCCTGAAGAAAAAGGCAACCCTCCTGGAACGGCGGAACGCTGTTCTCGAGGACGAGAACAGGCTGTACCATAAAAAAGTTGAGGATCAGCAGAAAAGGCTGGAAAACCTGGCCGCTGAACTGAAGCAGACCATTGAAAAGCACGAGAAAGAGATTGACGCCCGGCAGAAAAAATACCTGTCCCTGGAAAAGGAACTTTCAGATTCAAGAGAAGAGACCCGGAAACTCCAGGAACAGATTAAAGAGAAGAATCTGGCAATAAAAATCCTGGAGAAAGACAACCTGGGACTGAAAAAGGAAGCTGAAGATCTCAGAAAGAGAATCCATGATCACGAAAAGAAATTCGGGGAACTTGAAAAAGAACTGGCGGAAACTGAAGCGGTACTCAGGAGGTGCGAAGAGGCGCGTAATGAACTGGTGGGGAACCTCGATGAGATAAAGAAGCTTGAAGATGAGAACCAGGGCCTTAGAAAAGAAAGGGAAACCCTTGAAAAAGATCTTCAGGATTTGCAGAGAACGATCAGGGAACTGGAAAATCAGATCAGTGATCTGAAAAAAGAGTGAATAATAGAGGTTCCAATAATTATCTGCTGCTGCCTTGAAAGTGCGGTTCTTAAACACTAACATGCAAATGCATGAGTATGTATTTGCATGATTTCTGCATGAGAGGCGCATCGCGCCTTTCATGAAAAGCTGCTTTTTAAATATGCCATGAGATATACCTGCGTTACTATTCTGATAATTATACTACTATTGCCCGCGTATTCATGGTCCCAGGAGCGCCTGAACCTGCTCCTCACCTCTAACATCGGGGCGAACTTTTCCACGGATATTGAAAACCAGGAGAAGAACGACCCGATGTTTCTCCTGGCCCAGACGATTCTCCAGGAAAAGAGAAAAGGCAACCGCCTCTGGTTCGACCTGGGCAACGCCTTCTATCCCGGCCCCCTTTCCAAGTTCAGCTATGGTTCGGCAATGATGGACTTCTTCCAGCATATCGGCTGCGAGGCCTCGCTGGTATCATCCGACGACATACGGGTCGGCCTTGAATCACTGGTTTTCCTGAACCGTAAAGAGACAACGGATCTCATCTCAGCCAATATTATCCGGGACGGATCCCCGGTTTTCAGGAGTTATGTCATCAGGAGGACAGGAGGCAGGAAACTCGCATTTATCGGCCTCTCCTCCATGAAGATACGGTTTGACATGGCCGAAAAAAACGTCAATGACATCTCCCTGAGAAAAAACATCGACGCGGTGAAACTGGCGCTCAGGGAGGTGAACGCCGAGGGGGTGGAAAGCGTCATCCTGTTGTCCGGGCTGGAACACCGCGACAATGTGGAACTCCTGAACCTCTTCCAGGAGATAGACCTGGTCATTGCCGGGGGTGACAACATCGGGAAACTGGCCTCTGGTAGGTTCCTCAGGATGGACATGGCGGACGGCCGGTCCATCGTCCTCCTCCCTCCGGGAAGTGACTATTACCTGCTGGATCTGGCCCTCGGCAAAGGGATCGCGGTAACCGGTATTGAACCCGGCAGTTCAGGGTACCGGCAGGAGGAGTCTCAACGATACCGTGAGTTCCGGGAGCGGATTACCCGGTGGAAAGACCTGTTCCGTGACGAGATGGGAACGGTTATCATCAAAAAAGGGGACAAGCCGGTGGTTGTCGACCATGAAAGGATAGCGGCGCTTATGAGGCACCTCTACCGGTCGGAACTCGCCGTGGTAAAAAACGATTCCGTGGAACCCCTGAGAGTCGACCGTGACATCGCCACCGCTGACGTGCTCGGGTCTATAGAGGACAATTATAATATCCTTGTCTACAAGCTCACCGGTAAAGAACTTCTCAAACTTGAACAATACATTACCGGCTACACCATTTCCGGCTACGAAAACAGCCTGATCCAGGGATACCGGATTAATGAGAAGAGGCACTACCGTGTCGTGTCCACCCAGTCGGTGTTTGAAGAGGTCAACGGTTTTCTAAAGAGAAAAATCCCCTACGAAAACACCTGGGAAAACATTACCGATATCGTCGTCGATGATCTGAAGGGAGAGCGGGTACTCCTGAAAGACAACTACCGTTATCTGGAACGGCGTTTCAGGGCGACGATTGACATTGCCCTGTCTGCTTTTTACGAGGCGACCGGCGTTATTAAAACCAGGGACGTTGAGATTCCGGCCGGCATGGCGGAAGAATCATATGCCCGGTGGGGCGGGGAAACGGAGATAGATTTCTCCTGGTACAACGTGAACCACTTTTTTACCCTGACCCCTTATGTATCACTTGAGTATAATAACTACGAGTATCTGAGCAACCTCATGAGGGGAACATTATATTATAATTTCAATGCGAGCCGGTACGTCAATATCTACCATAAATATTCCGCCGAGTCAGCGGTTTTCAAAACGAGGAAGGGGAGCAGGCCGGCGAGTGTCACTTCCATAAGTGAATACTATCTGTTTTACCAGTATATACGGAGAGAACGTCCCGCCTTCATGCGCCAGACCCTGGGGCCAGAGATTGACTTTAAGTATATTACCTTCCGCGTGGGGGCCGGTTATGAGAAGCATTTTCACGATCCGGTGACGGACATCGCCTACGGTATCGAAGGGTTTCTCGGTGTCAGGGTGAGTTTTCTGAGGTATTTTAAATTTACCCTTCAAGACGATGTTTTCTATTCACTCGTCTTCTCCGACGGGACAAACACCCTGACCTACAATGTAGTGAAGGCGCTCTACGCGATAGAGCTTGAGCGGTACGCCCTGTGGTACCTCAGAAACAACCTTGACGCGGCACTTACCTTTACGTTTAATGATATGGTGGGATTATCCCTGCGGTACAAGTGGTATATCAGGCATTCTTTTGAATACCGGCAGCGGTATTCAAATTCCAAGATTATGCTTTCTCTGGATATGAATACCGATTTCAAGATTTTTTAATGTTCTCGGAAAGAGAAATTATTACGTTTCAATGATAACGCTTTGTTTCAGTAAAAAATATACGCCTCTCCCCGGTCAGTGCCGCCGGAATCGGCCCAATTGGCCCCTATGATGGCGTATTCTCCGGAAAAAGACACACTGTATCCGAACCGGTCGTCCGTATCCTGATTAGACGCGAAAAGCCTGGCTTTTTCGTACCATTGCCCGGTCCAGAAGTTCCGCTCATAAATGTAGGCTTCTCCGCTGTTTACGAAACCGTTATCAGATCCCCATGCCCCCACGATAGCGCGGCTGCCTGAAATTGATACGCTGCTTCCGAAAAAAGCGGAATCTGTTTTATCGGACGCCGGTACAATTATTGCGGTGGAAAAATTTTCCCGCACCAGGGCAAGCGGGTTAGGGAGTTCATTAGCCTTGTCCCAGAGGTCGTTCTGGGCGCAAGATCCCAGGATGAGAATCGGGAGGAGTACGATGAAATATGATTTTTTGAGAAATTTCATGATAATATGTGCTCATAGGGAGCAAATAAACATATTTCTTCAATAATTGATGTAATGTAATATACCATATTACCAGTTGCGCGTCAAATAGTACAAGCAGATTCATCCATCAGATATCACAAACATTCAATTTACCGGCAGTATCGCCTTAATGTGCAAAAAAAAACTGAAAACGCTGTCATTTATACTTCTATTATGTTTAATTTTCATAAAAAACTTAACACAAAAAAGGCACCTCTAGAACAATCAGGTTGAATAACTGTTGCCATTAATTATATAATCCATAGTAGGATCCTTAAATCACGGATTATTCCCGATTATCACTGTTTTTTTTATTATTCCGGAGGACACCATGGACAAGCTTTTTTATCCCGATTCTATTGCCATTATCGGACTATCATCCAAGCCGAACAACATACCGAGGCTCGTTCTTGAAAACCTTATCCGTTGGGGATACCGGGGAAGAATCTTCGGGGTCAATCCCACGTCAGAGGACCAGCATGTCAACGGCATAAAAATGTATAAAAGCCTTTCGGACCTCCCGGTGGTACCGGACCTGGCCTTCGCCCTCATACCGGCCAGGTATGTTCCCGCGACCATCGATGAGTGCGGGAAGGTCGGCATCAAGTGGATGGCCATTCCCTCCGGCGGTTTTAACGAGCTCGGGGGTGACGGGGCTAAAATAGCCGATGCCGCGGTGCAGGCCGCCGGAAAATACGGCATCCGTTTCGTCGGCCCTAACGGGGTCACAGTCGCCAACACGGCAAACGGCCTCTGCCTCCCTTTTGTTCCCTCGTACAGCCCCCCCAGGGGGCACATGTCGGTAATTTCCCAGAGCGGGGGGGTCGGCCTCATGATGTGGAACCTGATGACCGACGAGAAGGTGGGTATGGCGAAGTTCGCCAGTATCGGGAACAAACTGAACATGGACGAGGTGGATTTCCTCGAGTACTTCGGCCGGGACCCGGAGACGAAATACATCTGCATGTACCTGGAAAGCATCCCGAGAGGGGATGATTTCCTCAGGGTCGCGAGCCAGATAGACAAGCCGATAATCGTGCTCAAGTCGAACACCACCGAGGCCGGCCACAAGACCGCCATGAGCCATACCGCGGCCGTGAGCAACGACGAGGACATCATCGACTCCGCCTTCGAGCGGGCCGGGATTATCCGTATCAAGGCCTTTTCCGATTTTATCGCCGTGGTGAAGGCTTTCAGCATGCCCCCGATGAAGGACAAGCGGATCATGGTCATGAGCCCGGCCGGAGGGTTCACGGTCATGATGGCGGACCTGTGCGAGCGTGAGGGGTTCGAGTTCGCGGACCCGGGAAAGGAGTTTTACGAGAGCCTGCAGCAGTTTTCCAACGCCGGGGTCATCAACTTCTCAAATCCCCTGGATATGGGGGACATCTACGACGCCGGGATGTACCCGCACATATTTTACAACATCATGCACAATGAGCACGTGGACGGGGCGGTGTACGTGGGGCAGTGGCCCCACATGCCGAAGGGGGACGACGTGTTCTACCGCATGTTCCACACCGATCTCTCGAAAGAGGCGACCGGCACCCTCCTCTCGTCGGGAAAACCGATGGGTATATGCCTCTACGGCCTCGCCGCCACTATTACCCGGATCAAGCAGAATATGGAGATCCCGATTTTCAACAGCCCGGAGGAGATGGTGCGGGCCCTCAGGAAACAGCACGATTATTATCAAACAAAGAAGGAGGGCCCCCTTGAGCTGAAAGAACCGGCAGGTATCGATAAAAAAAGCGGGGCGGATTGGATCGCAGGCCGGGAAGGCGACATCGGCGAAGAGGCCATGGAACTGCTCGATTACTACGGCATTTCAGCGGCGCCGTCCGGGGCAGCAAATTCCGCGAAGGACGCAGCCGCCCTGGGCAAAAAGTTCGGATTCCCGGTGGTGATGAAGGTTGTGTCCCCGGACGCCCTCCACAAGTCCGACGCCGGGGGTGTCATCCTGAACATAGCCGGCGAGGCGGCCGCGGAACAGGCCTTCAACGATATCGAGAGGAACCTGGCCGCCTACAAAAAGGGCGCACGCTTCGACGGGGTGAGGGTGATGAAACAGGCGGGCGAGGGGTACGACATGTTCATCGGCGGGAAGATGGACGACTCCTTCGGGCCGGTGGTATTCTTCGGGTACGGCGGCATCTATATCGAGGTCTTCCATGACGTGGAGAACGTCCTCTGCCCGTCGAACCGGAAAGAGATTGAGAAGCACCTGAAGCGGCTCAGGACCTGCAAGATCATCAGCGGTATCCGGGGCAGGGGGCCGGGGGACATCGCCGGATACGCGGACATGATCGAGCGGGTCAGCTATCTCCTGGCGGACCATCCCGAGATAAAGGAACTCGACCTGAACCCGGTGCGCATACTCGGGGACGGTTCCGGGGTCTTGGCCCTGGACGCCCGTATGCGAATAGCCCGGGGGTAGCAGGCAATTGAAAAACCGGTGGTGATACATCAACCCGGGAGCCAGCATTCTTGTGAGTAACTGAACGCCGTTGATATCAGGGCATTATTTCTGTCATATTTGAGGGACATAATGCCGAAAATGATAGTGTAAACGGGTATTTCATGTATTCCCGCATCTGACCATTAATGAGGATTTCGTTACATGAAACGTTTTCTGGTATTGGTATCGGTACTTATCCTGTTCCTGTGCGGCGCCCTCTACGGCCAGGACGAGGACCCGGGGAAAGGGGAGCTTAACCTTGAAAAGATATCCGACGACATGAAGTTCAAAAACGGTGTCGGATTCATCAGGCTGAAGCGGTACGGCAAGGCCCTGGCTGAGCTCAACGAGTACCTGGAGATATACTATGACGGGATACACCGTGACGAGGCGTACCGTAACATAGCCGAGATCCATTTCAAGCGTTTCGACTACCAGAAGGCGGTACAGGTCTACCGCTCCCTGTACGAGGAGTTCAGCAACATTGAGTCCGGGGTGGAGGCGTATTACCGGATTGGTATCTGCTACCGTAAGATGGGATATGACGAAAGGGCCCGGGAGGTATTCCAGGCCATACTGACCGATCATCCGGATTCTGCACATGCCGCCCAGGCCAGGGTCCAGCTGGATCTGCTCAATATTCTCGCGGACACCGCCGCCATTCCCGCAGATGAAGTTTCTGACGAAGCCGGTTCAGAAGAAATTGATTCTCTCCCGTAATTTATTTATATTATCTTTACTGGTAATTGCCAATAAATGCGTTGACAAATGTAACAGTAAATTAATGATGCCACTCTGATTCTCGTAAAAACGCATTTTTAACATCGTCACCATGTTTTCTTAACGCGGTTGATGTAACAATAGTAGCAGCAATCATAACACTATATCATAGAGTTATTGTGGCAGGTTACGGATCCCCGCTGCCGTGAGCGGCGGGGTTAATTTTGCCAGAAATCAGGAATGTATTCCATAGTTAACTATTATCAGAGGTAGAAATATGCCACTCCATAACGTGAGAAACATCGGGATCGCGGCCCATATCGACGCGGGAAAGACCACGGTCACCGAGAGAATGCTGTACTTCACCGGTATCACGAGGAAGCTCGGCGAGGTCCATGACGGTGAGGCCACCATGGACTTCATGAAGCAGGAGCAGGAACGGGGGATAACCATCGCTTCCGCCGCCATTTCCTGCATCTGGAACGATCACGCGGTGAACATCATCGACACACCGGGCCACGTTGACTTCACCGTTGAGGTGGAGCGTTCCCTCCGGGTTATTGACGGGATGGTCGCCCTGTTCTGCGCCGTGGCTGGGGTCGAACCCCAGAGCGAAACAGTTTGGAACCAGGCTGACCGGTACAAGGTCCCCCGCATCGCCTTCGTGAACAAGATGGACCGCATCGGCGCGGATTTCTATGACGCTGTCAAGCAGATGGACGATCACCTGGACGCGAACCCGGTGCCCTTCCATGTGCCGATCGGTTCTGAAGAAAACTTCCAGGGCTCCATCGACATTATCGAGAGAAAGGCGGTCATATTCAAGGATTTCGATCGCCACGTCACCGATGTGCCGGAAGAATACCGGGAACAGTGCGAGGTGGCCCGGCTCAAGCTCATCGAAAAGCTTGCCGATTACGACGAGGAGGTGGGGGAGCTCTACCTGAACGAGCAGGATGTCCCTGTTGAACTCCTGAAAAAAGCGGCCCGGAACGCCACCCTGAAGCTCCTCATAACCCCTGTCTTATGCGGGTCCGCCTACAAGAACAAAGGTGTCCAGCTCCTCCTGGACGCGATCATTGATTTCCTTCCGTCACCGGTCGACATAGGGGCGATACACGGCATCGACCTGGATGACAGGGAGAAGTACCACGCGCGCCATCCTTCACCGAATGACCCCTTCTCGGCTCTGGTCTTCAAGCTGATACACGATCCTTACGTGGGCCAGCAGACCTTTATTCGGATATACTCCGGTGAGCTGAAGAGCGGCATGCAGGTAATGAACTCGACTAAGGATAAGCCGGAGCGGATCGGCCGCATCATGAAGATTCACGCCAAGGAGCGTGAAGAGGTCGAGAGCGCGGGCCCGGGCGAAATCGTGGCACTCATCGGCATGAAGTATTCCAAGACCGGCGACACCCTCTGCGACAAGGAGAACCAGCTTCTTCTTGAGTCTATATTCATACCCCCGACGGTCATCGAGCTGAAGGTTTCCCCCACCAGCAAGAAGGAGGAGGAGAAGCTCGGAGCCGCCCTCAGGAAGCTCTCAATGGAAGACCCGTCCTTCAACGTCCGTTACGACGACGAGACCAGCGAGACGGTCATTTCCGGCATGGGCGAACTTCACCTGGAGATCATCATAGACCGCCTGAAGCACGAGTTCGGCGTGGACGCCATTATCGGCGAGCCCTCGGTCGCCTTCAGGGAGACCATCACCGCGGAGGTAGAGTCCGATTACAAGCACTCGAAGCAGACCGGCGGCAAGGGGCAGTTCGCCCACACCTATATGCGGCTCGAGCCGAACAAGGGGAATGGCTTTGAATTCGTTGATCACATCAAGGGCGGGGTCATCCCTGCAGAATTTATCCCCTCGGTGAAGAAGGGGATCGTGAGTACCATGGACGAGGGTATCCTCGCCGGGTTCCCGATCGTTGACGTCAAGGTTGTGCTCAACGACGGTAACTTCCACCCGGTTGATTCCTCCGATATGGCCTTCAGGACCTGCGGTTCAATCTGCTTCAAGAACGGTTTCCTCAAGGCGGATCCTATCCTCCTTGAACCGCTTATGAAGATCGAGATCAACACACCCGACGAGTACATCGGGGACATCGTGGGAGACCTGAACAAGCGGCGGGGACGCATCGAGTCGATGCGGCGCTACCGGAAGGGCTCCCAGAAGCTGAACGGATTCGTCCCCCTGATGGAGATGTTCGGGTACGCGACCCAGCTCCGAAGCGTCTCGAGCGGCCGCGCGAACTACTCCATGGAGTTCCATGAATACGTGCCCATCAACAGGGATATTCAGGAACGGGTGCTGAAAGATATCGCAGAAAAGAAAAAGGAAAAAGCCAGTTAAGAAAAGCAATTAGAATTAATTTTTAATGAGAGGCGCGATGTACCTCTCATACAGAACCCATGAAAATGTATACTCATGCATTTTCATGGTAGGAAGAAAAGGCGGGAATATCCCGCCTTTTCTATTGCAGTGACTTCTTCAATCTGTTTACCCAATCACTCTTCCTTTTCTCCTCGGTTTTGTAGAAGTGAAGGAGCTTATGGATTTGTTTGCAGGTTTCCGGTGAGAGGTCGTGCTCGACCTTGCACGCCTCCCTTTCAGCTGTTTTCAGGTCCAGGTTGAGGACCACGTGATAGTATTCCGTGAGGCAGCGGTGCCTGCTGTAGATGCTTTCGGCAATGGTTTTCCCCTTGCCGGTAAGTTCTATGAAGCCGTATTTTTCGTAGTCAATAAGGCCCAGGTCTCTGAGCTTGTTCAGGGCCGCGGTCACGCTCGGCATCTTGATGGAAAGTTTTTTTGCGATGTCCTTGACCCTGACCACCCTGTGTTCCTCTGAAAGCATGGCTATGGCTTCCATGTAGTCTTCCATGTTCGAGGTGAGGCCGGTTTCCCGGTACAGATCATCAAGTTGTAACACGGTCATCATTGTCTTTTCATTGCCGTAATCGCTCTAAAAATGTCAAGATATTAACATTGTTAATCATATATTAATAAGATTAGATCTTTCTAATATGTCAATAAAAAATGATGAAAATGTGAAAATATTGACGTTGATCTCTCTTGCCCTTTTTTAGGGGGCTTCTAAAAACTCATTTTTTGAAGCCCCCTCGGGTACACAAAGTCTGACCCAGCACCATTTTTTAAAAAAATGGTGCTGGACTGGTTGTTAGATGTGCTCTTTAGTAAAAACTGTTTGACGGCGGTATTTTCATGACAGAGTATACATGGGAACCTCTATAAATTAAACAAGAGGTTCCTCTTTGGGTACGTATTTTGGTTTAAATTTTATTCAGCCCTGATTAATCAGGGCTGAATAAAATTGTTAGATGTACCCTCCAGTCTTATCCGCGGTTTAAACTTCCATACTTCCAAGGAGCGTGTCATGAGGAAAATAATTTCTATCCTGTTCGCTGTTATGGTTTTTACCGGTACCGGCCTGCTGGCTCAGGAAACCGGTTCTGACAGCGGTGAGGATATCCGGGTGCGGAGGATTGTTATCCTTCCCTTTGATAACTACGCCGGTTCCGGGATGAAATACCTGGAATACTATATACCGGAACTGATGAAAGATAACCTGGAGCTAAAAAAAGAAATCGAAGTTCTCGACGCCGCAGACATCGAGGAGATTCTCATGGTGCAGGAACTCGACTCCTCGGACTTCCGGGACATCGATAACGTGACCCGCTTCCTCTCCATGATAGACGCGGAGATGGGGATTACCGGCCGGTATATCATCCACGACACGACGATCAAGATCGACGTGAAGGTGGTCTACGTGACCGGCAGGGTCCTGGACGCCAAGACCTGGGAGGGGACCGTGGACGAAAGGTTTCTCTCGAGCATGGACAAGTTCGCCCAGAACAGCGACCTCTGGATTAAGAACTATGTCCTCGGCTATTCCGTGAAGGGGATGTTTGATGAAAGCAATGTCTTCACCAGGATATTCATGCGGATCAGGGAATCGAAGGCCGGTTTCCTCATCACTAACAAATGGATCTTCGCCGTGATAATCGTCGTCTTTTTCTATGTCATCTCCCTGTTTCTCCTTCTCTTCATGGAGAAAGTCGTGAAGAGAATCACTTCCCGCACGGAAACAGACGTGGACGACAGGATCATCGCCATTTCGAAGAAACCCCTGAGATGGATAGTGACCCTTATCGGCATACGGCTGGCGGTGATAACCCTGGGGCTCGGGTCAACCGCCACTGAAATTTTGGACAATATAGTCATCGCCCTGATCATACTCCTGGCCACCTACATAGCCACCGGCACCGTGGGTGAGATGATCCACGAATGGGGCCGCCGAATCGCGGAGCGGATCGATTCCCGCATCGACGACGACCTGGTCCCCCTGTTCGTGAACATATCGAAAATCGTTCTCGTGTCCATAGGCCTTCTCATGATACTCTCCCGGTTCGGCATTGACATCGCCCCCCTTATCGCGTCACTCGGGATCGCCGGTTTCGCCATCGGCTTCGCGGTAAAGGACAGCCTCTCGAACATCATCGGGGGAATCGTCCTGATACTGGACCACTCCTTCGCCGTTGGCGACAAGGTGATGATTGACGGCGATCTGGGCGTCATAAAGGAGGTGGGGCTCAGGAACACCATGCTCATGACCTACGACAACGAGATCATCGTCATCCCGAACGGCGAACTCATGAACAAAAAGTTCAAGAACTACGTGCTCCCTGACCCGAAGATTCGGGTCCAGGTGAAGTTCGGGGTCGCCTACGGATCCAATATTGACCGGGTCCAGGATATCGTGATCGAGGCGGTGAAGAACATGGACGATGTGCTCGAGGAGCCGGCCCCCATGGTGATCTTCGAGGAGATGGGGGACTTTTCCCTGAACATGAAGGCGATCTGCTGGGTTGACGAGTACACCAACCAGTGGGCCAAGTGGCTCGAGCTCACCAAGCTGGTGTACAAGACCCTCCAGGACAACGGCATCTCCATCCCCTTCCCGACCCAAACGGTCTACCTCGAGAAGGACGAGGGGTGAGAAAATTTTAAACAATAAAGCGTGGTAGCGGAATCAGTAAATTCAGTTTCAGAGTATTCATTACAGCCGGCGGTGTTTCGTAAAAAATCGATACAGTGGTTTCTCGTTATCCGGTAGAGCCAGGGTGCCGGCGACCTGGCCATGTCGAGTTTGTGCATGCTGCCGTAAATCTTCACCATAATACCCTGAAAAATATCATCAAAATCCGGGTGGTTCCGCGGTATCAGCCATGAGATATAATATCATATGCTTTTAGAATACCGTTCCCAGATCAGATTGAATTTTTCTTCCATTCATTGTCCCATATGGCTGCGCACGGTTTTGCTCTTCTTTATATTAAATACTTAGAATAAGCGAAAACTAAAAAAAAGGCTCTGACCCTCGATTTTTTTTTAAAAATTTCCCCCTCTCAATCGTATTAATAGTAAACCCTTACGGAGGAAACCATGCCTCGACCGAAACGAAACATCGCCCAGGGATGCACTCACCATGTCTACACCAGATGCCATGGGAAAAGAAATCTTCTCCTGGGCAGATACGGAAAGCAGTATTTCATTGAAGCAATCAGAGAATGTCAGGAAAAGTACGATTTCGAGCTTGTCGCAGCGGAAATTGTCGCCAATCACATTCACCTCATTATTAAGACTACCCTCGAAAAAC
>CAZEPS010000003.1:0-50168 GCA_964514165.1 uncultured Leptospirales bacterium
CGGTAAAAATCCGGCGTGTCAAGGTGCTGGATCATCGACCGAATCCCGTTGTTCCCCCTGTGCCCACCGCCGAACTTGTACCGGCAGTCGCCGAAGGGGAGCTCTACCTCGTCGTGAACCGCGACTATTCTGTCCGTTGACACCCGGTAATAGGAGGCTGCCTCGCTGACGCTCTGGCCGCTGTTGTTCATATAGGTCTGGGGAAGAAGGAGGAGCAGGTCCGAGTTGTTGATTGAGCCGGTCCCGGAAAGCGCGGAAAACTGTTTCTTCTTCAGCGAGATCGAATGCCTCTCGGCCAGGTACTCCCCGATCATGAAGCCGATATTATGCCGGTTGTTTCGGTATTTTCGTCCGGGGTTTCCAAGGCAGGCGACTATGTACACGGTGTTCTCCGGGCTCCCGCGAAAATATCAGTTCTCCTTTACGGAATCAACCGCTCCCTGGAGGGTGTCTTTCAGGATTATCTTTCTGTCCATGCCGGTGATCATGAACATTTCGTATATCTGCTTGCTTATGTTGGCGATTAACAGGTTCCGGTCAACCTTCCGGAACACGGTGGAAAACACGACAAAGACCCCCAGGGAGGAGCTGTCAATGAAGCTCACCTTCGAAAAATCGAGAATGGCGTGCTTCTTTTTTTCGAAAATATCATTAAGCTGTTTCTCGATTTTTTCCCGGTGCTCTGCCGTGAGGGAGCCCTCAAAGTAGATGACAACGTAATTGCTTCCTTCGTCAGTTGTGTATTTCATCGCTTTTTTAAAATCTTCCTGTTGATGATTACAGACAAATAAAAGACAGTTTGACCGGTCGCTGTTTGTCAAGAGCTATTACCCGGTTTGGCATTTTTTTTGAAGAGGAAGTCGAGAAATCTTAAATGAAGTTCCAGAGGATCTGCAAGACCCCCTCGTCTATGGAACCGTAATTTCTTACAATCTCGGCTTTCACCGATTCCACCTGGGGGTCGTGGCGAAAATCTTCTACTGAATGATACCGGTTCAGCCTCCTCCCGATAATGAAGGATTCCCGATCACCGGGCTCCATGTCGAGAAAGCTGTCTATCAGCTCCAGCATTGCCGGCCTGTCTTCCGGGAGCCTCCCCTCCACCTCACCGAGGAGGTTCATTATATGGTCGCTCTTTACCGTGCTGGTGATTCCGTCAAGGGCTTCGATAAAAAGGCGCAGTTCCTCGACCTTTTCCAGTTCTCCCGGAGTGGTCCATTCACCCCGTGACATCATCTCGAAGAGGGGGGTTCCCGGCACCGGTATCACGCTCCGTATCCGTATAAAGGTCGGATTCACCGCGTTCAGGACCTTTGCCGATTCAAGGGCGTTCTCCCTGAGGAGTTCTTTCCCCCCGAGGCCGGGCATATAGTATTCGGAGAGTTCGCACCCGGCTTCTATTACCCGTCTGCCTGCCAGAATCTGCTCCTCCCGGGTGACCCCCTTGTTCACCAGGGCCAGGACCAGGTCTGAGCCGGATTCCATACCGATGTGAATCCTGTTCAGCCCGGCTTCCGCCAGATCACGCATTTCTCCCGGGGATTTCCTGCTGACGGTCTTCGCCCTGGCATAGGTGGTGATCCGATCGATGGATGGAAATTTCTTTTTCATGTACCGGAGGATCTCAACGACCCGTTCTGTTTTTAAAACCAGGGAATCCGCGTCCTGGAGGAAGAGGCTCCTGAGCCCGTAATACATCCAGAAAGCCACCTGGCGGATGTCCTGCTCCCTGAAATCCGGTCTGTCAATGTTTTTGATGATACGAAAAATCCCCTTCTCGAGATCGTCCAGGTGGCCGGTCTCCGCAGCAGCCGAGCGTATGGCGTCGGCGATAAGGGCCATGGCGTCGATATCCTTCTTCACATCTTCGACCGACCGGTGTGAAAACTTCTGGTTCTTGTAAACCGGGCAGAAGGCGCACCGGTTCCAGGGGCAGTTTCGCGTCAGCCTGAGGAGAATGCTGTGTGCCTCGCTCGGGGGCCGGATGGGTCCTGACTCAAAGGTATGCACAGTTGCTATAGTCCTTTTTATGGTTTTCAGGAACAATCATCATTCAATTGGGAATAGTTCAAGAAAAAAAGGTTACGGGCAGTACTTTACCGCCCGTTAATTTTCGATGAGGCTTCTATCTACCAGTGAAAATACATTGACACCGTGCTTTTTTCTCAAAAAATGCCATAACCATATCACCCAGGCAGGATATTCCAATGGAAGACGAAAAAAACCTGATCCAGATACGGAAGGACAAAATCGGACAGATCCGCAACGAACTGAAGATCAATCCCTTCCCATACCGCTATGACGTGACCGACTTCTCAGACGAAATCATCGATAAATTCGATGAATATAAAGACGCTGACAAAATCGTTTCCATTGCCGGGCGTATTATGGCCATGCGTGTCATGGGCAAGGCGAGTTTCTGCCACGTCCAGGACTACACGGGAAGGATACAGGTTTACCTTAACCGGGAGACCATAGGTGAAGAATCATACAGCGTGTTCAAAAAGCTCGACATCGGCGACATCATCGGCGTCAAGGGAAAGGTAAACACCACCAAAACCGGGGAGATGACGGTATTCGCCTCGGAATTCATTCTTCTGACAAAGAACGTCCGGCCCCTCCCCATCGTAAAAGAGAAAGAGGGGGAGTTCTTCGACATGTTCGCCGACAAGGAACTCCGGTACCGCAACCGGCACCTGGATCTTATCGTGAATCCCCAGGTTAAAGAGACCTTCATAAAGAGAATTACCATCATCAACACGGTAAAACGGGTCCTCAATGATCGGAATTTCCTCGAGGTTGAGACCCCCATACTCCAGCCCCTGTACGGGGGGGCGGCGGCGGCGCCCTTCACCTCGCACCATAACGCCCTGGACATGAAGCTCTACCTCCGCATCTCCCTGGAGCCGTATCTGAAACGACTTCTGGTCGGCGGGTTCGACCGGGTCTACGAAATAGGGAAGTGTTTCCGGAACGAGGGCATTGACCGCACCCACAATCCCGAGTTCACCATGCTCGAGCTCTACCAGGCCTACGCCGATTACGGGGACATGATGGACCTGACGGAAGAGATATTCGAACAGGCGGCCCTTGCGGTCAACGGAACCACAACGGTCGAATATGACGGGAAAACCATCGATTTCAAGCGCCCCTGGAAGCGAATCAGGATGGTTGACGCGATACGGGAAAAGACCGGCATGGACGTTAACGCCATGAGCGACAATGAGATAAAACAGAAACTCCGGGAACTCGAAGGGAGCATCAAGGGCGATTTCAACCGGGGGCTTGCCGTTGACGCCATTTTTGAGATAGTGGCGGAGGAGAGCCTGGTCCAGCCGACATTCGTGACCCACCACCCGGTGGAGACGACCCCGCTCTGCAAGCCCGACCTGGAAGACGAACGTTTTCTTCAGCGGTTTGAACTTTTCGTTAACGGGACCGAACTCGCCAACGCCTACAGTGAGCTCAACGACCCGGTTTTTCAGCGGAAGACCCTGTACGAGCAGTCCCTCAGGAGGGAGGTCGACGACGAGATACCCCCCCTGGACGAAAATTTCATCCAGGCCATAGAAGCGGGCATGCCCCCGGCAGGGGGTCTCGGCATCGGGATCGATCGCCTGGTGATGCTTCTCACCAGCGAGACCTCGATTCGTGACGTGCTGTTTTTTCCCACCATGAGGCCTGAAGTCACCTGACAGAAATCAGAAGGGTAACCTTATACATACAGAGAAAACTCTTTCAGCAAATACAGGATTTTACCCATAACCAGAAACTCCAGGACGATAGTAACCTCGTTGTCCAGAAATATACCGGGTACCGATTCGTTTACCGGCAACAGCAGTCAAAGGTTCGCGAGTATTGCAAGGGAACCGTGAATTAAGGCTGTAATAAGCAGGGTCACCCCGGTTTTCCGATGCACGGTAAACGATACCTTTATTATGCGATACCCGCTCAGGAGCTGAAATATAATCAGCACCATGTTCACGATTCCAAGGATCAGTATAATTGATACGCCGCCGATAGTCATGGGTCATTCCTCCGTAACTGTCACTTTCTGGATAACTTTTCCATCGCTACCGTGTAGATTACAGTTAGCCATTGCCTCGATTTCGACGGGCCCTTCGACGGTATAGGTAATTGATACCGAGAAATTCTCCGTGTCTGGCCTTTCAAACGCCGTATATTCCCAGCGCTTTATCTCTTTTCCGTTTACCTTGACGTAAACCCAGTCGACATAATGGATGAAATTGTTACCGTCATGGTTTACATCCACCTGTATGGTGATGGTATCATCCTTCTTGACCTTTTTCGGGGCCCGTATCTTGACCGAGGATTTATCAGCATATAAAGATGCGGCCATAACGACTGATAATGTCAGGGAGATAATGAAAACAATTAATGTTCTTTTCATACTTACTCCTTCTTGAAAATAATGGTAATCACGTTATCATGAAAGAGGGAAAAAATCCACAATATTTTTGGGAATACGTTAATATTGTGCAACAACATCCTCGATTGAAACTGAAAAATACCCAATAAATTATCTGCCAAATGGGGGAATACACCATATTTCACTTGAAAAAAACAATCCACTGAGAGAGTATTTTCACATATAGTAACAGAGTACCCGGATTCGTGGTTGATTCTCTGATACCGGCCAGGATACAATCGAGCGGGAATCAGGATAATTCATGAACATGGGAACATTCCGTCAACCATTACAGAAATATTATTTACTGGTGAAAAATTGAACACAATACAACACTATTTTGCTGATTTAAGTTTAATCAGCATCGGGATTATTACCGCTTTCGTAATGATGTATTTTCATATTGTATATCGTTACCGATATGCCATCAATATCATCTTTTCTTTCTTTTTACTTCAAAGTATTTTACTCGGATTAGTTCGCGTTTTAAGGATATATCAGGTACCATTTCCGTCCGACCCTGTCATGGCGAAGACCGAATACGCGTTGATTCTGCTTCTGGCCGTCACTTTTCTTTTTCTCTCATTGATATATCCGAGTCAAAGATTCAGGGTAAAACCGTATGTAAGTATTCTTATACTGCTCCCGGGCCTTGCACTGTCCGGAATCATTGTCTATACAGATTATTTCATTGCCGGCCTTTCTCCCGGTGAACGGTTTTTGCCATTAAAAGGGCCGCTCTTCCTGGTTTATGTAACTGCTCTTGTGCTCTATATTTCCATATCCTTTTTTGTGTTACTGTTCCGTGTCGCGCTTATGAGGAGCAGGATACTGAAAAACGAAATATTTTTTCTGCTTTACGGCCTGATAGTTATCCTTGCCGTGGTTATATCAACGACGGTGATCCTTCCGGGGTTTTTCGGTAATAGTGCCCTGGGGGTACCGGGAGCAGCTGCCTCAGCCATAGGTCTCATGCTGCTCCTCCATCACGCTGTGTTTGACGTGTTCAGTGTCGATTTCAAAGGGTTTTATTCACAAATTCTATACTGGGCAGTTATCTTCACGCTGCTGTTTACCCCGGTTTTCCTGCTACTGCGCGTTGAATCAGAGATTATACAGATGCAGGCAGTTCCCGCCATTGGCCTCTCTATTGTTTTCTTCATGTACCTGTTCTTTGTTTTCACCTATCTCAGGCCCCGGCTGCTCCCGATATTTGAAAGAAAATACCGCTTCCTCATGTCGGTAATAACTGAACTCTTTGAGACCCTTTCAGAACATTCTCAGGAAACAGAAGGGGATGAATTCTGGAATAATTTTATTCTGATAATAGTCAATGGTCTTCGTGAAAAACTCGATATACAGCGGATCAATTTTTATCTTTACGATATGCAGACAGACGCCTATATTTCATATTACTCGGCGGGGAGAAGCATTGTTAACGAACTCGACAGCGATTCAGCAGTGACACGGTACCTTGAAGAGCACAGGGAAATTCTGGAAAAAAACAAGCTCTACATTTCCGAAATGGAAATTGACTTTACCGCTGAAGTAATTGAATTCATGGATACCTGGAAACTCGAGATAGCACTCCCCTTTTATGATCATGATGAAAAACTTATCGGAATCCTGTTCATCTCTGACATACCTTCAAAATATTTTTATTCCAATTCTTTTTACTCGGTCCTTGAACTATACCGGATTCAACTCCAGACTCACCTGGCCAACGAATTGATGATAGACACTGTTAAAAAAAACCAGATCATTGAACACGACAGGATGGTGGTCAAAACAATAAAAAGCAAGATTATCCCGACTAAGCTTCACCAGATACATAATTTCAGGGTCAGTTCCATGTACATCAACAACTCCACCTCCGGGGGGGATTACTTTGATACTATCGATCTTGGCAGAAACAGGGTGGGCCTGTTTATCACGGACGTATCGTATTCTGGTATCGAATCGGGAATTTTGTCCCTGGAAATATACACGGTGCTCCATACCCCCATGAGGGTCATCGACGCCCCTGAAAAGCTGCTCGCGCTGATGAACTGGGTAATTTCTACTTCCCGCGTAACTGGTAGATACGCGCCTTCGGCTTCTCTCGTCTATTCACCGAACGGTACGATCCAGTATTCGAACGCCGGCTACAGGCCCCTTACCATTTACAACGCCTCTGACGGTACCTTCACCAGTTACGATACCCAGGGTAAAGCGATAGGCATGGACAGAAGCACGGCCTACACATCAAGGACGATTAAAGCCCCGCCGGGAAGCATCGGTTATTTTTATTCGGATGGGTTTGAACAGGCCTATGACTCTGACGGCAAAACCTATAACCCTGACAGGATAAAAGATATCATACGGATGAACAGTGACCAGACCCCCGCCAGTCTTATCAGGATCACGTATTCGGATTTCACCAGGTTCATCTCGAATCAAAAGCAGGAAAAGGACGTTACTCTGATTATTTTCAGAATATAATTAGACCATGAATTTCAAGGAAAAAGCCTCGGAACTTGTCAATGTCATAAAGAAATATAAAGACATTGCCATCATCATCAAGGGATCACCTGACCCGGACGCTATCGCTTCGGCATTCGCACTTAAAGCGATATGCGACAGCATCAAAGTACGGTCATCAATTTATACCGCTAAAAAAATCTCTCTGCCCCAGAATACCGCCCTTGTCAAGGAACTGGATATCCCGATATATCATGTCGAAGACCTTGACAATATTTCAGGACATGACTCATACGCCGTGGTTGACTTCCAGTCGCCGCACCTGGAGAACATGTCCACGGTACTGCCGTGCGCGGCTCATATCGACCACCACGATCCGGTTGAATACCAGGACAGTGTTGATTTCAAATTAATAAGCACCGAGGTCGGATCTACCTCGACCCTGCTGGCTCTCCTTGTCGAAAAGCTTGATATAAACATGGATGAAGCAATCCTGGCAGCGGTTACCACTGCCCTCCTTTACGGAATTCAGACCGATACCGACAAATATGATCACGCGAGCGAACTCGATTACGATGCCCTGCGCTTCATATCAAATTATTACAACAGCGCAATTATCAGAAAAATAAGCAGGATCCCACTTTCCAGGAAAACCATCAAGCTTTTGGAAGAGGCGGTAAACAATCACATCGTCTACAAGGACTGGCTGATAACCGGGATAGGCATCATTGAAGACAGCAACAGGGACAGCATCGCAATCATAGCTGACTTCATGCTGAAAAACAGGAACATCTCAACGGCCATCGTGTTTGCCGCCGTTGAAGACGTGAAAAACAATACCATGTTTCTCGACGCTTCGTTCAGGGCAAAAGATGAGAACGTAAACCTCAATGACATAATCAAAGAGATTACATCCGAGGGAGGAGCCCGGAAGTACAAGGGCGCCTTCCAGATAGATCTCAATTACTTTTATCACTGCCCAGACAAGATACTTCTCTGGGAGGTAATCAGAACCACCACCATCAACATTCTGAAAAAAAGGCGTGACGGCGTCTACCTCACTGAACTTCGCGGTTTTTACAACAAGCTGAAGATCAGGTTCTCAAATATCTTCAACAACAAGTAAATCAAACTGACTGTCAAAAAAGGAGTGAGAAATTCAGTCCCACCTCGTAGGAGAAAATCTCCCTGCTCACATTCCAGCTCTCCCTGTTGCGGAACTGCTCAAGGCTCAACCGTGAATGAAAACCTCCCCTGACATTTTTATGCAGGTCCATGTCAAGTTTCACGGTAAAAAGATGCTGATCATAGGGTTCAGGCTCAGTTGTTAATTCGTATGACGCCCGGTTTATCTCCATGGCGTACTCGAAGAAGAATATCGGATATGCCACAAGCTTGTACAGTTTCGAAAACAGATCAAAAAGCCACTTCACTTCGGTCTCGTAGGCGAGTTTAAAATTATAACCGATGTCGTCCTGGCGGTATATGGTAAACTGGGGCATGTTCTCTATGTAGATATGGTCTTTCGTCGACCTCGTGAAAGAATTAAACGGAATATAGGGCTTGAATCTTTTCTGCTTCAGATCCACGCCGAATTTCATGCCCAGGTTGGCCCTCCCCCATTTAAAGGTAAAGCTCAGCTGGGGGAGGTGTGAATCCTCCTCGATGTTCGAGGTAATAATCATACTCCTGTTGAACCGGTAGCCGAGATTCAGGAACGCGGAACGGTGTTTTTCCTTTGTCTCACCGGGAAGACTCTTCCTGTCAGGGGAAACCTTCACCGGGGTATAAGGATCTATTCCAAAGAGCTTCATCATTTCCATGTTGACGTCCACCTGGAAGTAACCGGTTATTATCTGCTGGGGCACGCCCCACAGGTTCATCCGTTCGCAAACCTGGTTCAGTCCCCCGTTGATGTTGATCGAGGCCTTGAAGAGATCCACGGTCATATTGGATGAAAAATCATCAACGATCCTGAGCTGGTTGGAATACTCGCTCACGGTCTCACCGTTGGCAAAATAAATCGGCCGGTTTAATTTGTGAAATACATAGTCCCGGGCATTGGCGAAATTTTTTCTCCCCCCATAGAAATAGAATGGATAATAGTTAAAAAGATTCAGCCCGGCGTCAGTAAGGCCCTTGAGTGAGCGGCCGGGGCCGAACTGTTCGTCGAAGAAATCCTCCTGCTCCCCTTCAAAGGGAACGTTCTTTTCAATCAGGTTCAGGGAGCGCTTATAGATTATGTTGAAACTCTTAATGTCCTCAAGGATACTGATCTTATCCATATTAAACGGAATTGATATCTCGGTGGAAACCTCGCTTCTGACGTCCCGGGACCTCTGAAATTCATAAAACGGGACTTCACTGATTTCATAGTCCCTGAATCCACCTTCGTTGTATTGAATTTCTATCCGGTATTCCGGGCTTACAAGGAACCTCCTCTCAATGCCGATGGCCGCCGTCAGCCGCTTGTCCCTGGATACATACTTGCAGTCCTTGTTGTACACAAAGGGGAAATGGTAGTCCCCGTTTACAGAGTATTTCACTTCAGTCTGGTTCAGTTCGCTCTTGCCGTACATCCGGACTATTTCCTCTGATTCTATTCTCATTGTGGGATTAAAATAGAAGAACCTGTTTCCGTAATTAAGGTCAATACTGAGCTGGGATTTCTGCCTCTTGTCCCGTTCTTTCAGGGAGGTCAGGGACGAAAGTGTGTTTAAATCCACCAGCCCGGTAAACCGCTGGATTGTTTCATCCTTGAAATAGAGGTTCAGGTCGATGTTAAGGTCGAGTTCTCCCCACATAAACCTGTCGATCCGCTCCCTCACGTTAAAGAGGGGAGAATGTGCGGTATTTCTGGTGTATCTCTTCAGGGCAACGGTGCTTATACGCTCATCAAGATCATTATCGTAGTAATCATATTTATAGGCGATTTTCAGGCTCGGTACTCCGTTGATGTTCGAGTCGTAATCAGACACGAGATACACGATGTCCCTGAGTGTTGCGCCCCGTTTCGTGTCAATTACATCCTCGTTAAGGCTGTCCGTCTCAGATTCCTCTCTGGTGAAATCTACAAAGGTCGTCCAGTTCGGCAATATGGACATCGACGAGAAAACCTGTTTGTAATTCTCGGCTATATCGGAATTCGTTTTGCCCACCGATTCGAAACTGGCGCCGTGTCCCTTCTGCACGTACTTTATACTGATGTCGCTCAGTACCGGAACCCCGGATTTTGTCCTGAAAAGGGGTTTCGTGATGGATATCTCTCCCTCGTACCAGTGGGCCTGGTCGCTCACGACCTCCGCCTCTGACAGGTAGATATCGTTGAGCCATATCCTTCCGCTCCGGCCCGGGGCATAGATACGTATCTCCATGAAATTTATCCGCTTGAGATCCGGTTGCCCGGTTATGGAACTCGGAAATGCTTCTCCCCGGGAGCTCTGCTTCAGCCTGAGCTTGACCTCCCTCCAGAAGCGGTTCAGGTCCATGGGAAATCGAAATTCGACATAGTCATTGTCAGATGATCCGATTATGAAACAGACGGTATCCCCGGGGGTGAAGTTCCTGTAGTTCATCCAGAGGTTGAGGGTCTTGTAATACCGCATATCAATCGGCCGTGAGAACCGTCTCGTGGCGGAAACGTAGCTCCCTCCGGCGAGATCATAGGTAATCTCCAGGGCGGTCTCCTTTTCCAAGAGAAGGTCGCTGTCGCTTTTGTCTCCGTACAGTGACTTGTAGAGATCCTTCTGAAAAAAGTGAAAGGGCTCTCGGCTGTACTCGTCATCGCTCAGGCTGTCAATAAGGGCGACCTGCATCTCGCCGGGGGCCGCGGTACTGCCGTCAATCTCGAGCTCCTTCCACTTTGAAGAGACAAACCGTATCTCGTCGATGTACATCCTGCCGCTGACGCCGGCTGATTTGACCAGGTAAAGCCTGACAGCTTCCACCTGCTTCAGGAGATCTACCTCGGATCTGGTAATCGCCGAACGGTCAATGTAGATTCTCTTCTTTTTCCAGCGCACGTCGTTGCCGGGAATGGTCCTCGAGGTGTCGGGAACGGTATAAACATTATCAATGGTGTCGAGGACCCCGTTCCGGTTTATGTCCTCGGTATCAAGGATCCCGTTCCCCCTGGTGAGGGCGTTGATGCTCGCCCCTCCGCCGACGCGGGTCACGTTAAAGGGATCGTTGAATTCAAAACCGACGTCCTCCGAGTACCCCGACACCGGGTCCCGGTCCAGGACATTGTTCCTGTTAACATCTTCCGTATCGAACACGCCGTCACCGTCACCGTCCTCGTTAACCGATCCGAGATCGATATAGAGATCCACGTCGTTAGTTCCATCATAGAGATACGAGATTTCTACATACTGCAGTTCGGAAAAATCAACGGCGCTGTCTGAAAGCTGACGGGTGACGATGCTGGCATAGTCCCCATCCCCGTCAAAATCCAAAACCAGGGACCTCTGGTTTTGCGGCGAATGCCCGTACGCCACGTTAAAGGGCCCCGGTTTGACCCGGTAGGGAATCTTGGAAGCAGGGTAGAGCAGGTTCTGCAGAACCCCGCCGGTTGCCGAGTCCCGGTAGTAGTAATAGTTCAGTATCGATCTCCTGGTGAGTGGAACCGACGTTGGTTCAGATGAAAGCATCCAGTCGTTTTCACCGAGAGAGATGAACACGGTCTCGTCAGAGGCTTCCATATTGTCGAGAAGGGCCTTGCCGAAGGTATTGATGTTTTTATAACTCCTGGCGTACTCGGCATATCCCCGTATGTCTACCGGAACGTTTCTTATGGTGCGGGAAGAGAGGCGGTTCAACACCCTGGCGAGAAATTCCCCGTCAAGATTAAGTTTCGTGTCCCCTTCAACAAGGATTGTCTGTGTCGGTTCGACCCCGGGGTCAGGTATGGTCTCTGAACTCGCCGACCTGGCGTACAGAAGGCTGCTCCCGAAATTTATCGTGTCGTTGATATTGTAATCCGCCCTGAGCCCCCCCACGAATGAACGGGACTGGGCCCCGAAGGGAATATACTCATACCGAACCTCGATGACCGTATCCGGGCCAATAAGGGGATTACTCGGGTTCTGGAAGGTGAGAAATCCGGCGGTATAATCAATAGTATAGAGGTTCTCCGAAATCTCCCGCTCATTTATCTTGATTCTCACGCTGTCCGGTATGATGTTGAAGTTCCCGAGCTTGAAAGACCGGGACTCCCGGTAATAGTCAACCATGATCCTGAACCGGGAATACTGGTAAACAGACTGGGTCTGGTTCTCGGCATATATCCGCTCGGCCGTAGCCGGATCAAGGACAGGTTTGAAGGGCTCCCTGAGATAGAATTCGATAATCCCTGAATAATAGAGCACGGAATACTGACCCAGTCCGAGAATTTCGGATTTCGTCATGATCGCGTTTTCCCTCATGAACGTTATACTGAGGTTGTCTGATAGAAGATTCCTGTCCCCCACGAAATAATTTGACCGGATTTCATAGACATCCAGGTTGACCTTGCCGTCTCCGTTCCTGTCAGTCTCGCCCGCGTCAAAGGCGAGATTCCTGACGACCGTGTCCTCGTCCAGGGTATGGCCGTATTTAATGAACACGATATTTTTTCCGGTAAAGACCCCCCCCGGGTGTACCGGGTCCCCGGGGACGATGACCGAGGGGTCTGACGTGGAACCGGTTACCAGGGTGTAGGCGGCGAAGATCCGCGCCTTGTCCGGTATGTCGATGAGAAACGTGATAACACCGGTCGTGAAATTAATAGAATAGTCCACCCCTGACTGCAGTTTTGAATAAGTGCCGTTGTCTATGCTGAGCCGTACCGTGTCTGTCACGGTTTCAGGATTCTGATCGTCCATGTAGAGTTCAAAACCGTTCGGGTTGACGTTAACCGCAAAGGGGCGGTATGTCTGTGGATTAGCGGGAGCAGATGTGAACACTACCAGGTTGTACGCCGAAGGGCCGGAGGGCGGCGTTGAAAGATTATCATACCGCTTAAAGGGTTCGATCTGGTAGTAGGTTTTCTTCAGGTATTGCGCCTCCAGGAGCTTCACGTTCCCGGGTGAGGTGTTCCCCCGAAACTGTTCCACCACCGTGTCACCACGAGCGATGCTTCCAAAGGCCTTTAGCCGGAAATTATTTTTTTTCAGGGTGAGGTCGACCCCGAGCCCCTTTGAGGTCGTGTTGTCATACACAGCGTATTTCGAATGGTTGAAGTTTATGTCGATTTCGCCGGCATTCAGTTCCTGGATGACCTCGTCGTCCCTCAGGGCCTTGTACTGTATCCGATACCGGTTGTCCTTCCTCCCGCTGTCATGGTCTATGAAAACCTTGAGGCGGTCACCCACGGTACCTTCCATGAACAGCTTGAAGTCCTGCTCGCCCCTGAATCCGCTCTTCAGAACCTGGGAGGCAGCCTCGTCGTCCTCATAGTACCGGTATTGGTCCTTGGTGAAAATTGAATCACCGTACACGACATTGAGGTTATAGTCACCATAGCTGGTTATATTGATGTCCCGATTGTAATCATATATCACCCGTACCGCATCATCCTGCTCATAGATTTCATACCGGGGATCAATAATATAACTGCTCCAGTCCCCTTTTTCATACTGGATACCTCTTTTCGGCTGTGTAATCAGGGTTTCGGTCTCCGGATCAGTGACCACAACCTTCGTGTATTCCAGTGACGATGATGAATCGATATAATCGAGAAGCCTGTTCTTGAAAGATTTCTCTTTAGAGGTAGCAATTGATATAAATAGAAGGGAACCGGCAAAAAGAAAAACTGCAATGCATAGAGGAAGATATTTAAGCATTGTGCATGCTACGGATTCTCACTGCCTTTACCATATTCTGCTCATATATGGATACGGGTTAATGGGGATGTTTCCGAGCCGGATCTCATAGTGGCAATGGTTGCCCGTGGCGTTACCGGTCTGTCCGACGTAAGCGATTATTTCACCTTTTTTCACGGTGGTCCCCGCACCCACAGCCACAGAACTGCAGTGACCGTACACGGAAACGAAGCCGTATTTGTGCCGTATCTGGACCATGTTGCCGTAACCGCCGCTCCATCCCGAGGACTCAACTTCACCCGGAGCAGTTGCCCGTATCGGAGTACCCGGCGGGGCGGCAATGTCAATACCAGTATGAAAATCTCGGCCGTGTCCAAAGGGTGAACGCCGCCATCCGAAAAGGGACGTAATATGTCCGGGATTCGGTACTATTGAGGGAGTATCCCGGATGACCTTGCTCCGCACATCGATGAAATTTTTAACGGTCTTAACGGTATTCGTAGTCAATACTATATCTTTCTGCAATTCCCTGATGGTGAAAATCTCAGCAGGTAGTACATTCCTCATCTTCTTCAGCTCTTTCATATCGGATTCGTCAAAATTTTCCAGGTCCCAGAGGTCTTCTGAATATTCGGTACCTGAAGCGAGTTCATAGAGTTCTTCAACCTCCGGTTTCATATCGCCAACAAGATCTGAAATATCGTTTGTCAATTCCTCAAATCTCAGGAGATGGGAGCGGATATCATTGTATGTCATGAGGAGTCTCCGCTCTTCCCTCTTGACAGCAGTATTACGAATCACCGCATAAGAAGAGGTAATAATAACCACGAGAAAAAGAAAAATAAAGAAGGAAACCGTGAACTTGGAAATCTGGAAGTTGAAAATCCTCTTTTCATTATGGGGAATGAACATGACGGTCATTTTCTCATGACCTTTCTCTAAAAAGCGGTTCCAGGTTTTCGAAAAACGCTTACTGAAAACAAAATAATTTTCAAAAAACCTGAGTTTAAACCTGTTGTGATATTGTTTTAATCTGTATTTCATTTTTCCCACCAGCCATCGAGGAGGCATTCTATCCGCACTATTGGCTGTAAATCAAGTATATTTTTCCTTTCAAGCACTCCAAACAGATACTCCCCTGCCTACCTGCCGGTAAACTTCGGTTTCCGTTTTTCCATCATCGCGTTAACCGCTTCCATGAGATCCTCGGATGGGACAATATTCGCGCTCATGGAAGCGACATATTTCAGCCCGTCGTCCACGGTTTTTCCGACACCGTAATTCAACACGTCCTTGGAGGCCTGTACCGCAAGGGGCGAGTTTTCTGCGATTTCCATGGCCATCTTTTCCGCTTCCTTCATCAGGGTGTCGTGATCGTCATAGACTTCGTTCACGAGAAGGATTTCCCTGGCCCGTTTCGCGTCAAAATACCTGGCGGTATACGCCAGTTCCCGGGCTATCCCCTGGCCGACGATAAGGGGTATCCTCTGTAAAACTCCAACGTCAGCGACAAAACCGACCCCGGCTTCACGGAGTGAAAACGAGGCATCGCTTGAACAGAGGCGAATATCGCAGGCGGTCACCATGTCCAGGCCGGCCCCGACACAGTAGCCGTGTATTGCCGCAATGACCGGTTTTCGGCACTTCTCAATGCAGGTCATGGTGTCCTGTAACTCGTATATTTTCCTGATGAACCGCCATTTCAGGCCGCCCATTTGTTCCCTGTTCATAATCTCGGGCAGTTCAGATGACATGCCGATGAGATCGATTCCCGCAGAAAAACACTTCCCCCTGCCCGCGATGATTACTGCCCGGATCTCCTCGTCAGAATCGAGATCATTGAAAATCGGAACAGATTCCTTCCATGCCGGTGGATTCATTGAATTGAGTTTTTCCGGCCTGTTCAGATATACCCAGGCTATGGGAGGTTTTTTCTCAATCTGATAAAATTCATATGCCATTGCAGTGTTCTCCTCCATTTAATGAACGAATTCTACAGAAAAGCGTCTGACAGGCAATAAAAAAAACATTTATCCACAAAGTTATCAACAGTATCCACAATATAAAAAAAAATGTACATTAATTTACTAAATTAATTTCCAGACAAACATGAATTATGTCTCATAAATGATGTGTTTAGATCACTGTTATGTGACATAAAATGCAAATCCTGAAAAAATCAGAAGTTATTTCTATTCCTTTTAAGTATTTATCAAAACCAGGTTACAATTTATATAACCATTATTAATTTATTGTTTACTATACATGATGCTATAATTGTTAAATTTTTTTTATTGTTAATAATTATGGGAACATCTGGTTCTGTACATAATTTAAAAGGGATACAGGCGATTAAAATCAATATATGTGCCCCAAAGGTAACCGCCTGTTTAGTTAATAGAGGTTCCCTTGTTTTTTGCATGGCTACATACAATAATCTTTGACTTTATTATTTGTGCTTAATAATTTATTTTTGAGGGTAGTCCGGGTGAATCAGTAAAACTTGATCAATAGAAGGAGCGGTGGTATGGGATTCTCAGATAACTCTGAAAAATATAAGGTCTATTTTATAGACATTGAGACTTCACGGGTACTTGATGAAATGACAGTTGAGGCGACCGATGAAAGTGAAGCAGAGTACATTGCAGAAGCCTACTTCAACTATGAACAGTTTGAAGACGTTGATTTTGAATGCGAAGTAAAACTCCTGTCTGATGCCATCGAGGAATAATAACCAAGCCAGTTTCCGTCGCGGTTCGGAATCGCCAGAGACGGTACTATTCTAACCATCCGGTATAAAAAACCGTTACAGTTTCGGAATAAACTGCTGGAGGTTTTTCCCGTCAACCTTGTCGCCCCTGATCTTTTCCATCCCATTCAGATCAAAAGCCTTTATAAATTCCTTCAGTTTTTCCGTATCCTGAAAATCCTTGACCGTATCCTCGGCAAGCAGCCGTATCTCAATCCTGTTATTTACCAGAAGCCATATCCATTTATCTTTAAATATCTTAGCCGGATACCCGGCAACAGAATCTCGGGAACTTTTATATCCTTCAACGATGGACTGGTTTTCAACCTGGTCAAAAACCTGAAACCAGAGAACGCGCTCCCTGGTGTCCTCTTTCTGGACATTGGCCTGGAGCCAGTCATAGGTACTGATACTTGCGTATTCCAGATTTGTGAATTTGTCTTTCTTACATGAACCAATTGATAATACAATACCAGATATCAGCAACACCGTGAAAAGCTTTTTCATGGTTTCCTCCTTATCTATATAAAACATACTATACAGATATAATACCAGGAGATCAAGACATTTTCACATATATGAATCAAGCATGATAAAAAATATCTTGCACTGAACCATACCCTGTATTAGGAAACACTACGAAGTATATGAAACTTCATTTACGGGGACTTCTAAAAGCTGCTATTTTGAATTCCCCTTTCACTCACAACATTCAGAGAACCTCGAGTAATTATACATGAGGTTTTCTGCTGGGTACGTATTATGTTTGAATCCGGTATTTACCATTCTTGGGAAAATTATGCATACTGGTTTTTGGATGTGCCATTAAGCGATTACTCCGTAAACATAGTAACGGAATCCAGAAAATGTTTTGCACCATGTTTTACAGTTTGAATTCATACAGGGGAGAGGGACAATGATTCTTCGAATAGATCACGTGGCTATTGCAGTGAGGGATTATGAGGGCGCTGTTGACTTCATAGAAAATCTCTTCGGGGCAGAGCAGGGTGTCGGCGCGTCTGTATCTGGAATGAACTATCACTGGCAGCTCTTTTCCGTTGGTGATTTAAGCAGGATGGAGATCCTGACACCGACTGGAGACGGAAGCTTTCTCGATAATTTTCTTGATGAACGGGAAGGAGGCGTCCATCACATAACCCTTCAAACCGATGATATAGAAAAAACAAGAAAACATCTCGATGAACTCGGAATTCCCTATTTCGGCTTCAATAACTATGGGGAGATATGGAAGGAGCTTTTCATACACCCGAAAGACAATTTCGGGGTCCTGTTTCAGATTTCTGAATTCAGACCAGATGACTGGCTGCCGGATTCGGTTAAAATGAATTCTCCTGAAGGATTTTCCGTACGAAAAACAGAAACGGGATGCAGATTGACCATACGCCACGAGGGAGGGGGCACAGCCTCGATTAATCTCGACAGGAAGCAGGCGGATAAACTTATCAGCGATCTTAAAAAATCCCTCAATGAAGAGTGAATCATTTGACATGAAAAATTAAATTTGCTATACTTTAAACAGCTACCAGGGAGGGAATCGGCATGAAAATACAAACGGATTTTCACATGCGGGTGCAGGTCGCTGCCGGTCAGTCATATACGGAAAAGACCCGTCCCACCATACCGGATTTGCAGCAGGCTCGCGGACTAGAACGCCGGATTCAGCTTGATAAATCACTTAACAATGCCCTGAGCATCGCCCAGATGTCGCAAAACCTGATCCTGAAGGCCATGACTATTTCACACCGGCTCCGTTCAATCGCGTCAGAATCCATGGTTTCAGGGAATTTGAACAGGAACGAACTGCGCAATGCGATATCGGAAATCAACTCCACTATCACACAATCTTCTGCCGTGGAAACAGTCGTTTATCCGCCAACACTGCCAGATCCTGATTTGCCAAATATAAGAGAAGACCTGACAATTCTGCGAAATTCCGCTGGTGCATTTGAACAAGGCCGCCTTGCTGACATGGAAGCTCTGGCGACCACGTCAGCAAGCCTCGAGAACAAATCGATACGGAACCAGGAACTTGAAATACGATTACTCGGTTCCATTAATATCACTCCCGGTAGTCAAGCTGAACCTGCACCGGGTAACCTGGTGCAGGAGACAAAATCACAGGTCATAAAAAATCCCGGTATGGCCATGGAAGTCCAGGGTAATATTAGCCGTGACTTCGCACAGCGGCTTATTTAGGGCCATAACTATAATCGGTCACGGCAGTTATCAACCAGGGTATAATAAAGCTCAAATATGTTATAATTAATCTATAATAAATGCTATATAATATTAATAAATTTTGATTACAGAAAAACCATTTTTTTTTTACAAAAAATATAAAAAATTAATAAAATAAAAGATTTATCTTGACTTTATATTAATTTTAATATAGATGAACATAGTATAATAATTGATTCTCTGCTACTTTCCGATTTGCGTGACTGTTACATAAAGTCTAATTCATCCCGGATGTACAAAACTCCGGTGCTAAACTAATTAATTACTGGCAAAGAGAATCAATAAAAATTAAAAATACTTTTTTTGCAGTTATCCAGGACTGCAGTTGCTGGAAAATAAGAAAATTAATATAGAAAAAATCAGTACCATGACAGCAATTAACAGAAACAAGAACCTGAATAGAAAAAATACCGATCCGGTTACAGTTTATAAAATCAGCCCCATGAACAGCGAAGAAATAAAAGCCCCTGACCTCAACGAGGTAATATATTCCTTCTATTGTGACCTTTCATCTCTGAATTATGCCAGGAGGGATGATTTCCCCGTAGCAGACTGTTTTGTGCTGAAGTTATCCAAATTTATATTAGATCTTTTTAAAGATGAAAGCATCAGGGAAACCTACGAACACCGTACTTCTGACATTTTTTATGACTTGTGCCTCGAACGGTTAGTTCAGACAGAGACAGTTTCCAGCATTGATGATGATGAACTGATTGTTATCTACCTGAAGCAGTGTGTCGCCCTGTTGAGAGACTCAGAAATCCTGTTCAGCCGGCGGGCTGATTCAATGAACGACAGCAGCCTCTATAAATGCCTGTTCAACTCATTCTGGAACACAATAGCCTGGGAAGATATTTTTCCTTCTGATCCTGAAGGAGCAGTGGAACTCAAACGCAATAGAAATATCTTTCTGGACCTTCTTAACAGAAGGCAAAATTCGGTCTCAATCGAAACACTTGCCAATGAGTTCCTTGAATTAACCGGTATTTCAGAAAAAAACGATCTTTTCATGATATCATTTATTGATTTCTACCTGTTAACCTGGCTGAATCATTTCGGCATTGTTGATTATATCCGGGGTTCAATTTATTCCCCGGTTATGATCCGCGTCACTGATATGGGCAGGAGGATATCTCAATACTTGCCGATTCCCCTGAATAAGTAGAGCCCGATCACCCACCCCAGCAGAAAAACCGTGTAACTCATCAAATCAATAACAGACATATTAATATAATTCTCCAAGAAAAATTGTTTACATCATCGGGGTATAGAGATAGTTTTCTAAAAAATTGAACACGGTCGGCCGGGGTAGTAACTTCCTGAATAAACGGTGTGCCAGACCATCTTGAGGTGTTTTCATGAGATCCGCTATTGCAATAATCGTAGTATCCTCTCTTTTCTTTGCCTGTTCAAAATATAACATAAAGAGCGAATTGAAGGATCGTTCAAAGCTCGCTGATTTCAAGCGAAGCGGCATCATTATCAGGGTCCCTGACTACAGCTCACTGGATAACGAACTTCATAACGAGACGCTTTCATTCTGGCTTAACGGATACCGGAAAATAAACGAGCTGAAACTCATAGATAACGCCAGCGAAAGTCTCTCCACTTTCCACACCGAATTTGAGAGGCTGTTTAAGATTTCCGGCAAAAGCGATTTTCTGAAATACAAGACCCTCGGAGCTATATACCAGTATGTGAGAACCAATGAAAATGAACTCATTGAAATAATCGGAAAAAACGGCCTCGACAGCGTAATCATATACGAAGTCGACAGTACCTATTCCCTTGAAATGCAGTACTTCAATTTTAATTCCATGGTGGTCATCCTGGACAGCGATTTTAACGTGGCCTTTATTGATCATCAGAACCTGACCAGGGATATTTTCGAACTCGATAACGACGTGATTAAGAAGACCCTGCTTGATGATGTCAACACACGATTCTCTGAACTCATGTTCAGCCTCAATTACCTTGATAAGAGGACCAGAGGTGAAATCAGGAACATGATGACCAGAAAGGAGAAAAAGGAAAAACAGATGGCTACCGAAGAAACTGAGAGCAGTGAACCTGATGAATCTGTGGAAATTATAGATAAAGATCTAAACGTTTCAGAAGAAGAAAAATCCCCTGCCGAAACGGAAGAAGGCACAATAGACGTTTCCCCTGCTGATAATCATATCAAAACCGATGAGCCTGAAGAGCCAGTAATGGAGAAAGACACAGATAAAAAGGATAAAGAAGTACACGGGGACAACGGTTCTGATGAAGAAACCGCAAGAAAAGATCAGGCCCCTGCTCCTGATAGTGAAGACGATTCAGGCCAAGGAGAGGAACTAGATTAACCGGAAGAAGCGGTTAATGAAGAATAAAATTGGAGACGGCGGGAGTCGAACCCGCGTCCTGCATTACCATACTCCAGCGTCTACATGCTTATCCTGTTCATTTATTCTCAGCCCTCGGTCCGGGAACAGGCACCGTTCTCAAGGGCCCAGCTCCTGAATGTTTCGCCCTTAAACCCGGAGCAGGGTCATCGGGCTATCCCCTGAGTATGACGCTCTTACACATCCCAGAGGAGAGGATTGCATAAGAGCGTAGCAGGTATTACGCTGCTAATGCTAAGTTGTCGTTTGCAACTATAATTGTTCTGCCAGTTTAACGAGCTGACAGCGCACTCGGCATGCGACTGAAGCACATCCAATACAGTCGAAACCAGAATCGTCCCCCTAGTGTATATAATATATACACTATAGAGCTGATCGTCAAGCATCAACATCGGTCACATTGCATTTATTCAGCATTAAGGGAGCATCTAACAATTTGACCAGCACCATTTTTCATGAAAATGGTGCTGGTCCATAACAGGTGCCCAAATGGGAAACTCTTTTTGTATCTACTCAGCTATTGCTGAATAGATGTACATTTTTATAAAGATTGTTAATATAATTACATATAGCTGAATAATTACCTCTTTTTTTTAATAGAGTTTCCCTGAATATTAAATGAATGATTATTGACATTAAATAACGGTTGATTGAATATCTATTCTGAAAATGAGAGAATTGAAATACGGGCATTTCAACAAACAGGTTTTTACATTAAACCGGAAATTGTAATTTCTGATTGCAAGTCCATGAACCCTTAGGGCATAATAATCAGTTTTTCTGCCCGTAAGGGGACTGTTACATCTAAGTTTTTGAAGTCCCCATTATTCAGAATAACAAACACGGCCATGATACAACGGACTATTGTCATAATACTATCGATAGTATCTATTTCACTTTATTCATGCACCCCCGCTTCGGAAGGAGAACAGGACAATCGTTCTATCGAGAAGGATCTGGTCGAAAAGGAAATCATTACGGAAAATACGAAACAAGTGACCTTTGAGGAGATAGCGGGAACCTGGAAACTGGTATATCGGGGAAACTACGGCTATGAATTCAGGCTCTATCCGAGTTACAAAGCAGTTGTCATACTTTACCTCAGAACCGAATCACTTATTTTCAAGGGAGTTTACACCATAGAACCGGAAAGTATTGTGAGAATTAACATAAACGAGATAAAGCGGGAAAAGAGGATAACAGGACTCGGATTAACCCATGGCTTTACCCGGGCGAAATCGTCATATTTTCAGTTTAAAGGAAGCCTTTCTGACGATATAAACGGAAAAACACTTATCTTTAGACCAGTCCGGATTATCATGGATGGTAACAGTTCAGACGGCTATTTCGAACCGATCATAAAACTAAAAAAAATTCGCTGACCATGATTACAGAATCGATTGAATTTACAAATACCAGGGGACAACTCCTCTCCGGAAGAATTTATCGTGACGAGACCCCTTCGCAAAAAGGCATAATCTTTTCACACGGGCTCTTCTCTTCAAAGGACGGCTACAAGATAACCAGGCTCGCCGGTGACATTGTAAACGAAGGCTTCACCCTCATGACCTTTGATTTCTCCTTTGCCGGCGAGTCGGAGGGCAATATCGCCGATTTGTCTCTCCTCCAGGAGGTTGACGATCTGAAACACGCGGTTCGCTTCTTTAAGGAACAAAAAATCAGCGTACTTCATCTTATGGGATCAAGTTTCGGTGGTGCCGTGACCCTGCTTTACGCAGCCAGTCCGGAATGTACGATAGATTCTCTGATCTGCATCGCGACCCCGGTCAATCTCCTGAAGCTCGCCCACGCCATGGGGGTTACAGACATTGAGTCCCTTCCCGATGACGGTGTTACAATCGTAGAGGGGCTGACCCTGAAGAACCGGTTCTTCAGGGAATTACTGACCGTTGATATGGCAACCGCGGTGAGAAGCATACAGATACCGGCATTGATTATCCACGGAGAAAAGGACACCGTTGTATCAGTAGAAAACGCCCGTTTCTTTCATGATGAATGCCCATCATTTTCAAAACAGGTCATAATTGAAGGGGGGGATCACAATCTCACTGAAGAGAGATTCCTCGAGGCTGTCAGGCTTTCCCTGGTAAACTGGCTCCAGTCTCAGTCATGAAAGTAATAGTGGAAATATACATTGCAGCCGCCGGCATTATGCTGATCCTCATGGCAGTGTTTGAATTCTTCAGGCCTGAAAGGGCGTTCTACTTTTTTCAGCGGTATGTTTTTTACCGGTACTTTCCCCTCCACGGACTCTTTCTCATCGCGGCAGGATTCCCGATGATCCTGTACCGGGGAACCCTCTCGAACATCATTTTCGTCATAGGTGTCATTACCATTTTAACCGGCCCCTTTATTCTCTTCTATCCAGAGAAAATCAGGAATCTATTTGCAGGCATTACTGAAGAGATGGGACATGCTGAGATAAGAAGGTTAATTTACGCGGACGCATCGCTGCGCCTGCTGCTCGGAGCCCTGTTTGCAGCGGGAACCGTTCTGAATCACGTTAAATAGTGAACCATTGTGACGGCCTTGAAAGTAGATAACACATGAGGTATTCCTCCATGGTCTTCTTTGGACCGTTTATTTTTGCCCTGGATCGAAACTCAGCGTTGTGTTTCCGTTTTTTAAATGAGGAGTAAAACTCCCGGGGATCATGATACCGGTATACCGGGTAATTTTTTTTCGAACCGAACATCTCCTGTATGATGTCGGGATCAACGATGGTCTTCCCTTTTTGTTCCATCAGGCACGAAATCTGGTCAACCTCCTCGCTGCTCATGCCCATGAGGAACTCTCTGAGTGACTCGAATTCGTCCTCCTGGAAATCATCCCGCTCTATAAATTCAGTCAGCACCGGGTCAGTGTTTTTTGTTATTGAAAAGAGCTCTGATATGCCCATCATCGTGCCCAGGGCCGGTTTCATCTCTTTTCGGGCATTCCATATTTTTGTCAGGATGGGGGCGAATTCCCGAACCCCGTAATCGATCCTGTGCTCCCATATTTGTGCCAGGAGATAGCCAGCGTTGGTCCTGATGTGATGCGGAATCTCCTTATCCGATATGATCGAGATATACACTTCTTCAGCCATTATCATGAAAACGTTGTCCGAAACAATAGAAAAGATCTCTTCTTTGAGATCCTTCAGCTCATGGCTTTCATTTGATATATAGAAGAGCATGAAGAAGAAGTTTATTTTGGCAACAGAAAATCCCTTTCCAAGGAGAGCCTTCGTCGGTGTATGCAGAAGAAAATCGTGATCGCTCTGAAAACAGAGACTTTCCACAAGGGTCTCCACGTTCCGGGATGAGCTGCCGAGGGACTGTTTACCCATGATAGAAGGGTAGAGTGATATCGACCCGGCCAGTTCGATCAGGGCATTGCGGTTGTTAGAAATGATATCAATATAACCGGATTTTCCCTGCTCATTCAGCATATTTTCGGTTTTCGAGATTATCACGTCTTCATTCTTTTTGAATACGACAATCCTGTTCATACATGACCATATATATTATTTTGTATATTAGCCTGTCTATGTTAAATAGATCGTAACTATTCAGCTATATGTAATTATATTAACAAATTTTTATAAAAAATGTACATCTATTCAGCAATAGCTGAGTAGCTACAACAGATCTTCGAAATAAAAGGACTCGCATCAGGCGAGCCCTTAGTTATGAAAAATTCTTTTGTGAATCAAAATTTTATTTTTGGAAGCTTAATGTCCCTTTTACCCTTATCTATCAGTTTTTTTAATCCGTCTTCCACTGCCTTTTTCGCCGCGTCTTTCCCGACTTCCTTGATAACGTCTCCCACCACGCTTTTAATCATCAGGTCAAGGGACTTCAATTCAGGATGCGTAAGTGTTGGTTTCGGGTTGCTTAGGGAACCGGTCATGTTAAACCTGAAATAAACCCTTCCATCCTTGTTGATGAGGGGTTCCATTCCTACAGTCGCAACTTTCTCCGGAGTCTTTTGTTTATCGACGTATTTGTCTATTCCCATCTTCTTTAATGCCGATTCAACCTGTTTCCGCAAACCGGTCTTTATTATTCCAGTCCTCTTTTCGGACAGGATCATGTCTATCATCAGGTTTATTGCGGTTGTCTTGTAGTTCGTCGTACCCTCAAAGGCCACATCACCCTCTTTAGTTGGAATTCTGCCATTGGAGAATTTTATGATATTCCCCTTGTACCAGATATCGACATACGCGGCCTTCGATTCCTTCCATGAGAAGGTCCCCTTCATGAAATCAAGGCTGTTGCCGATATACTTCTGCAGTTTTTCCATGTTTGCTATGGCGTTGAAAATCTGGAGCCCGGTAATGCTCCCGTAGGGCATGTGTACCTTGGCCGACACTTCCGGGTTTATCTGTTTTGATTTTAGATCAAAGGGCTTAACGACGCCGTCAGCCCGCAGCCCCAGGTCAAATGTCTTAACGCTCCCGGTCCTGGATGGACCGACCGTTTTTATTCCGGTTTTAAGGAAGATTTTCAGGGAATTCCTTTTTTCAAGATTTTCAGGATCGATATCAACGGCGTAGACCTTTGCCTCCAGATTATACAGCTGGAACCGCTGGCCCGTTTTGGCGCTGAGATAGTTTACGGTGCCCCCCTGGACACCCATTTTTCCAACCGTAATCGCCAGGGGTATGGTTTCCGCTGTAAAGGGCTCGTCCTTTTCACCTTTTTTCTCTTTCTCAGCCTTTTTCTTCGCCAGTTCTTTTCTCTCTTCAGGGGTCAGTTTCTTCGGCTGGAGCAGGTCGCTGAAATTGTACGCACCGCTCCTGTAACGAACAACGTTTATTGTCGGATTGTAGAGAACAAACTCGTTAAGCTCAAATTTTTTCTGCAACAGGGGAAGGAATTTCAGTTTCAGATTCAACTTTTTTAAACTGACGAACACATCACGCACCGGTTTTCCTTCAAGGGCCTTTAGCTGCGCGTCACTCTTGTAATTTGATAGAGCGACATTCTTCACCTCTATACCCGATACAACCGAAAAGATACCGACCGAGACCTCTTCAATGGTTACATGCCGGTGAAGGGCCTTTTCAATCTGTTTTTCCACCATTTTCTTATTCACCATCAATAGTATAACGACGCTGGCAATAATAAAAAGCAGAAGGATCCCCCCCACTATACCGCCGAATATTTTTATTATTCTTTTCATGGATGGCTCCTGATTATTTGATTTAAAGCAGGGGATTTAAAAAACTGCTATTAATATCCCCTACCGGGCACAATGCCTGATAATATCGGTTTTTTTAATGGTGATCAATGGTATTACCGGGTTTTAGATATGAACATGACTACATCAGTTAAAGTATTTAATGAAATAAAAAAAATCATTGAACCACATGAGTTTTGCTATTCACAACAACCTATGGATCTGAAATGTGCGATTAAACGAATTATCACAACTCTATTCAGAAAACCATTTTAATAAATCAAAGGTATACTGTACTAATAGTAACAGAATTATGACGACTGTACAAGCAATTTTTCACTCTTTATCATGAATCTTTACAGTATATCGGCACAAAAGAAAGGCTGTTCCTGGGAACAGCCTTTCTAAAATTTTTTATTATTTCTCTTACTTAAAAAGTGACGCCGACTGAGACACCGACATGGATACCCTTGATAAAGTAGTAGCTTATGGGTACGTCGATAACAACCGGGCCGATGCCGAAACCGACCCCGGCGATGAGTTTTGGAAGATACCAGTTACGCATTTTCCCCTTTTCCTCGCCGTATGCGTAAAGAAACCCGGTCTGGAAGGTCGCAAGCTCATACACCGGACTTATCCCTCGAACCTTGATGAACGTCTCACTGGTAGCAAAATCTATTCCGGCGCCCAGGGTAAGGTTAAGTATCCAGAGAAGTCTGAGGGATGTTGTCAGTTCCAGGGGAACAACCCATGACTCGGAATAGATGTTAAAATCCAGCTCCGGGCGAACATAAACAACGCTCTCCAAACGATAAGTGAGGGAATGCCCAATCCTTACGTAGTTTTTGTTATATAAAACCCCGGTACCAATGGATAATCCCCTCCACAGGAAGAGGGCTAAACCCGCTTTCTTGGCCTTTACTATCTGATAGTTGAGCATAAGACCGGTATTGATTGCTTCAATATAATACTTGTCATAAGAGTAATTGAGCATGCCAAACTTAACCGAAGTATAGAGTCCCTCAACACCGAAGGCCCCCAGGTTCAGTCCAACCTGCACCGAATAGGGAACCAGCGCCAGGCCGAGTTCAACATCCCCCTTGTATTGAAGCTCCTTTTCTATCTTTTCAAAGCTCTTGTAATAATCAAAATCAAGGCTCGGAA
Organism: uncultured Leptospirales bacterium; assembly: GCA_964514165.1. Classification (GTDB taxonomy): domain Bacteria; phylum Spirochaetota; class UBA4802; order UBA4802; family UBA5550; genus CAZEPS01. The sequence goes on from CAZEPS010000003.1 coordinate 27,433, forward strand.
CCTGGGCTCCTGCCATGGTGCCGACGGATATAGCCATCAGCTTATACCCCTGGTACCCCCGCTGGGTTGACGCGTGGGAAGCATAGGCATTAGCACTGGCAAAACTCCTGGCGAGTTTCGGCTGTCGCTGGTAGGTTAAGAGTTCCTGCCTTATCTCAGTAAGAGCCTGGTTAAACTCAGCGGCATAACCGGCTGGCGCCTGCCCCCCGATAACAATCCAGGCATTTGCTCCCTTGACACCAAAGAAGACAATACAGGCAGCGAGCATCAGGGTTGTCATTTTATTCATAAATTCCTCCACCTCTCTTGCATGTATTAAAAACCGCACTGTGAACTATATACGTATACTCTTGCTAAGCGGGAAAGGATCAACTTTTTTTTGGAAAAATATTCTTCTTCGCCAGGGTCTGGAGACATATAATCCCTTGCGCTCTAATGTCGAAAAATATATAATTTTTCAGCGAACCTTTAAGCAATGTTCTCTATGAGAACAGCTCCCCCCATGCCTCCACCGACGCAGAGGGTTGCTATCCCGAGCTTGAGGTTCCTCCGTTTCATTTCATATATCAGGGACACCATAATACGAGCGCCGGTACAGCCGACAGGGTGGCCCAGGGCAATACCAGAACCGTTGACGTTAACGATCAACCGATCCAGGCCCAGGCCCTTCTCGCACGCGAGGTATTGCGCCGCGAAGGCCTCGTTCAACTCAATGAGTTCTATGTCTTCGAGTTTTTTCCCGGTCTTTTTCAATAGTTTCTCAACCGCGGGCACCGGTCCATAGCCCATGAATTCGGGTTCTACCCCTGCAATTGCGTTGGCGACGATTCTCGCCAGGGGTTTAGCTCCGAGTTCGTCCGCCTTTTTCGCGGATGTAATCACCATGGCGGCGGCGCCGTCGTTCAAACCAGAGGAGTTCGCCGCGGTCACGGTTCCGTTCTTGTCAAAGACAGGTTTCAGCTTTGACAGGTTTTCCATGCTGATGTCAAGGCGGGGGTGCTCGTCCGTGACAAAGGAAATCGGATCCTTCTTTCTCTGTGGAACGAGAACAGGGACTATTTCATCCTTGAATTTACCCCCGTCGATCGCGGCAATGGCCTTGGAATGACTTTCATACGCAACCTGGTCCTGCTCTTCTCTTGAAATGTTGTATTTTTTCGCCAGGTTCTCAGCTGTCTGGCCCATGATAAAGGGTTCACCGAGGAGGCCGCTTCCGGAATGGAGGAGTTCCCACATCGCGTCGGTCATCTCTCCGTGCTGAAGTCGTGCCCCCCACCGTGCGGATTTCAGCACGTAGGGTGCGTTGCTCATCGATTCAACCCCTCCGGCGAGAACGATATCCGAATCACCGGAAATAATCTGCTGCGAGGCGAAAATCGCCGACTGCATGCCTGAAGCGCACTGACGCTGAATTGTCGTGGCCGGCACCGTTACCGGGATACCCGTTTTCAGGGCCGCTGTCCGTGCCGTATTGGCCTCTTCCGATGTCTGGATACAGTCCCCGAATATGACGTCGTCGAGCATGTCTCCGGTCACGTTCGCCCGTTTCATCGCCTCTGTCATTACCGTTGAGGCAAGTTCAAATGCCTTCATGTTTTTCAGGGTTCCGCCGAACCCGCCAATTGCGGTTCTGCACCCGGAAAGTATTACAATATCCGAATTTCCCATACTGATGCTCCTTGAAAAATTTATGCGTATATCTGTTTTCGCGAAAGATATAAATAAATCTTAGTGAACCACATACCACATGGAACAGCAAAAATTGTCAAGATAGATACAAAAAACAGAAAGATGATAAAACCGTCATACAATCATCGCCTGTCTGTCATGATCCAGGTTCGATCATTTTCAAAAAAACAGGTCAGGGCGATACTATGCCCCGGAGATATACCAGGGCACCCTGTTGCAGCATGCTACTTGATAATGATGCGGGTTCCGTCTGAATCGATTTTTACCTTCTGGTCCTCCTTCACGCTTCCCTCGAGGAGTTTTACCGACAGGGGATTGAGAAGGTGCTTTTCGATGGCCCGCCTGAGGGGCCGCGCCCCGAAGAGGGGATCGTACCCTTCAGCCACGATAAAATCCATGGCCTTCTTGGTGATCTCAATCTGGATTCCCCTCTCCCTGAGGCGTAACGTCAGCTCCTGGAGCTGGAGCTTGACAATATCCTTGATGTTTTCCTTTGAGAGGGGATTGAAGATGATAAGCTCATCTACCCTGTTTAAAAACTCCGGCTTGAAGTGGTTTTTCAGCTCTGCCTCCACCCCCTTCTTCCGCTCATCGTAGGGGATAGATGCGTCGCTGATATATGACGTCCCGATGTTGGATGTCATAATGATCAGGGCGTTCTTGAAATCCACGACCCGGCCCTTGGAATCGGTGAGACGACCGTCATCGAGGATCTGCAGAAAGATGTTGAAAACGTCGTTGTGGGCCTTTTCGATCTCGTCAAAAAGGACCACAGCGTAGGGGCGCCGCCGTATCGACTCGGTCAGCTGGCCCCCCTCTTCGTATCCGACGTAGCCGGGGGGCGCCCCGATTAGCCGGGCCACGGAATGCTTCTCCATGTACTCGGACATGTCGATGCGGATGATTGCCTTCTCGTCATTGAACATGAACCCGGCCACTGCCTTGGCTGTCTCAGTCTTCCCGACCCCGGTGGGCCCGAGGAAAATGAATGACCCCACCGGCCTGTTCGGGTCCTGGATCCCGGAACGGGACCTGCGCACCGCGTCAGAAATCGACTGAAGGGCCTCGTCCTGCCCCACGACACGCTTCGACAGCTGTTTCTCCATGGCAAGGAGCTTGTCCTTCTCCCCTTCGAGCATCTTCGAGACCGGGATGCCGGTCCACCGTGAAACCACCTGGGCTATCTCATGTTCGGTGACCTCCTCCTTCAAAAGGAGGGGATTGAACTCGTGCATCTCTTTCATTTTTTTGTTCAGGGACTCCAGCTTCTTTTCCAGTTCAACGATTTTCCCGTACCGTATCTCCGCCACCCGGTTCAGGTTCCCCTCACGTTCCGCCCGCTTTTCCTCGACGTGAAGGTTTTCAATCTCTTCCTTAATTTTGCGGATCTCGAGAATAATGCTCTTCTCGTTTTTCCACTGGGCCATGAGGCCGTTCTTCTTCTCGTTCAGGTTCGCCAGGGACTCCTCGATTTTTGCGAGGCGTTCCTTTGAGGCCTTGTCCTTCTCCTTCTTCAGGGCCTCCTTCTCAACGGTTAGCTGGCGTATCCGCCGCTCAATCTCGTCGATTTCAATCGGCATGGAGTCGATCTCCATTTTGATGAGAGACGCGGCCTCGTCGATGAGGTCCACGGCCTTGTCCGGAAGAAACCGTTCGGTGATATACCGGTTCGACAGCACCGCGGCTGACACGCACGCAGCGTCCGAGATCCGTACCCCGTGGTGCACCTCGTACTTTTCCTTGAGCCCCCGGAGAATGGCGATAGTGTCGTCAACCGTAGGTTCGCTCGTGAACACCGGCTGGAAGCGCCGTTCCAGGGCCTTGTCCCTCTCGATATACTTCCGGTACTCGTCCAGAGTCGTGGCCCCGATGCACCGGAGGGAACCACGGGCAAGGGCCGGTTTCAGCATGTTCGACGCATCCACCGCCCCCTCGGCCGCCCCGGCCCCCACCAGGGTGTGGAGCTCATCAATGAAAAGGACCACCTCTCCGGCCGATTCCTCCACCTCCTCGATGACCGCTTTGAGCCGCTCTTCGAACTCGCCCCGGTATTTCGCCCCGGCGATGAGAGCGGCCATGTCCAGGCTCACGAGCCTCTTGTTCTTGAGATTTTCCGGCACGTCCCCCCCCACGATGCGCTGGGCGAGGCCCTCCACGATGGCGGTTTTTCCTACCCCGGGCTCTCCGATAAGCACCGGGTTGTTCTTTGTCCGCCTGGTGAGCACCTGCATGACCCGGCGAATTTCCTCGTCCCTGCCGATGACCGGGTCAAGCCTGTTCATGCGGGATAGCTTCGTCAGATCACGGCTGAACCGGTCCAGGGCGTTGTAATGGTCCTCGGCGCTCTCGGAGTCGGCCCGCTTCGTGCCGCGGATATCTTTCAGTATCCTCAGTATGTTTTCCCGGTTGAAACCGTGGGCGTTAAGAATCTGGCGGGCCTTACCCTGGCCCTTGGATACCAGCCCCAGGATCAGGTGTTCCGTGCTAAGGTATTCATCCCCGAGACCGACGGCCTGGTTCCAGCCCTCATTCAGGAGATCCCTCATCTCGCCGGAAAGAGCGCCACCCCCCGGGCCTGCACCAACCTGCCGGGGGAGTGAATCCAGGGCTGAATCGACTTCACGCCGTATCTCAAATGAGGAAACACTCAGCTTCTGGGCAATCGACTCAAAGATGCTCCCCTCCTGTTCGATGATCGCCTTCAGTAAATGCTCAGGCTGTATCTCGTAGTGGTTGAGATCAGTTGCTATATTCTGCGCCGTGTTCACGGCGTCCTGTGCCTTAAGGGTCAACTTGTCCATTCTCATGGCAAACTCCTTTCAATCGATAACAGGTTCCCAAAAAAATACCGTAGCGGAATGCTGCATCTGGCCGGTTATCAAAACGCGGTAAAACTTTCTATTCGAAATAATATTAATGGCACATCTTTACATCTGTCAGCACCATTTTTTTAAAAAATGGTGCTGACAGATGTAAACCAAAATATGTTCCCAAAAGGGAACCTCATGTTAAATTAATAGATATTCCCTGCTATCAAAATATATAAAATAGCTGCTGCCGTCAATATGTTCAAATAAACTGAAAACATGCCGGTACGAGCCGCATGGTCAGCGGCCGTGCAACAAAATGTGTTCATATGCCCACGCAGAGAGCCAGGCGCAAAAATGATCGAACAAGCAATCTGGTGACGTGCGACTAAGCGATTTGAAAAATATTGATCCGTTATTAACTATGATCACGGAAGTCCTGTAAAAAAATCTTCTTTCAATACTTCCGTTACATGGAAAAAATTTTTAACAAAATCTGCTTGTATATTTATACAATAAATTATTCAACGGCCATAGTAGTTCTTTTAATTATTAATACTATCTTGGTATAACATTAACATAATTTTTATCATATCTCGTTACCCTGATGCGAGAGAGGAACTAACATGAATATGCAGATAAAACAGGTTGGGGACGTGGTATTCGCCTATCCCCACGGCAGGCTTGACCTGGACGCCACGTTTCGGTTCGAAGAATCAATGAACAGGATACTGAAAAACAACGAAGGAATGCACATCTGCATCAACTGTTCATTTATTGAATACATCAACAGCACCAATCTGAGGGTAATCATCACCACGGCTCGCAAACTCATTGAACAGGAAAAAAAGCTCTTTCTCTGCAACATAAGCGGCCCCATTACGAAACTCCTGAACATTATACCCCTGGACAAGATAATTGAACTTAAGGATTCGGAGGATGATGTCCTGGCAGAATCTGACTTTACGGCAGTTAACCAGTGAAAACCCGAAACGCGGTGCCGCTCGCCTAAAATATAAAAAGCCGGATTTTCCGGCTTTTTTTGCGTTTATAATCTTCTTTTACATGCATGTACCGGAATTTTCCGGTATGACCAATCCGGCCACCAGGGCAATACCAGTGCCGGCTTACAGGGTCTGTAACCGGGTCCTGAAATTATCCGCGATTCCCTGTATCAGCCTGAAATTGTTGATGTCATCAACGTGAAGAAAAACCGCCATGTTCTCCCTGGAAAGGACGATGGCCCTGTCGCTGTTGTATTTCGTGAAATCGTTTATCTTCTGGATCTCTTTTTTGGCTGAAGATGAGTCCCTGAAGAGGAACACGTAGCATACGATATCATCCCCGAACGGGGTCTTCTTGTTTGCTACAATAGCCATGTGAATTGTTGATATCGAGCTGGAATCCCCTCCGGGATAAATTCGCGAGGCGAGCTTCTGGATAGCGGTCCTGTCCATCGTCCAGGGGTTTCCCTTCAGTATGTGCTTGTAAAACCTTGGTATTTTCCCGTACACGAAGCCGGATGGAATATCCTCGTCGGTGAATTTAATCCTTTCAATTTTTGCCGTATTAAAATCGGGAAATGCATATCCCCCCGGCAATACAACCAGGGCCAGGGATACCAGAAACAGATAAAACAGTCGTTTCATTCTTAACTCCATGATACTCATTTCAATCTGCCGGACGGTACAAGCCGGTATGAAAGAACTTTCAATTACTGATATACATATCGGAACAATACCAGTAAAATATAACTACTCCCGTATGATTTTATCAAATAATTATCAGTTTCAGTACATTATACCGGGAACAACACCCTGAAAAAAATGATTATTATCTGCACTATTCCTGGTAAAAAGGCGCCAAAAATACAACCAGGTACGGCTAAAAGAAAGAAACTGTCGTGTATACTATATTCAAAAATGACTCTGGCTGATTCAATGATTATTATAGAAGGATTTTTATAAACCGAACCATGAAATATACCGCAATACATATTTTTTTAAAAGAGACATAATATTTTTATTGACTTTCTATATTACCGTTTTATTATATACTCAGTTAGCAAACAGATATTATGTCTCATTAAATCCCGATCACAGTCTTATCTGACATTTATACAAAATAAATGGCGTATAGGGCATTCCTTTTACATTTATGTTTAATTTTTATATACAAATTAATTTAAAGTGGAGTATCTGATGGGTGAAGATATCCATACAAATTATATACGCAAAAGGGACGGCCGGGTCGTCCCTTTTAAACTCGAAAAAATAACTGATGCAATCTTCAAAGCTGCCCAGGCAGTGGGGGGGAGCGACAAGGAGACTGCCCTGTCAGTATCCAATTCCGTAATGGGAATAATCAGCATCCTCTTTAAAGATGGAAGGATCCCTACCGTTGAGAACGTACAGGACCTGGTCGAGAAGATGCTCATCGAACGGGGCCACGCCAAGGTCGCCAAGGCATACATCCTCTACCGCGAACAGCACCGGAAAATACGGGAGGGCAAGAGCCTCCTCAATGAAGGCCTCAGGCTCATCGACGACTATCTGGATCAGTCAGACTGGCGGGTCAACGAAAACAGCAACATGAGCTTCTCCCTCCAGGGCCTGAATAACCATATTGCCTCCGCCATAACCGCCAAATACTGGCTTGAACGAATCTATCCCCCGGAGATACGGGACGCCCACGTCAACTGCGACTTTCACATACACGACCTTGGACTTCTCTCTGCCTACTGCGTCGGATGGGACCTCAGGGACCTGCTCCTGAAGGGATTTTCCGGGGTTCCGGGAAAGGTAGAAAGCAGCCCGGCGAAACATTTCCGCAGCGCCCTCGGCCAGGTGGTAAACTTTTTCTACACCCTCCAGGGTGAATCCGCAGGCGCCCAGGCCTTCGCGAATTTCGATACCTACCTGGCCCCCTTTATCTACTACGACCAGCTCACCTACGCTGAGGTAAAACAGTGTTTGCAGGAATTCATATTCAACATGAACATTCCGACCAGGGTCGGTTTCCAGACCCCTTTCACGAACATTACCCTGGACCTGACCGTTCCCTCTAACATTACATCAGAATACGTCATCGTCGGGGGAGAGCCCCATGACCGCACCTACGGGGAATTTCAGAATGAGATGAACATGTTCAACGATGCCTTTGTTGAATGCATGATCGAGGGTGACGCGAAAAACCGGATCTTCACCTTCCCTATACCGACCTACAACCTCTCCCGGGAGTTTAACTGGGACGACGAGAGCCACACAAAGCTCTGGGAGATGACGGCCAAGTACGGCATCCCCTATTTTGCCAATTTTATCAATTCCGACATGGATCCGGAGGACGCGCGTTCCATGTGCTGCCGCCTCAGGCTTGACAACCGGGAACTCCGTAAACGGGGGGGCGGGCTTTTCGGCGCCAACCCCCTCACCGGCAGTATCGGGGTCGTGACCATAAACATCCCGAGAATCGCGTACAATGCGGATACCGAGGAAAGCTTCTTCAGCCGACTCGACGAACTCATGAACCTGGCCAAAGCATCTTTGGAAACCAAGCGGAAAACCCTGGAAAATTTCACGGCCAGCAACCTCTATCCCTACACAAAATACTACCTCAGGGACATCTACCAGAGAAACAAGAAATACTGGATTAATCATTTTTCAACAATAGGACTGGTCGGTATGAACGAGGCATGCCTGAACTTCCTCGGGACAGATATCTCGTCCGCTGAAGGAAAGGATTTCACCATAAAGGTCCTGGATTTCATGCGAGAGAAGATTCTTCGGATCCAGGAAGAAACCGGCAGTCTTTACAATCTCGAAGCCACCCCGGCGGAGGGAGTCACCTACCGCTTTGCCAAACACGACAGACAGACCTGTCCCAACATCAAGACAGCCGGTATCTCCGAGCCCTATTATACCAATTCGGTTCATCTCCCCGTCGGCCATACAGACGATCCCTTTGACGTTCTCGACCACCAGGATGATCTCCAGAACCGGTTTACCGGGGGTACTGTGGTTCACCTGTTTCTCGGAGAAAAAATTGACGCCCCGAACACCGTTAAGAGCCTGATACGAAAGATCGCTGAAAATTATTCGCTCCCTTATTTCACCATTACCCCGACCTTCAGCGTCTGTCCCATACACGGGTATATAGCGGGGGAGCACAAGTATTGTCCCTATGACCATTCAGAAGATGAATTGCTGAAATTCGGCATTGAAGTTGAAACTGATTAATGCCGATAAAGATAACAGGCGGTGATCCGTTCACTGCCGCCAATAGAAAAATTTTAGGAGTGAAGACATGAGGAAAAAAGAGATGAAGGTTCCTGTTGAGGTATATTCACGGGTGGTCGGTTACTTCAGGCCGGTTAACCAGTGGAACAAAGGGAAGAGAGAAGAATTCATCGAGAGAAAAGTATATACCGTGGAAAGCACTCCTGTGTATGAATATCAGGGGAATCTATAAAACCTCGTTAATCGATTACCCCGGTAAAATCTGTACGGTCTTATTCAGCGGCGGCTGCAACCTCAGGTGCCGGTACTGTCACAACCGGGACCTGGCGTGCAACAGCGACAGTCTCCCTCACTATACCAGCGAAGAAGTCCTGAATTTTCTGGCTTCGCGGAAACACCTCATCGAAGGGGTTACCCTCTCCGGGGGGGAGCCGACCCTGTCTGATGATATCTACCAGTTTGCCGCCTCCATAAAGGATTACGGCCTGTCAGTAAAGATCGACACCAACGGATTGAAACCGGACACGTTGGCCCGTCTTATCGAACGGGGCCTGGTCGATTATATCGCACTGGATGTCAAGACCTCACCGGACAAATATCCCGATCTGGCTGGAACCACCGTCGATTTTACCCTTATAAAAAATACGGTATCTGTTCTCAAATCCGGGGACATTGATTACGAGATACGGACCACCTGTGTCCCCGGTTACGTTACCGGGGAAGATCTCTCAATCATCGGCAATCACATCGGCCCTGTGAAAAGATACTACCTCCAGCAGTTCAGGGCCGCCGGGGACCTTATCGATGAATCCCTGGGGGTCCTGCAGCCCTACCCGGTATATGTCCTCGATGAGTTCTGTAAAAGGGTGCTCAATTTTTCCGATTATTGCGCCATCCGGGGAAGATAATCAACCCTGAGGGGTCTTTCAGGAACGAAAAAGTAATTTACAGTATTAATCCCATGGCTGATACTTTCCGAAAAACCATAATTCCAACGCACACTATGAACAGGTTAGATATTCTCAAGAAAATATTCCAACCTTTTGACAGAATACATCAGTCACTGGGAACAGCCTGCATCGAGCTTGTTGATCTCAGTGGCGGGTCTCCTGCTTCCCTGTATAAAAAAACCTACGATGACATGTTCACTCCCCTTGATTTTAAACAGGTTATCGAACAGGGCCCCATTAATAGTATTACTGAACCAGCCTTTCTAACCCTGAAGGCGAATGACGAAAAGGATATCCACTGTTCTGTCAGCCCGGTCGTTACGGAAAATGAAACAATCGCGCACCTGATAACCTGGCACAGGGAACCGGTTGCTGAACAGAGCAAACCCCTCCTTGCCTACGCATCAGGGGTCCTTTCACTTCTGGCGGATATCCCCGCCGGGGAAGACCCCGCCCATACCGGGGATCACCGGTACAAGGAAGAGCTCATGAAAATGAGGAACATCCTGAAAGACATCACCCTCCAGCTCGAACCCGGGGACGCCCTCTTCTACTCTTCCACCGGGGCGAAGAGCGTCACATCAGAGGACGGTGCCATGATATTCGGGGAAGACCGGCTCATCCAGCACTTCATTAAAAACATGCAGAGCCCCTCCCTCGAAATTGTCCACAACCTGACCGACACCCTGTACGAGTTTTCCAACTATTGCCAGAACGAGAACGACATCCTGCTGTTGAGCGTAAAAAAGGGATAGGAGATGCCATGGCGGAAATAACGCTCCTCAACGACCACCCGGAATTCGCCCCAATACTCGGCCACTGGTCTTACATGTTATGGTACCGCCACCGGGACATCAACTTTCCCACGGTGATGAAATCATACCTCCAGCGCGCGAAAAACGATATACCTCCCCTCTGCTACGTCGCGGTAGAGGACACCGCCCCGGTCGGCATGGCAACCCTGAAAAACGACGACCTATGGTCCCGAAAAGACCTCAATCCCTGGCTCGCGTCACTCTACGTGCTTGCCGACTGCCGGAAAAAGGGGATTGCCGGCGAGCTGATAAACGCGGTTCTGACAAAGGCGAGGGAACTCGGTTTCGGCAGGGTATTTCTCTTCCTCGGCCAGGAGGAGCAGGACCGCCTCGTTGACTTTTACGAGTCGCGGGGATGGGAATTCTACGAGGATGCCCTGGACAACGACGGGCTTCCCACCAGGATTTATTACCGGGACCTGTAACCCTTTCCGCTACATCGACGAGGTATTGATGATGAAGCGGACCGAATTTTCATCGATCATCAGCTTCTTTGAGATCTCGTCGGAGCTCCACCCCTTGTCCGAGAGATCACGCACGGTTTTCACGATGTTCTCGTTCAGGTTCTTCCCCTGGCCCCCCCCCGGTTTAACCTGTTTCATGATAGGATTGTTTTTGTCAACCACCTGGAGAAAGTCGGCGAACTGTTTCATCTTCCTGTCGGTTTCATTGAACATGGTCTGCAGTTTCGTGTCGGTGTCGTCGATGTCCTTCCGAAGCGACTCCATCTTCTGGAACATGGCGTAGATCTGCTTGATACGCTCTTCCAGGTGTATCGAGAGGCCGTCGAGTTCGCTGAACTTGTCCTTGACCTCCTGGATGTCGTGCTCCCGGGTTTTCAGTATAAGGGTGTTTTCCTCCACCTCCTGGAGGTGTTTGGTAAGCTTGTCTATCCGTTTGTCAGATCTCTCCAGTATATTCTGGAAGGACTTGATCCGCGAGTCGATGGCCTGGGTGACGATTTCCGCCCTGTTCGCGGATTCCAGGTTTTTGGTAATCACGTCCTCGTACTCCCTGAGCTCCTCGACCCGGGTGTCGAGATCGGTATAACTCCTCGACAGGGCGTCAATCTTGGACTGGATCGCGTCGATGCGTGAGATGTTCTCCTGCAGTTCTTCGGAACGGTGCATGAAATGATCGCTCAGATCCATGAGTCCGCGGATCTCGCTCTCAAAATCAGAGAGCATTTCCCGCTTGCCCTGGTACGCCCTGATCTCCCGGTCCATGGTCTTCCTCATGTCCTTAATCTCCTCAACGTCACCAAGGAACTTGTCATACATATCAGACTGGTTCTGGACGTCGTTCAGCATCCCCTGGAGGCGGGAAATCGATCCCTCCACCTTCTGGACCATGTCATCGGTCCTGCTAAAGATTTCCGTGCTCTTTTCAAACTGCTCTATTTCGCCCTTCACCTCGTCAACACGTTTTTCCATCAGCGAGAATTCCCTCCTGACCTCCTCCATGTAATTAGTGACCGTGCTGTCGAACCGGTTTTCATAGGAATTGAGCCGGTCGGTAAGGGTGCTGAACCTGATCTCGATGCCCTGGTATTCCGACTCAATGTGCTCGATCTTGTCCTCGGCGGTCTTGACAAGACGGCTTTCAAGCTCGACAAACTTGTCCTCGAAATCACCGATTTTGTTCATGATCTCTTCAGCTTCCTTGCGGGTCGCCTGTACGATTTCATCCTTCTTGGAAATAGCGTGTATGCTCAGGTTGTCAAGCTCTGTCCTGACCTTGCTGACCTCCTTTTCGAAGGTCTTGATGAGCCTCTCCTTGGACTCGTCCACGTTACGCTCGACGCTGTTGAGCTTGCCGTAGACGTGGCCGACATCCTGCTCCAGCTTCTCGAAGAGCTTTTCCTTGTCGCTGTCAAAGTCTGAAAGGGTTTTGCTTATCTCGTTCTTTATTTCGCCGGAACGGACCTTCAGGTCCGAGAATACGCTGTTCTCCAGGTCGGACATGGTCTTTTTAAGTTCGTTGAGCTGCACACTCAGGGTGGAGGCCCCCTCAATGGACAGGGCCACGGTGTCGACCTCTTTCTTGAAGTTCTCGAAGATAATCTCACCAGTATCGGTGAGACGCTGTTCCATGTTCGACAGGGATGCCGAGAACTTGTTCGAGAGTTCCGTCAACCGTTTGTCCGTGTTCTCGATGAGCCGGCTTTCCTTGTCCCGTATCTGTTCGCTCACGGAACCGGCCTTGTCCGACATCTCTGCCGTGAAATCACGGTACTTGTCATTCAGCTTCTTGTTAAAGGTTGACATGAGCTGGGAGGTCTCACCATGCATATCGGAGAGTTTCTTCTGCATCTGGCTAATCGATTTTCCCATGTCCGTGAAGTTCTTCCTGGTCTCGGCCAGGAACTCAATCTGCTGGTTCACGTCATTGGCGGCGTGGCTGATAAGCTGGATGTCCTCCTCCACCTTTTTCAGCTGCAGCTTTTCGACGTCAAGTCCATTGAGCCGCTCCTCCACCTCGACAAGGGAGTCCTTGAGCCCGCCGGTAAGGGCGTGGGTCCTCTTGATGAGGATGTCCATCTCGATGGTGGCGTCCTTAAACCTGCGGTTTTCGTTTTCAGCGAGCTTCTTGAATTCATCGAAGATCTTCGTGGAATACCGCTTCAGCTTGGCCATCCGCATGTTTGATTTATCCAGCCTGCGGAAGAGGAGCAGCATGCCTGCGCACACAATGAATGTGGCAATATTTAATATCATTGTTGTATCTCCCATATACATAGAGGATATGTGTTTCGAAAATCTGCGTAGTTGCTTACTGTTTCATGGATAGAATCAATGTGACATAACACACTATCCCAGAACGAAATATAAACAATAGAATTTTTTTGTCAATTCAATTTTATGTCACATAACGATTTATTTCGTCACCGCATTCTTTATACAATACCAGCGCGTAACCGGGAAAGAACCTTCCCTGGCAGATCACCCCGACCTGACCAGGCTCCGGGAGAGAACTTCTTCTATTCTTTTTCGGGCTATGAAGAGCCCCCGGTCATGGGCCCTTTCCTCGTGGTATCCGGGAATGTGAACCAGGCGGAAATGCTGTTCCTCCGGGACCATCTCTTCCATGTCATCAACTATGATGTTCTCCTCCACCGGGATTGAGCAGCGCCGAAGATCCTTCACCGAGCCGTCGCTCCCCCTGGGCCAGTCTATATACTCGTAGCGTTCCAGAAAATCTTCGGTTATACTTCCCGTATCAGCGAGGTGCGTGAAAACCTCCCTGCTTTCATCAGCGTCGAGAAGGGTATAGACGCATACCCGGTCAAACCTCGAAAGGCAGTATTCGATGAAATCCCCCAGACCGGGACGGGAAACCATATCGTAATAGTTCGTGACCAGGGTCCCCTCGATGTCCAGGGTCAGAGCACTCTGCACCGCGACCCTGAGCGGCTTCAGGTGATCGATCCCATCCCGCGCGCTCTTGAAACTCTCTTCCGGTCGGGGGGCCAGACACTGGTCAAAGAAGCCGTGAAATTCGTGAGGAATTGCCTTTTCAGCGGCAACCTCCTCCATGGACCGGAGAATTCTCCCTGAAAGCATCTGCCCGAAAACCACGGCCAGGGAAAAGAGATCGCCCTGGACCGAGGGGATGCTCCCGGCCACCAGATCCGGGGACATGTATTCCCTTGTTCCCGCCGGAGCCCCCCTGCTGTACGGCTCTTTCGAGTCCATGAAATTATGGGCGATCCCGAAATCGATGAGCCTGATCTCCCCCTTCTCGTTGAAGAGTATGTTGTCCGGCTTGATGTCATTGTGGGCAATCCCCCGGTCATGGATAGCGGCGAGTATGTCGAGAAGGTTTATCACGATATCTTTCGCCTTCATCGCGTTAATGACCCCGCTATCCTCCAGGAAATCGTTGAGTGAACCGCCCCCCATGTAGTCCTGTTCATAGACAAGTCCTTCGCCCGGGAAATCCCCGGGCCGTGGTCGCACCACGCCGTCATGTTCAATCCCGGCTGAGAATTTCTGTTCATTCACAAACCGCCAGTAATTCTCGTCAAATCCCCCCATGTCGCTTTTGTAGGTCTTCAGAATGACCCGTTTCCCCTTTTTCCTGTTCTCGGCAATGTATACGTCGGAAAGGCCGCCGCGCCAGATAAGCCCCTCGATACAATAGGGCCCCTTCTCCTCGCTGTCACTGAAACGCACCGGGGGCTCTTTGATGAGCCCGAGAATTCTCGAATCACCATCGAGCATTCCCCGAACAGGCCTCCCCTGGTCTTTGAACGGGACCACCCGTGAGGGTGTACCCGGAATTCCGTCCTCCCGGTAGATCCCGTTCCAACCCTCAATTCTTCGAAGAACATACAGGTGTCCCAGGGGTTTATCCCTTTCCCGGTGCCATATAAGAAGGGGATTGAGGGAAATATACCCGCCGGTCTCAGCATCGACAAGGAGGACCGTTCCCGAATGAAGCCGTCGGTATTCGCGATCACGTTCCTCCCAGACCAGGTACTCGACACGGGGGCCCATAAGCACCCTGAAACCATAGGGTTCGACAATAACAAGGCGGTACCGGGCAAGGTAGTCGAGGGTGGAAAGGGCCTGGAAAAGGGTTTCCCTGGCCGGGAGGGCGCTCCCCCCGAGAATTCCCGCGAGCTGGAGCAGGCCGGTTCCGGGTTTGCCGGAAGTTTCCCGTGGAAAGGGGGAGCCGGGAAGGTCCATTTTGAAATCATTATAAGATGGAGGATTTACCGACAGGGATGAATCCGTACAGAGGAGGTTCGCCTGCCTGACGGCTGCCAGAAAACGCACCGCGGTGCCCGCGCACCAGGAAACCTTGCAGTGTATCTCGTCCTCGTATTCCGAAAAGCTGACCATCTCGTAAGCCCGGGAAACAGGCCTCGGCAGGCGGTACCTGACAATAAATTCTCTTTTGAAATGATCAAGCATTAATATCTGATTTTTAATTGACAAATATAGTGCTCAATTTATTTTTTTACTTTCTATTTCAGATTTACAATGCTATACTGGTAAAGTATTCTGTTAATTCAATCGAAAAAATTTCGTCATTTTATAATGAGAGGTGATATATATGAAAAGGACATTTCAGCCCAGCAGGATCAAAAGAAACAGAAAGCATGGTTTCAGGTCTCGCATGAGCACCCGGGCGGGCAGGCAGGTATTGTTCAGGAGAAGAAAAAAGGGGAGACATAAGCTTACCGTCTCTGACGAGAAGCGGCTGCCGAAATAGCGAGTACGGGTTGCATGATATTTGAAGAGGATTTATTCATTAAAAGGAAAAAAACTGTTTAATGAGGTCTATAGAAAGGGAAACAGGTTCAGTGAAAGGGGAATTACCGTTATCATAATCGAGGAAAATTTGAGCTCAGACGCATTGACATCATATCATTCAGCGGGGAATGACGTAAAAATCGGGATTGTCGTACCGAAAAAGATCGGTCGGGCTCACGAACGAAACCGGGAAAAACGAAAAATTCGTGCCATATGCCGTGAGCTTCTGCCAGTTATTAAAAATGGAACGCGTATTATTATCCGACTGAAAAAACACTACCAGGCCCTGCCCTTCACTGAAGGCAGGGGCGTTCTAACGTCTCTTTTTACGAGAGCGGGGATCATTCAATGAAGAAAAGTAAAAATAATCCGGTCAGGCTGTTTTCATTAATGATCGGAAAGACAATAATTTTCATCATTCAGCTGTACAGAACCGTAATTTCGCCGTTGCTTCCTCAATCATGCAGGTTTTATCCAACCTGCTCGCGGTACGCGATTGAGGCGATTAAATCTCACGGCGTGTTAAAGGGATCCTGCCTCTCGGCAAAGAGAATCGTTCGGTGCAATCCATTTAACGATGGCGGTTTTGATCCGGTTCCCAATAATTTCACATTCTTTAAATAACCATCCCTTCGCACATTCTCACCCCGACCTCTTCAATTCAGGCATGCGCCGTGAACAGACACACTGTGCAATTATAAGTCATATGAAAAGAAGGTAATAAAAATGGAGAATAAGAGATTAATCCTGGCTGTGGCACTGTCAATCGCTGTATGGGTTGGATGGTACCTCATATTCAAGCCTGAAACCGGGCAGCATAAGACAGAACCGGTCGCGGTAGAGGAACAGGCCGCGGAGAAAACCGAACAGGACCTGCCGGTTCCGACGGACAAAAGGAGTAGCGTTTCAATTTCAGTTCCGAAAAGGGGGGCCGATGGCGATGAAAAACTGATTTCCCTTGAGACAGAAAAATTCAGCGCAAACCTGACCACCCGCGGGGCCGCGGTTAAATCCCTCCTTTATAAAGAACGGAATATCAACCTGGTGGTTGAAGAGAGTTCCCTTGATACCAGGGGGGCCCTCGGCTTTTCGATACATTTTGATGAAAACGAATTCATAAAGGGCAACGACCTTGACACGGTTAACTGGTCCTATCGGAAAACGAATGAAGGGGGCGTTGCCTTTTATACCACCCTCTCCATAAACGGGGTTCCGGTTCAGATCGAAAAAATCTATTCCCTCATACCTGACAGTTATTCGATGAATATCGAATACCGTTTCACCAATACCGGCAGGGAAGAACTCACCATGAGTGGCGGCACGGTCATAATCTCGCCGTCGGACATTATCGGACCTGACCTTGACCTTACTAACCGATACAACGATCTTGCCGGTTTCTACTACTCAGACAACGACTTTGACAAGTTCAGCAAGGGGGGGTTCTTCTCGGAAAAGGGACCGGTGAAAAAAGAGGCGGGTTCCATCGACTGGTACGGCCTCATGAGCAGGTACTGCCTGGTAATCATGATACCGAAGGATTTCTCCGGCAACGGGGTAATCTACGATAACCGTAAAGGGGCCGGGGCCAGGACCGGGATGTACATCGACGTCAAGAACATCAGTCCTGCAGAGACGGTTGAAAAGGCCTTCACGGTATACCTTGGCGAGAAGGACAAGAAAAAGCTCGCCACCATCGACAAGACTCTCACCACGGCGGCTGACATCAGCAGGTGGATAGAACCGATACGTTTCATTGTCATCTGGAGCCTGCTGCACCTGAACGACCTGATCGGAAACATGGGATGGTCCCTGGTAATCTTTTCACTGATTACCAAGATCATATTCATGCCACTGACCATCAAGTCAACCGAGTCGATGAAACGAATGCAGAAGCTCACTCCGAAAATGAACGAGATCAAGGCCAAGTACAAGGACAAGCCCGAGATCATGCAGAAGGAGATGATGAAGCTCTACAAGGACAACAAGGTAAACCCGATGGGGGGATGCTTCCCGCTCCTGCTTCAGATGCCGTTTTTTATCGCACTCTACAGCGCCCTCATAAACTCGATAGACCTGTGGAACGCGCCCTTCATACTCTGGATCAGGGACCTGTCGATGCCGGACACCATCGCGACCATATCCGGCTTTAACCTGAACATCCTTCCCATATTGATGACTGTCACGAGTTTTCTCCAGCAGAAACTCACAACGGTCGATACCGGCGGACAGCAGCAGAAGATGATGATGATGATGATGCCGGTGATTCTTATATTCATATTCTGGAACATGCCCTCCGGGCTGGTCCTTTACTGGGCCCTCCAGAATATTTTCCAGGTTTTACACCAGATTATAACAAACTGGAGAGCTAAACTCAAGGAAAGTTGAGATACTATATAAGGCAGGAGGCTTGAAAATGAAAGTTATCGAAGTTGAAGGAAGAACTGTTGATGACGCTACAAAAAAAGCACTCGCGGAACTGGGCCTCAGTAATGATTCTAAATTAAAGGTGGAGGTATTAGACGAGGGGAAAAGCGGAATATTCGGATTCGGTGTATCAAAACCGGCAAAAATAAGGATTTATTACAGTACCGACGTCCAGGACGTGGGGAATATCACCAAAGAGGTGCTCCTCGAAATACTGAAAAGGATGGAGATCGAGGGGGATATAATCGACCTGAAGGAGAGCGAAAACAAGGTTTACGTTGAAATTGAAAGCAAAAAGAACTCCGGTCTCATCATCGGCAGGAAGGGCAAGACACTGGAGGCCCTTCAGTTCATGGTAAATCTCATCGTGAACAGCAAAACAGGCAGCGAGAAAAAAATAATCCTCGATATTGAATCCTACAGGGCCAAGCGGGAACGGGCCCTGAAAAAGATGTCCCGGGAAATCGCCCACAAGGTTATAAAGACCGGAAGGCCCTGGACACTGGAACCGATGAATCCCTTCGAAAGAAGGCTTATACACCTCACCCTACAGAATGATTCCCGGGTCACCACCCGGAGCGAAGGGCAGGGAATATACCGCAAGGTAACTATCCTGCCGAACCGCTGATGCAGCATCTCAGTCATTAAAGAGATTTCATGGAGTATTCAGCACTGGATGATACCATATACGCCCCTGCGACACCGCCGGTCAATTCACCGATTGCGGTAATTCGTATCTCCGGTGCTGAATCATACAGGGCGGTCGAAACATTCTTTTCATTGAAAGGGGCCCTCGAGACGAGACGAGCCTATTACGGTTCCTTCGTTGACGGAGACACCCTGATCGATGACATTATCCTCATCTATTACCGTTCCCCCTCCAGTTTTACCGGCGAGGACATGGTGGAGATTTTCTGCCACGGCAACCAGTTCATAGTGTCCGAAATAACCTCCATGCTGAGATCCCTCAACATGAGAACGGCCGAGCCGGGAGAATTCAGCCGGCGTGCCTTCATGAACGGGAAAATCGATCTTACCGAAGCGGAAGCGATAAACAATATAATCACTGCATCGAGCAGATGGGAGGTGAAAACCTCCATACGGCAGATGCACGGCTCCCTGAAGCTGAAGCTCCGATCTATCCGGGAATCCCTCATCCATCTCAAGGGGGACATCGAATGCGGCATCGATTTTTCAGATGAGGATATTGAAATCATTACATACTTTGAAGCGGCCAGGACCGCGACAGATATTGAAGCCATGATTGCTGAAACCCTCAATAGATGCAGAATCGGCGAAAACCTCTCCCACGGAATAGACGTTACCATTGCCGGAAAGCCGAACGCGGGTAAATCGAGCGTGCTGAACCTTATCCTCAATCAGGAACGGGCCATCGTGTCGTCAATCCCCGGCACCACCAGGGACATAATCCGTGAATCTGTCCAGATCAACGGTTTCCAGGTCAACCTCACCGATACCGCAGGTATCGGCATACCCGGCGACGAGATCGAAAAGATCGGTATCGAGTTGAGCCACAGGAACATTGAACGATCAGCACTGGTGATCCTGGTCCTGGACGGGACCACCGGTTTCGATGAATCAGACAGAAAAATCCTACAGGCTGTTGACTCAAAGCGGCATATTTGTTTAATTAATAAGGTGGACATCACCCCAGATGAAGCAGTTGATGATATCCAGAATGAAATCGGCGGTGATGGTATACCCTTTTCGGCTTTAGAGGGAACAGGAATAGACATCCTTGAAGACAAACTTTCTCAGTTCCTGACCACCACCTTTGTCGAACATGACAGCTCCTACATAGCCGATATGCGCATCATCACTCTGCTGGAAAAGGGATTGAATGGAATACGAGGCACATTGAAACTGATAGAGCAGAAGGCTCCGGAAGAGATTATCGCCTTTGAGCTGCAGACCGTTCTCGACTCCCTGGGAGAGATAACCGGCGAAATAACCCCGGACGATGTACTCTCTTCCATATTCAGCAGGTTCTGTATAGGAAAATAGCTGGCTGGACGACCGGGTGAAACTTGACGCGACACATCTCCTTTCCCTGATAAATACCATTCCCCAGATAATTTTTCTCATAGAAGAAGACCTGTCCATTATACACTGGAACAAGCCGGCTGACGACTGGGGAAAAAAGTTTTTTTCGAGAAACGTTTCACCAGGCGATTCCCTGTCGAGTTTTTTTCCAGTGGAATTGATAGTCGAGATCAGCGATATCTTTCAGAGCGGAAGCCGTGTCAGTAAAAATGAGATCGGTATTCTGAATTCCGGTGCAGATGAAGATCACTGGTTTGAGTATACGTTTATTCCCGTGGTGTCGGAAAGCGGGAAGCGCAAAATGTGGATCGTGATACGCGACGTTTCGGAACGAAAATTCGCCGTTGACGAAGTATTCAAAAGGGAACGCCGGTTCAGTTCCCTGGTAAAGGAACTTTCCGACATTATTATCATACTGGAAGAGGACTACACAGTCCGGTACACCAGTGATTCAATACAGAAAGTCCTCGGTTACGGGGTCAATGGTTTGAACGGGAAAAAAATATACGGCCTTATACACAAGGAAGATCATGCCAGGTTTCAAAATCTCTTTGAAAAAACCGGGAAAGAGGAAGGAGGTACATTTATAACTGAACTCAGGTTCCAGAACAGTGACGGGAAATGGGTCTTTCTCGAGACCGCCGGCGTGAACCTCCTCGCGGACAGCAACGTAGAAGGGTTCGTCCTGACATCGCGGGACATCACCTATAGAAAGCAAATTGAGACCATCCTTGACAAAATTAACCGGCAGCAGGAGATGATCCTTGAATCTATCAGCGAGGGAATCTACGGCCTCGACAGGTCAGGGTACGTGACATTCGTAAATCCGGCCGCGATTGCCATGATAGGAAAAAGAGAAAAAGAAATAATAGGTTCCCTCAACAGCGAGGTCCTCCAGTTTTACGAAAAAACGGGCGTGCCCCTGGGCGAGAAAGAGAATTTTATCGCAACTACTCTCAGGTCAGGAAAGGTGTACCGGACATCCGATGTTTACCTTAAACGTGATGTCGGGTCATTAATGCCTGTTGAAATAACGGTTAATCCGATCCTTGAGAACAACGAGATTAAGGGAGCAGTAGTTACCCTGAATGACATATCAAAGAGAAAAAAATATGAAGAAGATCTTGAATCGGCCAGGGTCGAGGCTGAGCGGGCGAGCCGGGCAAAGAGCGACTTCCTGGCAACCATCAGTCATGAACTGAGAACACCCCTGAACAGCATCATGGGATTTCTTGAACTCCTCGGCAGGACTGAACTTGATTCAATCCAGAAGGACTATATTTCCATCGCCGATGACAGTTCGAGAAACCTGCTAAACATTATTAACGATTTACTGGACCTGTCAAAAATCGAAAAAGGAAAAACCGAGCTCTACCTCTCTCCATTTAATCCGGTGAAGGAATTTGAGCGTACAGCGGAACTCTTTTCAAAACTCGCCGGTGATAAGAATATTGACTACCAGGTATTCATTGATCCAGTTTTGCCTGTGGAGATAACCGGTGATTCTCTTCGTCTTAACCAGGTATTGATTAACCTTATCGGAAATGCCTTTAAGTTTACCGATAACGGCGGAAACATCAGCATAGAAATATCCGGGAGCGTTTCAGGACCCGGAAGGTGCGCAATTACATTTTCCGTGTCCGATACCGGGATCGGCATACCGCGGTCGAAACTCGACCAGATATTCAAGCCATTCACCCAGGCCGATTCATCGGTGAGCAGACGGTTCGGCGGCACCGGCCTGGGACTCGCGATCTCAAATGAATACGTATCCATGATGGGTGGAGAGTTGCAGGTCTCCAGCAGTTTCGGTGAAGGGAGCTGGTTTCATTTCACCCTCGATTTTCCCTGTCATGAAACTGTCAGGAATAATAGTGTGATGAAAAATACAGCAATACTTGTCATTAACAGGGGGAATGATCCCTCGCTAAAATCACTCTTTCGATATTGCGATACACTTGGGATAAAATGCCAGGAAGCTCAAATTGAAAACCATATTCCAGAGGGCACTGCGGGAATAATCATCCATGCCCCTGAAGGCTTAAATGATTCTATAAAAAAAATACAATCGAATCTACCAGCTGGCAGGGTAATTATTTATACGAGTTTCAAAAAGGATCTCAACGTAATTGAAACAATGAGATACTGCGACAGCCTAATCATGAAGCCCGTAACAGCTTCAAAACTGATAAACGCCCTCCATGGCGGAACTGAAGAAAGAAGAACCGGAACTGCTCCGGAAATTGAATTAGCCCGGAAAAAAAAGCACGCCCTGGTGGCAGAAGACAACAGGAACAATCAGAAGCTCATAAATCTGATGCTGAACGAGATTGGCTATGAATCAGATATCGCAGTAAACGGCTATGATGCCCTGAACAGGTATCTGTTTAACCGTTACGATATAATACTACTGGACATAAACATGCCGATCTGCGACGGGATCGAGGCGGCAAAAAAAATAAGGGCCGCTGAGAAAGCGGAACAGCGGAAC
>CAZEPS010000003.1:50178-63327 GCA_964514165.1 uncultured Leptospirales bacterium
AACGGTAACCGAAGAACGTGATAAACTCAACGATGCGGGATTTGACGATTATCTGATAAAACCGGTATCACTGAATGATCTTCTCAGAATAACCGGCACCGTTATTCCATTTTCAGTAGGACATGATATATTTCAAAACCCGGGGAAAACAGCGGCCAGACTCGGAATCTCTGAAACAGACCTGATGATTCTCCTGAATGAATTTATCGAGACCCTGGATGAATACCTGGCACCCCTCGCGAAATCGATAGAGGAGTTGAATTACCCTGACATGGAATATTACGCCCACAAGCTCAGGGGATCAAGCACATCATATGATTTTGACAGGCTCTCAGGACTTCTGGAAACAATCGAAAACCATGCAGGTGAGACAAGAAAAAAAAATTACAGCAAAATATTATTGCAGATCAACGAGGAGCTTGATACAATCCGAAAAAAAATCAACGGGTGGAAATAATTATCAATCCCTGTTAATAAACAACTCGAAATCACCCATGGTGATAAATAGATTTATTGCATCATCAAAATCTATCTTTTCGACAAGAAGCCCGTAATTCTTACCGGCCACAATATGGGTTCCCCTGGACTTTATAAGGGCGGTTATCTTCTCCAGAACGATCATGTCATCATCGCAGCACTCCTTTATTCCCCTGAGGTCAAGGACAACATCGTCACCGTCTATCATGTTGACAAAGGACGTATTGAACATTTTTCTCGCTTCGACAAAGACATCACTGCTGCTCAGGTTCGATTTAAAAGAAATCACCGTTATACCCCTGTTCCTGGACACGTCGATTGTGCTGGTCTGCTCAATCATGTCGATTTCCCTCAGTTTCATGCTGTAGCGGAGGGCGGCGTTGATCTTTTTTGAGAGAAGAAAATAGTTGTAGGGTTTTATGATGTAATCGACGACACCGTACCTCATGGAAACTGCCACGTCAAATTTACTGGAGCGGACCGTAAGCATGATAACCGGTATGTTTTTCGTCAACTCGTCCTTCCTGAGCTGCCTTATAACCTCAAAACCATCCATTTCCGGCATCATTATATCAAGAATAATAATGTCAGGATTACCCGATTTCGCGAAATCGACCCCGTCTTTACCAGAACGCGCGGTTATAAGCGTGTAGCCCATTGACTGAATCTGTTTTTCAAGGAGCTTCAGCATGTTGATGTCATCATCTATGGCAAGGATGGTATTCACTGACCCACCAAAACAGTTTTAGAATGTTAAAAAAGCTGTTGAGAAATTAACGCACACAACAGCATACCCCATATTATATTTGACATTTTACTAATAAAATCGATAAATTTCAAATAATAATTTTCGGAAACCTCTGAATAACAGGGTTAATTTGTTTCAGAGGAAAAAATGATTCTGAAAATATCAGTTTTCATTGATAGAACAATGTAATAACAGCATGATACCCGCGCCGACGACAAAGGCAGTGTGGATTATGCTGGCATAGTGCTTTAGATTAACAGAAACTGTTAAGGATCCATCTATAAACCGAAATATGCGCCCAAAAGGGAACTTCATGTTTAATTGATAGAGGTTCCTTTAAGTAAAAAACTGGTAAAAAAACATAGCTTTTGTGAAATCTCATACTATATTATACTATAGCTGAAGTAAGAAAAGAACATGGCAGATTTAGACAAAACTAAGGAAAATATCGGTATCTCGCGCCTTGACGAGGACACGCGTAAAAAGATGTTCGAAAAATTCGTCGATTCCGGGGGTGAGGTGGTAAGTGAAAAGAAAAAAAGAATGGAGCGCCTCACGATAGACAGGGAAAAGCAGAAGCAGTATCTCAGAAATTTTGAAGAGAGCAAAAAGAAAATCCAAAAGTCCACCCTTCCGGCTCAAAAGAAAAGACAGAATCAGAGGTTGCCGGTCAAAAAGTCTGCAGAATCGAGAAAGGTATCGGTATTCGACAGGCTCCACCTGAAAATACTTCTGAGGATGAACAGGATAATCCTTTTCAACAGCCTGTATTTTCACAAAAAGTTTCTTGAGCGCTTTAACAATCAGTACAATCCGGCCCTGATCCAGGTACAGATGGCCTATATAGAAATAATCCTGAGGGACCCGAACATGGGAAGGCGGATAATAGAGAGGCTCGACAACATGAAACCCCTCTATTATGAGCTGATTGACATAACCGGCAACATGTACGATAAAATAACTTCTGACAGAATCGTGGAGCACTACCTCGATTTTCCCGATGTGCCGAAAAAGGCCTCAGAACTGAAGGAACCCCTGATGAGCCTCTTCAGAAAACTGTACCTGGTACGTCCCTATGAAATGACCATAGCGACAGCCTACAGCAGGGCCATAGATCTTTATACCAGGGTGGACGAAAGCTCAGCGTCAGAGATATCATCCATGAAAAAAAACGTGAAGAACGGCCTTAACGTTATTTTTCAGAAATTATATCCCCGGCTCCATCTATTGTTCTGCCACTATAATGGAATTTTGTTCGATGACCAGGACTCTGAAATCGACAGGATCCTTGATATAAAGGAAGAGGAACGTCCCGGCAAACGGGTTTTCTCCATGCGTCATGAAACGGACGAAGAAGCTGCCGACACGGAGGAACCTGCCGAAATCCCGGAGGAAACCGTGTCAGATATTCCGGATGACGTGAAAAAGGGCCTCTCCCTGATGTATAACCTGGACATGAAACAACTCCGGAAGGAATATGACAGGGAAGGGACCTTTAATCTGATAAACGACGACGACAATGTCCTCGTAACCTTTCTCCTCTTCAGCGAATTCGACAGGGAGTACTCCCTTATCCTGACCAGCAACAAGATAAAATATTCAGTCAAATATGGCGCCCAGGGAAAGTTCGATTACCGGGTCAGAATACAGCAGATATTTGACGAGATGAGAAAACCGGTAGCTGCACTGAAAAAATACGCTGAAGAGGTAGCCAAATTTGAGAAGGTACGGAGACAGAAGCCCCTCTCGAGCAACCAGTATATTGACTACACGAAGCGTCTCGAAAGCATGGAAAAGACCATGATACAAACCGGTAAAATCGCCCGCATGTCGGTAAAATCCTTCATGGATATAATCGCCAAAGAATGCCGACGCCTCATTGACGACATGGAGGGTACCCAGGAATACATCACCAATCCTCAGGACATCATCAATTTTGAATTTAATATCGAGGGTGAAAAAAAACTCAACGGCAAAAAGGTATACCAGGCCATTCAGCTCGTCTATTTCTACGCCCTTGCCCTTTCATACCGGCTCAGCGAAGGGGGGGATCTCACCGGATCAATTCAGCAAAACGATACCAAAAAAGAGGCTGATGAATCAATGAATAACAAAACCAAACCGTCCGGAGACGATGGTTCGACTTCAGATAAATCAGTACTCGACGAACTCGACGATATGCTGTAATATCCCCTGTTAACCAGGTTCATGACCGGCCCGAGCGCGGGACATCGCCTGAATCCTCTCCCTGAGGATTGCATCCCTGGAATCAGCCAGGTTCGAATCCCTGTAGGGGATAGAACGTATATCACCGGTAATATCACGAATCTCTTCCGGTGAAAATGCATAACGCAGATTCCCCGATATTGATGCGGTTGTTCCCTCCTTTCGTATTTCACCGTAACTGTTTTTACCGATGAAAAAACCCGCTTCAATAAAGGCACGCCTTACCTGGGGAGCACTCGAATAGGTCGTGATAACAGCTGTTTCTTTAACAACCCGGCTGTACTCGAGAAAGAAATCAACGCTCCAGAGCTCCGGGTTCTTCCCCGGGGAGAAGGGATCGTGAAAAACGGCGTCAAAATACTCATCCCCGAGTGTTTTTACAATTTCCCGGGCGTCCCCGAACAGGACCCTTACAGCAAATCCATTCCATTCGACACGGCCATCATGGTACGCCTGCACAATTTTTTCATACAGGTTGTCTCGCTCGTCTCCGAATGAGACCTCCTTCATTGCATTGCCATAGGACCGGTCCGATTCCAGGGAGATGAACTCGACAGTTCGCTCATTGCCGATTCGACTGATTTCACTGATGGTCGCGAGAATATTGTAACCGATGCCGAACCCGGTATCGAGAATCCTGATTTCTTTTGCGTTACCGGCCAATACACCCGACGGCATGACATGCCGGTACAGGGCCTCGGCATAGGCCCCCTCCCGTGAATGCATGTCCTCGTTGTAGCCTTGGTGGTAGAGGGTCCATGAGGAATCACCGGTTTCTTTTCTGTTGTGATCTGCCATATTTCTAACGTATTCCGTTAAAACTGACGGTGCTGTAATCCCAGAACCCCGCAAGATTACTGTCAAGGCATAAGGTTTCGCGTGGCAACAGAAAATTTACTCCATTCAAATTAATTTGACATCCGGAACCTGATATACTACTCTTTAACTAAAGAACACAGCGGGAAGGAGGAAATAGTGAGCGGTGAAGTACAGATAATAAATATTGAATCGCCCTATAAAATAAAAAAGATGGGAACATCGGGCCTGCGCATGACCCAGGATGATTATAACAGGCCCGGCTTCCTCGAACAGTTCACCCAGGGCATAGCGGACTACTTCAAAGAGATACCCGACAAGGAAAATATCTCCGGAAAAATCCGCGCCATACTTCTCGGGGGGGATCCGCGCCAGGGAAACAGTTCCCGGATTAAAACCATAGCCGGTATTCTCGCGGGAAACGGTTTCAGGGTCATAATCGCGAAAAACGGTCTTTCAAGCACACCAGCCATGTCATACGGCATCAGAAAACTCAAAACCGCGGGAGGGATAATCCTTACTGCCAGCCACAATCCCTTTACCGACGTCGGCATCAAGGTCAACACAGCCGGAGGGGCCCCTGCCCTCGACAAGGCCGTGTCCCGGATACAGGAACTCCAGAACAGCTGTACCGAATACCGCACAGCTGATTTCTCCACCGCTGAAAAAAACGGCATGATATCCACCACCAATATTATTTCACTATACGCCGATCTCCTCGACGAAATTTTTGATTTCGCTGAGATGAAAAAAGCGATATCAGAGAGAAAACTGCGCGGAGCCTTTGACTCCATGCACGGAGCGGCCGGGCCATTCGCCCGGGAGATATTCATAGACAGGCTCGGCCTCGACGCAGAGATTATCAGGGAAGAACCGCGCCCCGACCTGGGTGGGTTTGACAGCAGCGGCGAACCGCTCCATCCGGAACCGGATTTCGATTATGTTCCCCGCCTGATAGAGATGAACGCCACGGGAAAGTTCGACATCGTTTCAGCCTGGGACTCCGACGTGGACCGGCGCCTTGACGGCGGCAGTAGTTTCTTTCTCGAATCAGCGGACGAGTTCGCCCTGTTCGCAGAATACAGCCACTTAATCTGCATCGAAAAACTCTTTGATGAAACCATCTATTTCTGCCGTTCTACCGTGACCGCCGGGACAATCGACCTCATGGAATCGTATCTCAAAGAAAAATTTCCGGAAAGAGAGGTTAAAGCGGTCGAGACCCCGACCGGATTCAAGTGGATTGCCGAGCTCGGCAACTGGGGCGTCGAAGAGAGCAACGGTGTCGGCAATCCCTACCACCGTGAAAAGGACGGGATCTTCTCCACGGTCTTTCTTCTAAAGATACTCCTGGAAACGGGGAAAAACCCTAAGGAACTGATGGAGGAGGTCTGGAAAAATTTCGGCCGGGTATATTTCACCCGCGGCGAGGTGTCAGGCAAAGACATAAAAGAGATGGATCAACTGACCGAAATATTTGATAACGCTTCACGGTATACGGGAAATAAGTTCAGATCCCTGACCCTTGAGTCAGCCGAATCGTGGGACTATGTCAATCCTTCAACGGGAAACAGGGACGCGAAGAGTGCCGCATGGGTATTGAATTTCTCCGAGGGAAACACGGTGAAGGCCCGATTCTCCGGGACCGGTTCCGGTGGGTATACCCTGAGGGTATACTGTTCCAAATATGACAGGGACTACGCTATTCCGAAAAGCGGAATCACGCAGCCAATGAAAGTGGCCTTTGACGAATTCTTGAAATCCAGCAAATTCAACGGCAGGGGTGAAAAGTATACGGATACTCACCAGCCTGACGTGTACAGGGAGTAATCATGGCAAAGGAACTAATTCTCCACGGAAACGTGCAGGGGGTTTTCTGTCGGAAGTACAGCAGCCAGTACTCCCGAAAATTCGGGGTCCACGGTTCAGCCTCCAATCTCCGGGACGGAACGGTAAGCGTCATACTCCAGACCGATGATGACAACCTGGTCAGGGATTATATCCAATCCCTGAAAAATAATCCTGCCGGCTTCACCTTCTACGGACGAATCGAACGGGTTGATGTTCACGATTATACCGGCCCCAAAGGGGGGGATTACCAGTTTTAATCTATTCCCTGTCCTCTTTGATTGCCGGCAACAGCTTTTCCTTCAAAAGCCTCGCGGCCAGCCGGTTCCCCGCAATGTTATAATGCAGATTCCGGGTTATGTAATACTGCTTACCGGTTGCCCTGCTCACCTCGAGAAAGTCATCAAGGATGTCCACAACAGGAATACCCATTTCACCGAGTGCATTTCTCAGGAACCTGTTTGGCATTGAGAAATCGAGTTCAGCCAATGAGACGTTCATTTTTCGGGCTATTTTTTTCTGGAGGGTTTCATCCACCTGCATTTCGCTGTTCATGAGTGCAACGACCATGATTATTTCTTTTTCCCTGCATATATCCCGCATTTTTTCGAGGTAATAGAGGGTGTTTTTGTACATCTTTTTCAGGTCGTCCCTGTTTGATTCCAGGTAGATATCGCTCTTAGATACAACATAGTCCAGGTACATCTCCTTCGGCATTGACTGCATATTGTCTGTATACTCCATTTTCCCATGCACGATAATCCCCTCGTAGTTCTTCATTGAATCAATGATGTACTTAACGAGGGAGGTTATATAGAGATAGGTGTGCCTCTTTCTTTTACCCAGATCGTCCGCAAGGGTGATACAGACCAGCACCATGTCAGGATGATACCGAAGGCATTCATGGACAAGAATGGAAACATAATCATGGGGTCCTATGCTCGGTTCACCGAAGTTGTACACCTCGTATTTATCCCTGGTGACGTTGAGATTCTTCTCCAGCAGGGTGAGGTAATTGTACCGGTATGGCACCGTCCCAAAGGCGAAGGAATCCCCCACGGCCGTTATGCGGTAGGTTCCATCTTCTTTATCTTTTTTAAATTCCAGATCCTTGAATCCCTGGGAATTGATCCTGAAATTATAATCGTATGAATTCGGTTTGCTCCAGTATTTCTTGTATCTCTTGTCATAAAATGCAGGGCACACGGTGAACTGGTTTATCACGATGAAAACTGATTCGAGAAAAACCAGAACACTGACAAGAATGAGAATAATTTTAAATATTTTTCTGAAAAATATCACTGCCCTACCGCCTGATGGGATTACGTACTAAATGGATTGTTTTGACATGGTACAGTGAGGGATCCCGGGAGTCAATAAAACTCTCACTCCCTGCCCTTTGCTTTCTCGATGAGCTCGACGAGGGAGGCGACCTTCGGCTTCGGGGGTTCTGTGATCCTGCGAATTTCCTCATCCGAGTAGAAACAGTTCATATATTCGGTGATATTTATTTTCTCGAACCAGCAATCAAAAATCCTGCCGCA
The DNA here is from genome assembly GCA_964514165.1 of uncultured Leptospirales bacterium. Lineage (GTDB taxonomy): Bacteria > Spirochaetota > UBA4802 > UBA4802 > UBA5550 > CAZEPS01. Next base: position 57,838 of record CAZEPS010000003.1, read on the forward strand.
GGGAAGGTTCTCTTTAAGTTTTCTGCAGTAGTGAAAAGGGACCTTGTTTCCCAGTGCTCTACAGTAGGTTATTTCATTGTCATACCTGTCCATAACCGGTCCTGTTACATCCCGGTCCAGCACCAATTTTATATAAAAATGGTGCTGGACCGGGCGTGATTTCAGATTTTTACCACTTCCCGGTTTTTACTACTTCCGGTTTCGGATAATCCTTCAGGAGCTCAATCGACCTGTCGATATCCTCCTGGGGAAGCGAATAATCGAAGAGTTTACCCTGGAAATAGGAGTCATATCCCATGAGATCCATGAGGCCATGTCCGCTCAGGTTGAAGAGAATCACCTTCGCTTTCCCCTCTTCCTTCGCCTCTTTGGCCTTCTGTATGGCCGCTGCGACAGCGTGACTCGTTTCCGGCGCGACGATAATACCTTCTGTCTTCGCGAAAAGCATCGCTGATTCGTAGCATTCAAGCTGGTGAATCGCCATGGGGCTGAAAAGTCCCTCCACTACCCCTTGTGAAACCAGGGGGGCCATACCGTGGTATCGTAACCCGCCGGCGTGTATTGGAGGCGGAATGAAATTGTGCCCGAGTGAATGCATCGGCAGAAGGGGGGTCATCTGGGCAACATCCCCGTTGTCATACACGAAGGGCGCCCTGGTAAGGGTCGGGCACGAAGAAGGCTCAACCGGGATGATTTCGATATCGGCCCCGTTGATTTTGTCGCTGGCGAATGGAAACGATATGCCGGCAAAGTTGCTTCCGCCTCCGGCGCACCCGATGACCGTGTCCACCTTTTTCTCCCCGAACTTCTCAAGCTGTTTTTTCGCCTCAAGTCCAATGATTGACTGGTGAAGCATCACGTGGTTGAGGACGCTCCCGAGGGAATACCTGGTTTCCCCGGTCTCATCGGTAACCGCTGCCTCCACCGCCTCGCTGATCGCGATGCCGAGGCTCCCGGGGGTGTCAGGGTCCTTTTCGAGGATTTCCCTTCCCGCCTTTGTCTCGCTGCTCGGGCTCGGGATACAGGTCCCGCCCCAGGTCTGCATCATTATCTTCCTGAAGGGCTTCTGGTCGAAACTGATCCTTACCATGAAGACCTTGCACTCCAGACCGAGAAGGGCACAGGCGAATGCAAGGGCGCTGCCCCACTGACCGGCGCCTGTTTCGGTGGTCAGCCTCTTGATGCCGAACTCCTTGTTGTAATAGGCCTGGGCTACCGCCGTGTTCGGCTTGTGGCTTCCTGCAGGAGACAGGCTCTCGTTCTTGTAGTATATGCGTGCCGGTGTACCGAGGGCCTTTTCCAGGTTCACGGCCCTCTGCAGAGGTGTGGGCCTCCACCGGTACAGGAGCTCGAGAACCCCTTCCGGTATGTCAATCCACCGCTCCTGGCTCACTTCCTGTTCAATGAGGTTCATCGGGAATACCGGCGCCAGCTGGTCCGGGGTCACCGGATTCCCGTCCGGACCCAGGGGGGGCTGCACTGGGCTCGGAAGGTCAGCGCCGAGATTGTACCACTGCCTGGGCATTTCATCTTCGGTAAGATACATTTTTACCATTCCATACTCCTTTAATTTTCATTCTGGATTCTCTTGTATTCATCAATCATGTATTTAAACATGGATGGCTTCTTTTTAAGTTCCTTCGAACCCCTGGTTATCTTGCAGAGGCTCAGGCCGAGCTTTTTTGCGATGTTCCTCTGGCTCTCTCCCTCGTCCAGGAGCTTCACCAGTTCCCATCGGGACGAAATTTCCTCAATTTCATAGCTGGTCAGGATACTCTTTAAAAATTTTTCGATTACCTTTTCATCGGAAGTCCTGGCCAGGACCATTGATATCTCGTTAAGTCTGCTTTTCTTCATAGTGATGCTTTACGCCAGAGCACTACACCGGCCATTGTTTCTTTATAAAGAAACATTTGTTTCTATATAAAGAAACAAAATACCCGGACCTGTTTTTTGTCAAGATTTTTTTGATAATTTTCCAGGATAATTGGAGCAGTTGCATGCTGATATCAATTCTTTTGAAGCATAATAGGTTTAGGGACCTTCATTCTTCTGCCGATGATCCTCTGGTGCGCGGCGTAAAGCTCTCTGGAAGACATGGACAGAAACGAGTTACATTCCCTGCGTGGAAGCAATTCAAGGTACTTGTTCAGTGCTTCTTCAAAGTGTGAATCAAAGTGTTTTTTTGAACTCCCGTGGGCTGCCTTCTTTTTTCCCATGCGCCGTATGTCGCCGTTGAAATCCGGGCTCACGTGGTAGAGTTCGTGGAAAATAACCCGCAGTTTTTCCCCGGCGGGGAGATCAAAAAACCGGGGCATGAAGAAATAGATTATATAGAGGCAGGTTTTTCCCTGGTGTTCAATCGCGGGCATCGTGTAAACACGGCCGCGGTGCTTCAGCAAAGACGACCCTTTTTCAAATTTCATGGGGACCACCTTGCCGTAGGTCCCGCCCCTGCTGCCGGACCTGTTGGAGGCGACGCAAATCATTATCCGGTCAATATCGATATGTGAGAAGACCGGACACTCCACGGTGATGTCCCTGATGATCCCGGTGAGGACATCGGTGATGTTGATGACGGATTTCTTCATCGGTTAACGCTCGGCGGTTGCGACCATCTCTTCCGCGTGCCTGACCGATAGTTCCGTGACGGTCTCCCCGGCCAGGAGACGGGCGACCTCCTTCACCTTGTCCTTCTGGTTCAATTCACGCACGATGGTGGTTATCCTGTCACCGGTTTTACTCTTCTGCACGGAAAAGTGCCTGTCCGACATTGCCGCGATCTGGGGAAGATGGGTGATGACCAGCACCTGCCGGTCTTTCGCCAGGAGCTTGAGCTTCTTGCCGACGATTTCCGCTATCTTGCCGCTGATCCCCGCGTCCACCTCGTCGAAAATCAGGCTCTCGACGATATCCCTGGAAAGAAGCACGTTCTTCAGTGCGAGCATGATGCGGGACATCTCACCCCCCGAGGCGACCTTCCGCAGCTGCCGGAGGTCCTCACCCGCGTTAGCCGACAGGAGAAATTCAACTTTATCAAGGCCGTAGGGATAGAGGGAGTACCGCTTGCTGTTCTCCTCGATTTCGCCAATCGGGTTTATGTCACGGGTAAGGGAAATCTTGAATACCGTGTCAGGCATCCCCAGGTCCCCGAGTTCTTTCATAACCAGGGCCTCGAGCCTCCTGGCCGCCTCTTCCCGCTTTGCGGACAGGGCCAGGGCGGCCTGTTTCGCCTCTGCCGCTGTTTTCCGGAATTCCGCCTTCAGGCTCTCGAGCTGTTCCTCGCTGGAGTTGATATTTTCAAGCTCACGCCGCGCCTTTTCAGCATATTCGAGGATCTCTTCCACCGTGTCACCGTACTTTTTCTTGAGCCCGGATATCTTCGCCAGCCGCTCCTCCACCCGGTTAATCCGCTCCGGTGAATAATCTATGCTGCTCTCGTATCCCTTCAAAAACGAGGACACGTCCTCGAGGGAATAGAGGGCCTCCCGTATCGCGTCGAGGGAACCGGATATTTCCGGGTCGTATTCCGATACCCGCGAGAGCCCCTGTTCGCTCATGGCCAGCTTCTGTAAAACGCCCCCGTCCCCGCCCAGGAGTTCCGACGAGGTATTGATCTCCCGAAAAAGCTTTTCCGCGTTGGCCAGGAGGTTCGATTCGTTCTTCAGTTCATCCTCCTCGCCGACGACCGGGTTGACTGATTCGATCTCCCTGACGGCAAAGGTGTTGAATTCAATGCGGCGGGCCTTTTCCTTCTCGTCAATTTCGAAGGATTCAAGGCGCTCCCTGATTTCATTGAGCCGCCCGTGAAGGGAACGCATCCCCTCCACCTCGGGAATAAGCCCGGCAAAGCTGTCGAGGAGTTCCCGGTGCTTGGCGACCTTCACGATATTCTGGTGCTCGTTCTGCCCGTGAATGTCGAGGAGGTATTCCGACACCTCCCGCAGTTTCGACACCGGGACCTGGGTCGCGTTTATGAAGGATCTGCCCCGCCCGCTTGAATAGAGTTCCCTCTTCAGAATGAGGGTGTCCTCCTCGTTGTCAATGCCGGCGCTGTCGAGAAGAGGGGCCATCTGGGGTATGTTCGCTATATCGAATACCCCCTCCAGGGTGGCCTTTTCGAAACCGGAGCGGATCATGTCCGTCGTCATCTTCTCCCCGAGGACGCCGGAGATGGCGTCGATGAGGATCGACTTCCCTGCACCGGTCTCCCCGGTAAGTATATTCAGTCCCTTCGTGAAGGAAATAGTGAGATCCTCAATTATTATAAAGTTTTTTATTCTCAGTTCGGTCAGCATGCATCTAACCTGTTGCCGGCGGGTTCATCCCCAGCCGAGTTTTTCCTGTAAAATAGCATAAAATTTCCTGTGGGGATGGGTCACAACCTGAATGGTTTTGTCTGTCTGCCTGAAAATGATTTCATCGCCCCCGTCAATTCCGATAGCCTCCTGACCGTCAATTGTCAATAATAAATTATCGATATCGGTAAGTATTCTCGCCTTCAGCACCGAGGTGGCCGGTATTATAATCGGACGGAGGGACAGGGTGTGTGGGCATATCGGGTTAAAGAGGAACACGTCTCTCACTTCAGGATTAATAAGGGGCCCCCCGGCGGAGAGGGAATAGGCTGTAGAGCCGGTCGGCGTGGAGATGATCAGCCCGTCCCCTAAAAATGAATTGATAAAATCACCGTTAATCTCAAGCTCCACGAGGAGGGGCCTGGAAAACGCCCCCTTTGATATCACCGCGTCATTGAGAAAGGCGGCGCTCATGTTCCTTGAGCCGTTCCTGATATGTACCGCCTCAACAGCGTACCTGCTCGATGTCTCGTAATTTCCCTCCAGAACACCCTCGAGAAAACCGGTATACTCATCCGGGTTGAATTCCGTCAGAAAACCGAGCCTCCCGCGGTTGATGCCGAATATCGGTTTGCCGGTGCCGATGAAAAGCCTGGCCGCTCGAAGAAAGGTGCCGTCCCCCCCTATAACGATGATGATATCGCATTCCCGGGTGAAATGCATGTCATCCACCACAAGTTCCCCGTAGATATCATCCGGCAGGAACGAGTCACGGGAGAGGAGTACCCTGATATGCCTCTTCTTTAAAAATAGAAGGAGTTCATCCAGGGTGTGGATGATGCTTTCGTCCCTGGGCCTCACGGCAACCGATACTGTTTTCACGCTGTGGCTCATGCTTTTATTCTGTATCCGTCAGACGCTTTGAGTCAATAAAAAAAAGTGCTATTAATAATACGATTAAAAACCCCGGTTTTTAAAAAAAATTTACTACTGCCATAAAAAATCCATCGAGTTATCAGGTAAAACAAAAGGGAACCGGGTATCAATAATCAGTATAAGTGACAGGCCACGGCGGTCGCCCCTGACATCCTGGTTTCAGGGTAGACCCTTCTGCAGATGTCCATAACACGGGGGCACCGGGGATGAAAATGGCAGCCGGCAGGGGGGTTTTCCGGCGAGGGGATCTCCCCCT
>CAZEPS010000004.1:0-48512 GCA_964514165.1 uncultured Leptospirales bacterium
TTATGTTTACGGCATTTTCCTCGTCCCTGGCCTCTATGGCGCCGGTCAGCATGACATGAAAAGAAAATACCTCCTCTGCGAAAAGAGGGTTCTGGAAGAACTTCCCGGAGAGGCTGGTGTACACGTTCTTAAATGAATTAATCATCAGGGGATAGACCGTGTTGCCGGTGGCAATGGCAACCAGCAGGTGAAACTCGAAGTCGAGGGCGGTCACCTCGGCGGTATCAGAGACATCAATTATTCTCTCCCTCTCGAGGAGTTCTCTCAGTTCATCAAGATTTTCGTCGGTCCGGTTCAGGGCTGCCATGCGGGCGAACTCGACTTCGAGGAGCATGCGCATATCCAGGAGACTGGTAAAGAGTCCCGGTTCCAGGCTGCTTTCATGGTAGTTGATAAGGGATGAGAGCACCTCGATGGACCCCTCCCGGCGGTAGTCGTTCACCACGGCACCCACCCTGGGTATCATGGTCACCAGGCCCTTGGAAGCGAGGTCCACAAGCCCCTCGTGGACAACGGGCCTGCTGACCCCGAGCTCCATGGCGAGTTCCCTCTCAGACAGCAGCTTCTGGCCGATTTTGATCTTTCCTGAGAGGATAAGGTCCTCAAACCGGGACACGAAAACATCCTTCAGGCTGTCCGCTTTCAGTGGCTCAAGTAGTGAATGCATAATCCTAACTTAGTGGCTGGTGGTATTACCAGCTACAATCTACTCTCAATTGAATACTATGTCAAATTATTTTTTACAAATTGGCCTGAAACAATTCCCTGTTCCCTGAACATTCAAGTTGTTGACAGGATGGTGTTCAATACTAGAATTAGTTCGGTTCGATACAAAAAAAGAAACACAACAAATCCGACATGACCCATCTGCGAGAACTCCATAACGACTTCTTTTCAAACAGTTACCTGAGAATTATCATAACCCTGGTAATGATAACCGCCTTTTCATTCGGCTTCATGGATCTCTTCATCAAGGGTAATTTCGAAAGGCTGCACATTTTTTTATTCAACCTTACCACCGGCGGTTCAATTATTATCTACTTCACAGAAAACAGAAGATTCCCTTCCCTGAGGAACATCTTCTTCTTTCTACTGAGTATCGTGTACGCGGTGGCGGCCTTTCTCCATTACTACCATATCGCGGTTGCCATTACTCTGATCCTCTTTGTGACTGTTGAATCGATTCGTATACAGCGCTTCTCATTTTTCCCGTGGATTTTCTTCAGGGTTCAAGGAAAAACCTCTGAAAAATTCCACCAGGCATCGGTACTCTGCCTCTCCATGGCCCTGTTAATCGCGTCCATTGTCATACTGAATGAAAAATTTTATCACTGGTTCCACTATGAAAAACTGACTCTCAACGTTTTTTTTCTCGGATTTTCCTTTCCCGTTTCACTGATAACCATGTCAGTCATGTTCTCATTCTTCCAGGAGGAGGAAAAGAAGCGGAGACGCCACCTCATTGAGCATCTGATTTTCTGGATCATCAACCTCGGGGTCATCACGTTTTTCGTATTCATTATACTGAAGATTTTCGTACTCGAGTTTGCCATAGCTTCCATACTCGCTCTGGCGGTCATCACCACTTTCTTTTTTTTCTTCCGCCACGGGATCAACATCCAGCCAAAAAAGTTTCTGGTGTCGGGGATTTCCTTTCTCATGATGACCGCCATAACAGGAATCCTGTACATACCCCTGAAAAGGCTTCCCGAGGCTTACGAATCGGGCAGGGTCTTCCTGCTGATGATGCATTCATACCTTTCACTCTATGGATGGAACCTCAGCGGTCTCCTGGTCATCATGAGATGGAAGGATTTCCCCATCAGGCTTAACTCCCTGGCGTTTATACTCTTTCACTGGCTTATAATTTTTCTTATCGCCCCCCTCGGCCACAGCTACCGGGGGTTCGCTGTCTTGGCTGTAATCGCCTACAGCCTCTTTCTCATATTCTTCTTCATCAGCAAAAAGGACGACGCCATACTAGACCACCAACAGTTTTAACCAGCACAGGTTTTCCCGCAGTGTTTTCCATCATTTCCCGGCACTACAAAACCGACAATTTCGGCTTGACTTAAATGTTCCGGCGGTGTAACCTTATCTCCGGTTGATTCTGCGATGTCCATAACCAGCACATTTTACCAGAACTTTTATTCAGTCTGTTCGCTGATACCGGTAACCTTTAACCTTTCACTGGCAGTGATATTCCTGTCCATCAGGAATAAATCTAAAGCGACGATTCATTTCGGCGTTACGTTCCTTTTTCTAACTATTTTCAACGCCGGCTACTTTTTTGCCTCTATGGCATACCATCCCCTTGCCGCCTATCACCGGTACCTGACCCTCGGTTTTATCCTTTTTCCCTTTATTCATTTCACCCTTTTCTTATTTTACTACCCGGATGAAGTCTATAAAAAGATCCCGTGGATAATCGGCCCTCTCCTCTATGTGGTATCCATTATTCTTACCGCGATCTTTGTTGTCATAACCAAGGAGAGCGGCATCGTTTTTCATTTTGACGGCCACTATTTTGATTTTGACGCTGACGAATACAGCAGGACTTTCGGAATAGTAATACTCGCCTACCTTGCAATATTCTTCATTACCGGGATATGGCGGACCATCATCACAAAAACAGCCGAACGCTGGGCGGTACTTTCCATTACCCTGGTCATGTTCGCGAGCATTCTCGTCCCCGGGATGACCAATACCCTGAGCAGGGAGGGCGCGGTCGGAAGGGACCTGTACCAGATAACCCTTGATCTGTTCGTGATTTTCGGATTTTTTATCGTTGCCATCATATACATTAACACAACCAGGGACAGGACGAATTTCATAACCAAGATAATCGCGATCACCCTGGCCACCATGCTCCTGGTTTTTCAGGGTCTCAGTTACTTCTCACTTCAAGATCTGGAACAGGCCTATGACGCCGGTAGAAAGAGGGACCTTCTCCTGGCGACCAGAACCGGCTTTGTTCCTGACGGATTGAAATACGCTGCATCATACTCCCTGAGCGAAAACAGCTTTCTCGACAACGGTAACCAGCTGTCTGATATTCTCACCAGGGAAACTGAGCAGCAAATGAGAAATACCTTTTTCTATGAGCTCCTTCGTTCTTCCACCAGGGAAGACTACTATTCCCTGATGGAAGAAAAAAATACCATCACCGGAATTTTCTTTGAAGGATACCGGAGAACGATTACGGACATTTTAAACGCGGTTCCTGTCGACCATCCGAATCCAGCCGAACTGGTCCTCGTTAAAATCAGTGAACTTGAGCGTCCGATTCGCTACGCCAGGAAAAAAATTAGACAGCTTCCGGAGAAAAATTTTTCAATGAACCTCAGGGAATACCTGCCGGGGATGAGCGGTGATCTCCGCCATTTCCGGGACGTCATTTCAGAATATACGGAAGAGAACGTAGAAACCGATCCAGATCTCAAGAAATCGATTCTATCCTTTTTCGCTCCCATGGAACCGGAGTTTACGAGGATATACAGAACCGGTGACCGTCATACCCATTATGTGTCCTACATGGATGCTGACCTCGAAAACGACACTGTTCATGAAGCTGGTTTTACCTACGTGTCATATCGTGAGTATATCCATCCTACCTCGATGAAACTGATAATCATGCTCGGCATAATCATTGCGGTAATATTTATCGGATTCAGGCTGTTCTTCATCGGTGCCTTTGTACGGCCCCTGCGGTCCATACTCTCAGCCATGGATCTTATCCGGGCAGGTGACACGAAAGTACAGGTTCCGGTCAGGGTCGAGGATGAAATCGGTGTAATAACCCATAATTTCAACCGCATGGCATATTCAATCAGAACGGCAAGCAAAGGTCTGGACTACTACGCCGAACACCTGGAAGAGATGGTGGACGAGCGAACAAAGGAACTCACCAGGACAAACCAGGAACTTGAAGCCGCCATGTCCATAATGGAGGCGATGAACGAGGACCTGGTAACGACAAACAGGGAACTGAAAGAGGCGCAGCGAATAGCCTTCCTTGACATGCAGATGGCCATAAACGTGCAGTCCAGTTTCTTTCCGAAGATCCCACCCCGGACCAGGGACTGGGACATAGCCTACGTGTTCATCCCGATGGCTGGTGTATCCGGGGACATGTATGATTTTTACATACGGGACGGGAAACTGGACGGCATTTCACTCTTTGACGTCTCGGGTCATGGTATCGCCTCTGGACTCATAACCATGATCGCCAAGAGCATTGTCTTCAGGGTTTTTTACGAGAATTACGATCTTAAGCTGAACAGGATTATCGAGAAGGTAAACGATGAGATAACGAAGGAAATAGGTAATGTGGACAATTATCTGACCGGATGCATTCTCCGTTTCAAGGAGGATGTCATAGAGTACGTAAATGCCGGGCATACTGACCCGGTTTACATGGGACACAGAACCGGACACACGAAACTCGTGTACGTGAAGGAAAAAACAGCAAAAGGGATGTTCCTCGGCATCGAAGACATGAAGGACAGCTTCACGGTTATTAATTTCTTTATGGAACAGGGGGACTACCTTCTTCTTTATTCAGACGGCCTCCTCGAGGCAAAAAGTCCCGGTGACGAGGAGTACGGCATTGAGAGGGTCATGAACTCAATCAAGGAAGCGAGGGGCAGGCCGGCGAAAACCGTTCTTGAAAAGGTCATACAAGACATGTACAGGCATGCCGAAACTGACAGGCTACAGGACGATCTTACCGCGATTCTTCTCCGCAGACTTACCTGAAATACTTCATCATCTATTCAAAAATCCATTATGTAAAGGGCGCATGTTCAGCATTAATAATTTTTTTTTAGGATTTTTTAATAATTATTCTTGACAGGATTACGTTTCTATAAATAGTAACACTTGTTTCTATTTATAATAACACTTTGATCGTGACTGAAATGAATTTCGATAAAAATCACTGGCGCACGTAAACGTAACAGAACGCCCGGCTTATGTCCCTGGAAACACGGCTGAAGCCGTGTTTTTTGCCACAAAACTGTTTCTACAAGGAGAAACATATGCTTTTCCCTGAAATTGAAAAATTTAAAGAACTGGCGCAAAACAACAGGAGGGCCGTTGTCTACCGCGAGATAGCAGGCGACTGCGTTACCCCCATATCACTTCTCATGAGCTTTTCCGATGAGAAATCACTGTTTCTCCTGGAGAGCGCCAACATCGACAAGAGTTTTTCGCGGTACACCTATTTCGGCATAAAGCCCAGAAAATCCGTCAGCTTCAGGAATAAAACCCTGACGGTTGAATCGAGCGAAAGGGGAATTGAATACCCGCCTGGAAATCCTGTCGATTACATCAATTCACTGATTTCACAGGCATCCTCCAACAGGGAAACAACCCTCGGGGATTTCTGCGGTGGGCTCGTAGGGTACATGGGCTACGATATGGTTAATTACATGAATATCCTCCGAAGGCCGGTCAAGGAGGATGCGGAAAACAGCATCATGCTCTTTTTTCAGATCGACGAATTCTACGTTTTCGACAACAAGATGGGAAAATTTTACGCCGCCTGTTCAGTGGAAATTAACGGTACTGCTGAAGAATCCTATGGGCGCGGTGCCGAGCGCACCATGGAGATGGCGTCAGAGATACTTCACCTCCACAGGCGCCAGTTTAACGGCAACGAGGTCTTCCAGAGGACTGAGGATTTCAACAAGCGTTCATTCATGAAAACGGTCAACGATCTGAAGAATGAAATCGTCAACGGCGAGTGCATACAAACCGTGCTCTCGAACAGATACGAGATCGAATGCAGCATCAATCCAATCAACCTGTATAGAACACTGAGAAACATCAACCCTTCGCCCTACATGTTCTACATCAAGCACGGTGACGAAATCCTCTGCGGGACATCCCCCGAGGTGCACCTCAAGCTCTCTGACAACACAGCCGTATTGAGACCGATAGCCGGCACCTACCGCGCGAACGGACATGATACCGAAGAAGTAAAGCAGCGTCTCCTCGAGGACGAGAAAGAGCGGGCTGAGCACCTGATGCTCCTCGACCTGGCAAGGAACGATCTCTACAGCGGGTGCAGAACTGAAACCGTTGCGGTGACGAAATCCTTTACCGCCGAAGTCTACTCCCACCTCATTCATATCGTGTCCGAGGTGCAGGGAAGGAAAAGGGACGACACTACCCCCATGGGCCTCTTCTGTAAAACCTTCCCGGCCGGAACCGTTACCGGCGCTCCAAAGGTCCGGGCTATGGAACTCATCGACGAGCACGAAATCTCTCCCCGGGGGTTTTACGCGGGATGCGCCGGCTATTTCTCCTACAGCCAGGACATGGATACCTGCATAATCATCAGAAGCGCCATGATAAAAAATGACCGGGTTATACTGAGGGCCGGCGCCGGAATCGTCTACGACAGCGTACCGGACAAAGAATACGACGAAGTGGGTGTCAAGCTCGGCGCCCTCAACGATTCACTTGAACAATTAAACATACTGGAGAAGAAAAATGTTTTTATTGATAGATAACTACGACTCGTTCACCTACAACCTCTACGCCCTGTTCAGGAGCTGCGGCGCCGCCTGTGACGTGATAAAAAACGACACCTATGTTCCTGCTGACGACTATGACGGAATCATCCTTTCCCCCGGGCCCTCCTCCCCGGAGAACGCTGGTACGACACTTGAATACCTGAAAAACTACACGGGAAAGATGCCGATCTTCGGTGTCTGCCTCGGGATGCAGTGCATCGCCTATTCACGGAATTACGCGATCCGGAAGGCGTCCACGGTAAAGCACGGCAAGGTTGACTCTGTTTCCATAACCAGGGACTCGGTCCTCTTTACCGGCCTTCCCCGAAACTTCAAGGTGGTGCGGTACCACTCCCTCGCTGCCGACCTGGACGATACCACGGCCACCTCCCGGTCATTGAGCGACAATACACCCATGTCATACGAGGATTTCGAAAACAGGCTCTTCGGTGTCCAGTTCCACCCCGAATCCATCATGGGTGAACACGGGGAGGCAATCGTGAACAACTTTCTCCGATATATCGAATACCCGGCATCAAAAAGCAGAAAAACCGCCGGCCCCATTACTGAAAAAGAATCAACCGTCAATTCGGAAGTTACGGGTAGCGGGAGAAAAAAGATGTCATCGCCCGCAGGCAGGCCCGGTTTGTACGGACAAGAGGTATTCGACGATATGTTAACCGGGAAATTATCAGACGTCGAAACAGCCTCTATACTCCTGGCCATGAAACACCGGGGGGAAACACCTGAAGAACTCGCGGCCCTCGCAACAGTGCTCAACCGGCACAAGAAGATCTTTGACGCGGGGGACAAACCCTGTGTCGACTCCTGCGGAACCGGGGGTGACGGAAAATCAACGATCAACGTCTCAACCGCGGTCAGTATCATCCTCGCCTCGATGAAACAGAACGTGGTAAAGCACGGCAATTCGGCCCAGAGCGGAAGGGTCGGATCAGCTGACATCCTTACTGAACTCGGCTTTGATTTCACCTATCCGGGCACTTCGCCTGAAGAATTCTTCGAGCGGAACAATTACGTCTTCATGATGGCCCCGCACTATCACCCGGCCCTGAAAAACATCGGCAGGATACGGAAAGAGCTGAAGGTGCCGACCATTTTCAATTTCGCGGGGCCCCTGGTGAATCCCGCTGACCCTGACTTCCAGGTTATCGGGATAAACAGCCGTGATCGAATCGATCTCTTCGCGGAGACCCTCACCATGCTGGGAAAGAACAACGTAACCGTGTATTCTTCCCATGACGGGTTCGACGAGATCTCCTCCATGGACAGAACCGAATGCGTCACGGTCCGGGACGGAAATCTCATACGCTTTACCCTTGACCCCGCAGATTTTTTTACTCCCTTTGACATGCCCGTCGTCGAGGACACGGCCCGGGCCCGGGACTGTTTCATCTCTGGAATCAGCGGTTCCAGCGGGAACATGACAAACCTCCTGGCCCTGAATACCGCCCTGGCACTCCATACCATGAACGGTGAAGATATTCACGGCATTTTCCTCACTGCCAGGGAACACATACTGAGCGGAGCGGCCATGGAAAAACTTGCCGCCTTGACAGGAAAGGCCCATGTATCTTGATACAATCATACATCACAAGAGACGGGAGATCGCGTCCCTGCCGCGTTTTCCGGGTAAAAGGACCAGGGAGATCCATGACCCGGCAGGTTTTCTGGAAAAAAAACCGGTCATCGCCGAGATAAAAAAGTCGTCTCCTTCGGAAGGGGTTATACAAAGTGACCCCGACATTATTGGAATCACACGGCAGTACCAGGCTGCCGGTGCCGGGGCCATAAGCGTGCTCACCGACCGCCGGTTCTTCAGCGGGGACATCAGCGACATCAAACTCATCGCAGAACATATCGAGATACCGATCCTCTGCAAGGACTTCATCCTCGACGAGGTCCAGATCCTGAACGCCTTTACCGCCGGGGCGGACATGGTACTCCTCGTAGCAGCAGCCCTCGGCAGGGAGGAACTGAAACGCCTGTCATACAGGGCCCGTTCCCTCGGGCTCACGGTCCTGTACGAGATTCACACCCTGGAGGAATTCGAGAAAATAGAAAACCTCAACCCCCGCCTGGTCGGGGTCAATTCCCGTAATCTCAGAACATTCAGGATAGACATGAACGGGGCTGCCGAAATCCTGTCCAGCCTCAGGGGAAATTTTCTCAGGGTTGCCGAGAGCGGGATATCCGGCCCCGAAGACATCGCGTTTCTGAAAAGGGCCGGTGCCGAGGCCTTCCTCGTCGGGACCCTCCTCATGAGGTCTGCTGACCCTGAAGCCCTCATTGCTGAACTGACCGGGGCCGCGCTGTGAACAGGGGCACATCCTTCATAAAAATCTGCGGCATGACCGAAAAGCGCCAGATAGACTGGGCAGTGGAGCTCGGGTACACGGCCGTGGGATTCGTACTGTATGAAAAGAGCCCCCGGTACGTTGCCGTCGAAGAAGCGAAAGCCCTGGCCCGGCATGCCGGTGATCGCATAAAGACCGTCGCGGTTTCTCTCCGGTTCAATGAACTGGCTGAGGTAGCCCCGTACACGGATTATATCCAGCTCTACGAATTCGCGGAAATGGAAAATCTCATCTATGCCGGAGAATCATTCCAGGACTGTGCAAATGCGGATAACATTAAGTACCTGCTCTATGATGCGAGCAGGGGGAGCGGTTCCTGCCAGAAATTTCCCGGATGGCTCGAAGAGATCCGCGACCGTCTTATACTCTCGGGGGGCCTGACACCGGATAATGTCCGAGATGTCATAAAAAAACACCCCTGCGCCGGCATAGACGTGTCAAGCGGGGTGGAAATAAAAAGGGGCGTAAAAGACCATGCCCTTATGAAACAGTTTATCAACGAGGTGAAACGTGCAGCAGAGTAACGGTTTTTACGGGGAATATGGCGGGCAGTTCGTTGCCGAAACCCTGATTCCCGCCCTGGACGAACTTGAAGAAGCCTTTCGGCAATTCACCACTGATCAGGCCATGAAAGATCAGCTCAGGTCATATCTTGAAGAATACGCGGGACGGCCGACCCCGGTCTACTACGCCAAAAACCTGTCAGAAAAATACGGCATCCGCCTTTTTCTGAAGCGGGAGGACCTTCTCCATACCGGTGCCCACAAAATTAACAACACCATCGGCCAGGCCCTCCTGGCGGGGTACATGAACAAGAAGCGGGTCATCGCCGAGACCGGCGCCGGGCAGCACGGGGTCGCCACCGCCACCACCGCGGCCCTCTTCAACCTGGAGTGCACGGTCTACATGGGTGAGCTCGACATGGAGAGGCAGATGCCGAACGTAAAGAAGATGCAATACCTGGGGGCAGAGGTCGTTCCGGTCGCCTGGGGCCAGAGGACACTCAAGGACGCGGTGAACGCCTCCATGAAGGACTGGCTGGCGAACATCGAACACACCCATTACCTCCTTGGATCGGTCATGGGGCCCCACCCCTTTCCAGAAATCGTTTCAACCTTTCAGTCAGTCATCGGAAGGGAAGCTCGGGATTATTTCTTATCACGGGGATTTCAACCAGACCAAATCATTGCCTGCGTCGGGGGCGGGAGCAACGCAATCGGCATGTTCGGCCCTTTCCTGAACGATGAGAGCATCCAACTTATCGGCGTGGAAGCGGGTGGGAGATCCGACAACAGTGGGGACCACGCGGCAACCCTCACCCGTGGAAAAAAGGGAATCTTCCAGGGGAACCTGACCTACCTTTTGCAGAATGACAACTACCAGGTCGAAGACGTGCACTCCGTTTCAGCCGGCCTGGATTACGCCGGGGTCGGTCCCCAGCACGCGTACCTGAGGGACAGCGGCAGGGTCCGGTACGAGACCGTGACCGATACTGAAACCCTTGCCGCCTTCCGGGAACTGGTGCGGCTCGAAGGGATAATCCCCGCCCTGGAGTCGTCCCACGCCCTGGCCCATGCCCTGAAGACCGCCGGTTCCCTGGCGGGGAAAAAAATCCTGGTCAACCTCTCCGGCAGGGGTGACAAGGACATGGACATCATAGAACACTACAATTTTGTTTTTCATGAAAGGCGCGATGCACCTCTCATGCAGAAACCATAAAAATGCATACTCATGCATTTTTATGTTAGAAGAACTCGAAGGAATACTGTTATGAAAGGAATCTATATCGTGGGCGGGTACCCGTCCAGGAAAAAATTCATCGACCGGGCCGGGCTTATCCAGGACTCCGGTTTCGATTTTCTCGAGATCGGAATCCCCTTTAACGATTCGGTGGCCGACGGCCCGGTTATAACGGACACCATGAACAGGGTGCTCGTGAGCGGGGTAACCACCGGCGATATCCTGGATGATATCGCGTCACTCGGTGAACTGCCGATAAAAAAATTCATCATGACCTACGTGAATATCCCCTTCTCATACGGGTACGACGATTTCGTTATGAGGATGAAAAATCACATAGACGGATTAATCATCGCCGATCTTCCGAACAGGATGGTCCCGGCACTGGCCGGTGAAACCTCCCGAATCCCTGTTGTACCCTTCGCCACCCTGGAGACCCGGGACAGGGACATGGATGTGATAAAAAAATCCGGGGCAGAATTCGTCTACTTCGTCGGCCTCCGGGGCACGACCGGATCCAACGCGAATCTCACGTCCCCCGAAATCATCAGCGGAATAAAAAAGGTCAGGGAGCAAACCGGTAAAAAGGTCATCATCGGCTTCGGCATCAAGACCCCCCGGGACGCCGAAACAGCCACTGAGATTGCTGACGGTTACGTCATCGGTACCGAGGCGGTGCGGCGACAGGACGACCGGAAAGAATTCACCCGGTTCCTGACTGAAATACAGGGAAATTACAACTGACCCAGCGCCTGGTCCAGGTCATCGATAATATCCTCGATATTCTCGATACCGATTGAGAGCCTCACCATGTCTTCGGTGATGCCCGCCTTCGTTAGATCTTCCTTCCCGAGCTGGGAATGGGTCGTGGTAGCCGGGTGAATCGCCAGGCTCTTGGCGTCACCGACGTTGGCCAGGTGGGAGAAGATCTCCAGGCTCTCTATGAATTTACGCCCGGACTCAAGGCCCCCCTTCACCCCGAACACGACCATTCCCCCGCAGCCCTTCCGGAAATATTTTTTCGCGTTTTCGTAGGCGGGATCAGACTTCAGCCCCGGGTACCTCACCCACGCCACCTTATCATGGTTTTTAAGAAACTCCGTCACCGCCAGGGCGTTTCTGGAATGGCGTTCCATTCGCAAAGCAAGGGTCTCTACACCCTGAAGAAAGATCCATGCGTTATCAGGAGAAATGCACCCGCCCAGGTTTCTAAGCGGTACGAGCCGCATTCTCAGGATAAAGGCGAGGTGATTCATGTCCCCCAGGTCATGGGCGAACCTGAGATTGTGGTACCCGGTGTCCGGGGTATTGAAGAGGGAGAACTTTTCATTTTTCCAGTTGAACTTCCCTGAGTCTATGACTAACCCCCCTATGCCGGTGCCGTGGCCCCCAATCCACTTCGTCAGGGAGTGAACAACAATGTCGGCACCGTGTTCTAACGGCCTGAAGAGGAAGGGGGTGGTGAAGGTTGAATCAACGATGAGGGGAACCTCGTGCTTTCGCGCTGCATCTGCGATAGTCTCAAAATCAGGGACATCGAGAGAGGGATTCCCGATTGACTCGATAAACACCGCCCTGGTCCTGTCAGTGAAGGCACCCTGCAGGGAATCGAAGTTGTCCGGATCAAAAAACCTGACCGTAATGTTGAACTGCGTGAGGATGTCCTTGAACATGGTGTATGTACCGCCGTAGAGGTTTGACGAGGAGACCACTTCGTCGCCTGCGGTGCATATATTGATGATGGAATAAAAAATCGCGTTTGTGCCGGATGCGAGGGCCAGACCCGCGGCACCCCCCTCGAGAAGGGCAAGGCGCTCCTCCAGGACCCCCTGTGTCGGGTTGCCTATCCTGGTGTAAATATACCCTGCATCACGAAGGCTGAAGAGATCGGCTGCGTGCTCGGTGCTCTTGAACACGTAGGAACTTGTCCGGTGAACCGGCACCGAACGGGCAAAGGTGTCTGAATCGACAGTGTGCCCGGAGTGGAGGGCGACGGTCTCGAATTTCAATCCCTTTTTATTCATCTGAAAAACCTCACGGAAACTGTATATAGTACGAGTGCGGCATCCCGAAATCTGCAAGTGCTTGACGTAACCTGTGCCACCTGCTACACTCAAATTTCAATAACAGCACTGACAGTAATTTCAGGGAACATCTATTAATGAAACAAGAGGTTCCCTTTGGGGTACGTATTTTGGTTTCAATTTTATTTAGCCTTGATTAATCAAGGCTAAATAAAATTGTTAGATGTACCCTTTATTCTTAGCGTTAAGATAATTTTTTTGCCGAAAAAAACAACCAATAAAAACCAGGAACATGAAAAACAGAAAAAAAGCACTGAATGAACTCGCCCAAATACTGGGAAAAGAAAAGATTCTCGCCGATCCCGATATTCTCTCCGCCTATGCAGCGGATGAGACATCAGATCTCTCCCACATGCCGGATCTACTGATTCGTGCCGAATCAACTGATGACGTCAGCAAAGTCATGGCCATCTGCTCGAAGCACAAAATTCCGGTAACCCCCCGGGGAGGGGGGAGCGGTGTTACGGGGGGTGCTGTTCCCACCAGCGGCGGCGTCCTTCTTTCACTGGAAAAGATGAACCGCATCCTGGAAATCGACACGGCAAACATGGTCGCGGTAGTTGAACCAGGGGTCATCACCGGCGATCTTCAGCGGGCGGCCCGTGAGGAGGGGCTCTTCTATCCGCCGGACCCGTCGAGCATGGACATCTGTTCCATCGGTGGCAACGTGGCCGAGATTGCCGGGGGGCCGGGGGCGGTCAAATACGGAACCACAAAGGACTATGTCCTCGGCCTGGAATTCGTCCTTCCCGATGGGAGCGTCATCGAGACCGGCGGAAAATTCGTGAAAAACGCCACCGGGTATAACCTCATCGGCATCCTCGTCGGGTCCGAAGGAACCCTGGCGGTGATTACGAAAATCTACTGCAGATTAATCCCCGCTCCGAAATACACCCTTGATCTCCTGGTACCGTTCCCTTCCCTGGAACAGGCCGTGGATTCGGTAACCGCAATACTCCGGAACAGGGTAATCCCCTCCACCATAGAATTTATGGAGGAGGACGCCATACAGCTGGTAGCAAAACACTATGGGAGCGAGATCCCCCACCCGGAGGCCAGGGCCCATCTCCTCATACAGATAGACGGCATCTCGGAAGAGAGGATTCATGAGGAGCTGGAAAGTATCGTCAGCACCGTTGACGCGGACCCCGATTCCATCCTAGTGGCCGAGTCGCCGATTCATCACGAGCGGCTCTGGAAGGCCCGGCGTTCGATCAGGGACGCTATTCACGAAGAGAGCCCGGTGTTCCTCGCAGAAGACTGCGTTGTGCCACGCTCCGAAATCCCCTCTTTCCTGAAGGAAATTAAACGTTATCTCGGAGAAAAAAATCTCCGTTCCATCATGTTCGGGCACGCCGGGGACGGCAATGTCCATATCGACGTGCTCAAGGACGACATCAGCTATGAAGACTGGATGAATCTTGTTCCAAAACTCAAAAGAGAGATCTACACCAGGGCCATTGCGGCCGGTGGCAACATAACCGGCGAGCACGGCATCGGCTATACCCGGAAGGAGTATCTCTCCATGGCCCTTTCAAGGAATGAAATCGATCTCCTGAAAAGGATTAAGGGTGCCTTTGATCCATTCAATATTCTGAATCCGGGCAAGGTGCTTGCGGATTAAAATTATCCTTGCAAAAACCCGACGGTTCCCGTTTACAGGAAGAAAAAAAAGGATGGAAATGTGGAACAAGTAACCAGTGCCTTTATCGGCGGAACCGGCCTCTATGAAATGGAAGAGGCAACGGTCATTGACGAAGTAACCATGGAGACCCCGTGGGGTGAACCATCGGATTCCATCATAATTGCGGAAATCGAAGGCACCAGGGCCGCCTTTCTTCCGCGGCACGGCAGGGGGCACCGGCTCCTCCCGGGGGAGGTGAATTCACGGGCCAACATAGCAGCACTGAAGATGCTCGGGGTTGAGGAGATTGTCGCATTCTCGGCAGTAGGGAGCCTCAAGCAGGAGATCAAACCCCTGGATTTTGTCCTTCCCGACCAGGTCATAGACAGGACCAGGATGCGGAAAAACACCTTCTTCGGCAACGGGGTTGCGGCTCATGTCCCCTTCGGGAACCCCTTTTGCGGCAGGCTCCAGGAGATCATCATTCCCCTGGCTGAAAAAGCGGGGCTGGTTATGCACACCGGCGAGACCCTCATATGCATGGAAGGGCCGGCCTTTTCCACCAGGGCGGAAAGCAACCTCTACCGGTCGTGGGGGGCCGGTATTATCAACATGAGCACCCTCCCCGAGGCGAAACTCGCCCGGGAAGCTGAGATCTGCTACACTGTGATCTGCATGAGCACCGATTATGACTGCTGGCACGAGGACGAGGCCCACGTGACCATTGACATGGTGATAAAAAACCTGACGACCAATTCAAAGCACGCCAAGAATCTGCTCACTGCCATAATTGACCATCTCGGCAGGGAACGCACCTGCGAATGCGGAGAGGCCGCCAGATACGCCATAGTAACATCAGAGGACAAGAGGAACCCTGAACAGGTCAAAAAGCTGAAAACACTCTTCCCTGAATATTTCTAGTGCCATGACTGCACAGGTATGGCTCAGGGGAAAGGTGCTGGTTCCTTTATTGCGGATTATGCATCAAAGGTGTTCTGAAATATATTTATTCAGAACCTTCTCACCCACCTCTGACATCTCCTGGAACCTGACCGCGTAATAGAAAATTGCACCGTCTTCTATGGTCCTGTTCGCAATGACCCGAACCGATGACTTGATCTGAAATTCCATAAGTTCAAATTCCATCTCATAGTTACTATTGTACTCAAGCTTTTTAGAAATGCGGAGGACAGCTTCGTAGTCGTTCAGTTTTACCAGGGTTGACTGGATACTGGCGTCAGGATCATGTTCCGTGGCCCCTGGTTTTTTCAGCACAGCCGATACCAAGACATCAATAAAGGGATGACGGAGCTCCTTCTCCCTGGTGAAATCCTCCGGAGTGTGAATCTCCATATCATTACCCGTAAAGCTTGATATCCTGGCAACAAATTCATATTCAGCGTCACCGATCCTCCAGATAAACACCTGTATTTCCTGGTCCTTTTTTAGAACAGCACAATACCTGGGGCTGCAGAATACATGGGCCTTCAGGGAATCCCCTGTAACAGACAGTATTTTACCGAGAAATACTGAGTCATCCTCAGCGGAGAAGTACAGAAACTGGCCTCTTTCCACCTCATTAATGCTTTTCAAAGGCTTCTTATACCGCGACGGAGAATAGATCTTATCATAGGTAATGGTAATATCCTTTGATATTGACTCGAGTGATTCAGTACTCTCGTTTCTCCTCTTGAGAAAATCGATGAATTTCACCACCGCCCTTTCAAAGAGTTCCGATTTATCAAAAATCAGGTTCGGGTTTGAGAGATTAAGAGTCTGGACCATGTTGTTTAGTATTTTTATCTGAAAGTTTGACAGCCCTGTTCTTTTCATCTTGAAGAGAAACAGTTGCTGGTCATGTATCTTCCGGTCCCTCAGGTACTGAAGAGACCTCAGTATCACTAACAATAGAATTACCGCCAGCAGGATCCCAATGATAATTAAAATCTCGGGATATGACGCAAGACGCCACTTTACGCCGAATACGGTTTCAATATCCACTTCAATGCCTCCAGTTCTGCAAAAAAACTCTTATAAATCCACCAACATTAATATACACAAAACGGATAACATGAAAAATAATTCTTCTAACAAAATAGTAAAAATAACTTGCCCGGAATTTTTTTACCGCCTATCTGTTGACCATGATCCTGGATTTTCACACCCATATATTTTCTTCCGATGTCAGGGAAGACCGCACCGACGCCCTGAAGGACGGGAATTTTAACATTATATACAGACATCCGAAAAGCAGAATAATCACTCACGAAGAACTTGCCGCCACTATGAAAGACGAGGGTGTTCACGCGTCCGTGGCCATGGGTTTCCCCTGGTTCAGCAAATCTCACTGCGAAAGCCAGAACAGGTACCTCAGGGGAGTGATGAAAATCAATGACAGTATATTGCCATTCGGTTCTGTCCCCCTTGATTTTCATGACAACAGGGAAGAAATCGACGGGTATGTTGCCTGTCTGAAAGATGAAGGATTCATTGGTATCGGTGAGATCGGATTCTACCATGACGGTTTTATAGACAGGCACGTTACCTATCTGTCATTGGTCCTTGATGCCGCGAACCGCTATTCCATGCCAGTCTGCATTCACGTCAATGAACCGGTCGGCCATCCCTATTCGGGAAAATGCGATTCCCGGTTCGCCGATCTCTACCGTGTCCTGTCGGAGCATCCTGACGTAACGGTCATACTGTCACACTGGGGTGGCGGGCTCCTCTTTTATGAACTGATGCCGGAGGTTCATGAGGCCTTCACGAACGTCTACTATGATACGGCCGCATCACCGTACCTGTACAAAGACACGATTTATCGGGCCGCGGTAGATATAACCGGTCCTGAAAAGATCCTCTTCGGTAGCGACTTCCCCCTGATCAGGCCCTCCCGGTATGTAAATGCAGTTGTGGAAAGGCTCAGGGGGCGGGAACAGAAAATGATACTCGGGGAAAACGCCCAGGAAATTCTCGGCATTACAGGAAAAGGGCTGTCCCGAACAAGAGGATAGCAGACAGTATACCGAAAAGAATGAGAAGGGCATTTCGGTTGATAGACCTGCCAGGATTTGTCCCCATTATATGAACGGCAACCGTCGACAGGGACTGGACCAGGTTTATGCCCAGGGAGAGGACAAACAGAAAAAAAAGATAAAAGGTCAGCCCAATGAGAACCATGCCAGACCACTCGAAGGGAACATCAGCCCCTGCGGTACCAACCCCCATCAGCAGTTCCCGTAATCTCATGATCGTTTCAACACCACCGGTAAAATACGACGAAGCAGCAAAGCCGGTAATGAAAGCGGCGGTAAATAATACCGCGGAAAGAAGTATAATCATGATGAAACCATGAATGATAGCAGTAATTATTGATATGATAACACCATACACCGCGATGTTGATATTCTCAACCCTGAAGAAACGAACGATGCCCGCCAGGGTATTCTTCATGTCCCTCTGCCTGTGGGCGATGTAAGCAAGTATAATGTTTTTGAATACCTGGACAACTAGAATACCAGCCATGAGAAGAATGAGCACGGGACTGATGAACCCGCCGTATACGAAACCGAGCCGTTCCATCGGATAAACGGGGAGCAGGAGTATAAAAAAAAGCAGCAGGGAACCGGCCGAGATGAGGATGACAGCAAGGGAATCAATGTATATATCATGTGAATTCGCAGAGTAGTCTATATTCATGCCGTAGTGTATCCGATTGAAGATATTCCTGGAGAGCATATAGAGATGGATGTCAAAAACAGATAAAAGGAGCAGAAAGAGCAAAACGAGAAATATAACGAAAGAAGCGGGATAGGAGGTAAAATAGGACATATTTTCCCTGCCGATAAAGGAAAACAGGGCCATTATGAGCGAGTAGATTATGAGCAGTATAAAAGTAAAAAGGATATTCTTCCAGTTGAATGAGAGAAATATTCCTTCGAAAAGATCCTGAACATGAAGAACCGATTCTTCAAAAAACCGATAGGAAAACCAGCTCTCCCGTTTTCTGTCCACGACGATCCTGTTGCTGCACCGTTCGCAGAAAAAATAAATGCGCTTGTCTTCGACGCGGCTGTCTGGTATGCGGTACTTCTGACTGCATGAATTACATACTATTTCCATGATTCAACGCTGTATTTTTTTTCTGCAAAACCGGAAATGAAAGGTTACTTTTTCAGCTTGAACAACAGTAAGCCTTCTATTCAAATTCCTCTTTCCCTTTCAGGCGCAGCTCCCCGAGCTTTTCACGGAGCTGAGGATCTTTTTCAACCTTTTCGTAAAAATCCTTATACTGCTGATAGGAATAACCGTATTTCGTAACAACGTTCTCAACCCTTTCAGGATCGATCTCAGGATCGGGAAGGTTAATCTCCATCTCAATTTTGGAGAAATCCTCCAGGGTCATCTCTTTCTTTTCCGGCTTGCACGATACTGCCATGACAGAAACGAGTACCGCTATTAACAGGCATGTGAGGTTTCGCATATCACCTCCAGGCGCTCAGGATTAAGAGTCACAAGGATACGGCATAATTTTATCATGTCAAGAATAAAACTCCATTGCCAATAATCCCGGTAAGGGGAGTCCACTGAATAGAACGCTAACCGGAATAAACAAGATTTCCGTTGCAGATGGTATATTTAACCGCGCCGTAGAGTTCCCTTCCCATGAAGGGGGTATTTTTGCATTTCGATATGATGAAGGATTCGTTTATCACGACCTTTTCGTCAGGGTTGATAATGACAATGTCGGCAATTCCTCCCTTTTTCAGTTCACCCCGATCGAGCCGCAGTATGCGGGCAGGATTTATGGTCACCTTGTCGAATGCCTCGAAAAAGGAGAAGCCGTGTTCCTTAATCAGCATCGTCACGATGAGGGGTACCGCTGTCTCCAGCCCGATAATGCCGAAGGGCGCGTATTCAATCTCCTGCATTTTTTCGTTTATCGAATGGGGGGCGTGATCTGTCGCAATCACGTCTATATCGCCGCTTCTCAGGCCTTCGATGATGGCGACCCTGTCGGCTTCGGTCCTCAGGGGCGGTTTCATTTTTGCCATGGAAAGGTGTTCCGCGATAGCGTCATCGGTCAGAGAAAAATAGTGGGGAGCGGTCTCGCAGGTAACCCGAACACCCTCCTTTTTCGCGTTTCTGATAATTGATACCGATCCCCCGGAGGAGAGATGGCATACGTGCATCCTGCTCTTCGTGAGCCTCGTCAGGAGAACATCCCGGGCGATCATTACCTCTTCAGCCTCGTTGGGAATACCCCTCATGCCAAGGAGGATGGAGTTTTCTCCTTCGTTCATGAGCCCGTCATCGGTGAGTTCAAGATCTTCTGCATGAGTGACTATCGCCACGTCGAACATCCGGGCGTATTCCAGGGCCCTCCTCATGAGAAGGGAACTCATCACCGGTATTCCGTCATCGGAAAATGCCACGGCCCCGGCCTTGATGAGCTCCCCCATCTCGGTGATCTCTTCTCCCCTGGCGCCCTTGGTAACGTTGGCAACAGGGAAAACGTTAATCGGCCCCTTCTCAGCCTCAAGCTTGATGAATCTTACCAGTGCCTGATTGTCGATGACCGGGCTGGTGTTCGGCATGGTGCAGACCGATGTGAACCCGCTCCGGGCCGCTACCCTGCTTCCCCCGATAATGGTCTCCACATTTTCACGGCCCGGTTCCCGAAAGTGAACATGCATGTCAATGAGACCGGGAAGGACCACGCATTCCGACGCGTCTATGATCCCGTCTCCGTTGTTGACGGGAATGTCCCCGGATATCCCTGTGATCCTGTCATCTTCTATGAGAAGATCCAGCGATGCGTCCGTTCCAGAAGCCGGATCAATTACCCTGCCATTTTTAATAACGAATCTCATAGCTGCTTGTCCTCTTTTATTTCATCGAGAGGGGCTCCCCCGACCAGGAGGTAAAATATCGACATCCTCACGGCAACCCCGTTGGTGACCTGTTCATTTATTATGGTGTTCGGAAGGTTAACAATCGAATCGTCAATCTCTATTCCCCTGTTTATGGGTCCGGGGTGCATGATGAGTACATCGCTTCTGCACCGTTCGAACCGTTCGCCGGTCATGGCAAAAAGCCGGTGGTATTCCCTCAGGGAAGGATAAAAGGACCCCTGCTGACGCTCACGCTGCATCCTGAGCAGGTTGATAACGTCAAGCTCCGGCAGGAGCTCGTCAATGTTATAAGTGATATCTACGCCGTAAATCCTGAATTCATCCGGAACCAGGGTCGGGGGGCCGCACAGGGTGACTTTTGCACCGAGCTTCAAAAAGGCCTCGATATCGGAACGGGCGACCCGGGAATGACGCAGATCCCCGATTATGCCGATATGAAGCCCTTTGAGACTTCCCCGTACCTCGAGAATGGAATAGGTATCGAGGAGGGCCTGGGTCGGATGGGCATGGAAACCATCACCGGCATTGATGACCGATGCTTCTATATTTTGAGATAAAAAATGCGGCGCCAGAGACGCCGCATGCCTTATTACGATATAGTCAGCCTTCATGGCCTCAAGGGTGTGGACAGTGTCGATGAGGGACTCTCCCTTGACGACGCTGGACGTCGCCACTGAAAAATTTATCAGGTCAGCTGACAATCTCTTGGCGGCGAGTTCAAAGCTGATCCTGGTCCTGGTGGACGGTTCGTAGAAAAGGGTACAGACGGTCTTACCACGCAAAACAGGAACACTCTTTACGTTCCGGGTGAATACGTCTTTAAAATATTTCGCTGTTCTGCAGATGAGAGATATTTCTTCAGCAGTGAGGGACTGTATATCCAGGAGATCTTTACTTCTGAGGGAGCCCATATCAGATAAATATTATTTAACAAATCGGAAAAATGTCAAACCAAATATTCATATAATTCTATTTTTTAAATGTGGTTGACTTTAAAGGCACTCTCATATATCGTATTCATTCACTTTTTTGACTGTAAAATTTTCAAAAAATCTGGAGTATGCTCTCTTCTGGTTTAAACTGGTTTGTACACAATGTATGATCATTCACCGATAAAACTGAAAATACAGCCGGCCTGGAACCTGATAAACTCGATACAGGAACAGGCGGTAGAGTACATGAATTCAAAGGGTTTCTCCAGGGATATAACCGAGGCTACCATGATGTGCGCAACCGAACTCATTGAAAACGCCATAAAATACAGCTCTGAAAAAGCGGGAAACGATACCATAGATTTTAATCTCTTCGCCGACTGTGGAACTATAACAATAATTATTACCAATAGAATCAGATCGGCTAAGGATCTCGATAACGTCAAAAAACATATTAAAAATTTACAGAAAGCGGAAAAACCGGCAGAGCTGTATACCGACCGTCTCGTTGAATTTATAAAGTACCAGAAACCAGGTGGCAGCAAACTCGGTTTATACAGGATTGCCTATGAGGGTGATTTCACGCTCTCCTACTCCTTTGAGGACAGCTTTTTAACCATACGAGCGGAAAGAAATATTAATAAAAATTGAATCATCTCTCATCATTCATGACATCAGCTCACCTGCCTTAACGTCACCCGGTATCTACTGAAACCCTGTAAACCCGTTTTTCTGGTTGTGGATTCTCCGTGAATAATCAAATCATTATCAATCAAAAGAAAAGGCTTTCTAACTGAATATCCAGGTTATGCCTTTGTAAATATAGAAAGTCCCGATAATAATAATACCGATGCCGAAAATCGTTTTAACTGTCCTTTCCGGCATGTATTTCGACACATACGGCCCGATCTGCCCACCGATAATGACCCCGGGAACGGTAAAAATCAGTATATCTATTATGATATGACCGGCCTGGAGATTCAGTATGGTAATGACCCAGTCCGCCGTTGCCTCAACCAGGATTGCCGTGGCGTTTGCCCTCTTTGTTTTCACGTTGAGTCCCTTCTCAAGTACCGGCTGCGCCATCTCGCATATACCGGTGCCTGTCGTGGCCGAGAAGAAACCCCCTATCGGAGGAATCCACATGTAGCTGTAGATATCCTCAACCGGTATGTTTTCTCTGGTCCCGAAATTTTTCCTGGCTGCGCTGAAAAGCTGGAGGGTGGCTATGCCCATAATGACAATCCCAAGGACGAGTTTCACCAGGTTCTCGTTCACTATCATCAGGGCGTGATTGCCGATAACCACACCCGGAATTGTCAGCAATATCATCGTCACCCCGATACGGAGCTCAGTCATGTTGTACCAGAGATACCGTATCGTTCCGCTGGTCATTCCTGCGGTTTCCGTGGCGATACCGGTCGCGACCGCGTTCTGAATCGGGATGTTCAAGAAAAGGTTGTAAATAGGCTGAAACAGAACACCCCCTGAAAAACCGGACGAATTGCAGATGATTGCGATAGCTATCGATATGGGAAACATGTACCAGTATTCGAAACTCATCTGCACCCTCTTACTCGGATTGTTCAGTATCGGCAAAATTTTTCATCGCGCTGTAGATCTCATTCTGTGTGACTTCAGTATGAGGCTGATAGGTCTTGTACATGTTAACAAACTTCTGAAGGGCGAATAGTTCTTCGCTCATCCGTTCAAGGATATATACAATATCCTTGCTGAAGGTTATTATTCTTTTGAAATCCGACATTTTCATTTTCTTATTGTCAAGGATCTCTCCGGTAAGTTTCTCATTAGTGAAATCAGATATCGTGTACGAGGCCTTGATTATCTGCTCCATGTGACTGTTTATTTCCTGGCGAATCTGCATGATCATGTCCTGGAGATTGATATTCATATCATTTATCAGGCTCGCGACAAGACCGATCTCATCTTCCGACATTACTGGAACGGTTACCGTGAGATCACCATCCGCGATCTTTTTTGTCGCTTCAACCATCTCGTCCATCGGAGATACTATATCCTTGGTGAACATATACAGGGCGACGATAATGCACCCGGTGACCACGATGAGGAGAAGTATCATCCTTCCGATAAATTCCCTGACCGGCTGGAATATTTCCCTCATATCCGCATTTTGCCGAATCACACCAAGGGTTTCAGTATCCACATAACTGCCGGTGTGGGACAGGAAATTATCCATGATGGAATTCTGGAGGCGCCATGAGCTGACCTCAAATATTATTTCGGCGCTTACCGAAACGGATACTATGGAGATCAGGATAAAATACAGAAGAAGCTTCTTCCTCAACCTGGACATTTTTTTCTGCGTTTGGAATAACATATTGTATCCTTATCGTATGATAATAATCATCTTCCCCATCTTCCCGGCAGAAAAAAGATTGTTAATACTACACGCACACTTATTTACCGGCTACAATATAACAGGCTTCTGTGGTTATAACTTGCCCTTCACCGCGGTAATTGCTCCGTTTATTTTAACCTGGACATATCTTCCCTTGCGAAAAGTGCCAGAATTAGCAACTATCAACCCGTCAATTGTCTTAATCCCGTAGGCTTCGTGAATATGCCCGCATAGACAGAGATTAACGTCATGATTTTCAAGAAATCTTCTCACCGCTGAACTCCCGGCATGGAGGCCGAGAAATGTCCTGTCCTTGATTCCCTTGGGTGGGACATGGGAAATACAGATTCGGGTATCTGCGTCTCTGATCTTATCATATCCCTTTTCCAGAAACTCGTAGAGTTTGTCGTCGTCATACTCAGTCGGGGTGTCCATTGGAGTCTTGTTCGATCCCCCTGCTCCGAAAAACCCGACACCATTAATAGTCCTGCCGTCTGAATGTATACTGTAATCTCTTTCGATAAGCAAATCGAGAACATCTCTTCTATCCCAGTTTCCATGTACCGCCAGAATATTCCGGTTATACTTTCCCAGGGAGTTGATAATTCTTTCAGCGCTGTTCCTCTGCCCGGAACGGCCTGATATATCTCCCGCGATAATGACAAGATCTGATCCTCTAATAATATCCGCCGCCCTGTCAATAAAAACGGACTCCCCATGCAAATCACTGATGGCAAAAACCTTCATATTTTTCCTCGTGGTTTATACAGGATTATTCATGATTGATATATTCCGCAAAAAAAACAATAATATTATACCTGTACCATCGCCATATTGCAAAATTTTTCTTGATAACCTGGCATATTTCATATCCTTAACACAGGGGTAACAGGTCATGTTAATCGATTCACACACGCATTACGATCTCATTCTGAAAAAGGGACAACTGTCGGAAGAAGAACTACTGGACGATTGCTCCGCTGCCGGAATAGAAAAGAGTGTGCAGATAGCCATAGATATTGAATCATGCAGGTGGTCCCGAGATTTCGCACGCCGCCACGGCGACAAAAACGTCCTTTTCTCCCTCGGCATTCATCCTTCTTCTGAAGCAGCTGCTCATGATCTCCATACACTCGACGAACTTGTCCGTGACATAATTAATTCCAGCGAAATAAAATCCCTCTTTGGCATCGGGGAATGCGGCCTCGATTTTTACCGGATGCGGCAGCAAAAAGAAGCGCAGATTATTTCTTTTGAAACCCAGGTGGATCTCGCCATTGATCATAATCTCCCGTTAATAGTTCACTCCAGGGACGCGATGAACGAGACAATCAGCATCCTGAAATCCAGAAAACCGGGCAAGGGAATCATGCACTGCTTCTCTGGTGACACTAAATCGGCGAGAAAAGTGCTCGATCTCGGATTTTATATCTCCTTTGCCGGGAATATCACCTATAAAAACGCCCATGAACTCCGGGAATCGGCCTCGTTTGCACCCCTGGACAGGTTACTCCTCGAAACCGACGCCCCCTTTCTCAGCCCCGTACCGGTTCGCGGGAAAATTAACAGGCCCGCTTTTATTTTACATACCTATGCTTTTCTGGCAGAATTAAAGAAGGTCTCCCTGGATACGGTTGAAGAACAGATACGAGAAAATTTTAACGCCCTGAGCCGGTGATCACCGTGTAAAAAAACTTCAGGGGACTTCTAAAAACTATGTTTTTGAAGAACCCTTGCGTGCATCTCGAACCCATATACTATATAATGGAATCGGGAATAAAACCAGCATTTACAATTATAAGGATAATTGTACATGCTGGTTTTTAGATGTGCCCGTCATATAATTTTCTTATTTTTTACTATATTTATCAGTATACATTCAATACAGAAACATTACAAAAATCAGTATTCCTGTTTGCTGATACGTGTTTTTATGAAAGAATGTTTATCGTTAACCGATATTTGTCAGTAAATGAAGATTTTTTGACATTTTTCTCCACGGCAGGGAATGTACAGTCCTGTTGACATATTTTTTAATAGTATGTAATGGTAATCGTTCAGTGCCAGGCGGTTTATTATGAATACCCAGACCTATACTTCAGATTTTCTTGTCATTGGAACCGGGATAGCGGGTCTGACATTCGCTATAAAGGCGTCCAGTCTCGGTACCGTTCATATCGTAACCAAAAAAAAGGATTCTGATTCCAATACAAATTATGCCCAGGGTGGCATCGCCTCTGTTCTCTCCCCCGATGATTCCTTCGAGAAACACAAAGAGGACACCCTGACAGCCGGCGCCGGGCTCTGCGATGAAAAAGCGGTTGATGTCCTCGTGAATGAAGGCCCCGAAAGGATCCGCGAACTCATGGAATGGGGAGTGCAATTTTCATTTCACAGGAACGAACAGGGAAAACTTGAACTGGACCTGGGACGGGAAGGGGGACATACCCATAACCGGATTGTGCACGCTACCGATTTGACCGGGCAGGAAATCGAACGTGCCCTCATCCACAAAATAACAGAGATAGAAAACATACGCCTATTTGAAAATCATACTGCCGTTGACCTGCTTACCGAGCACCAGCTCCGTCTCAACGGGCGGCTGGAAAGCCCAAAAAGCGACAAGGCCACCTGTTACGGGGCATATATACTCAATAATGAAACCGGCATGGTGAACACCTTCCAGGCAAAGACCACCTTCCTGGCATCCGGTGGTGTCGGACAGGTCTACCTCCATACGACAAACCCCGATATCGCCACAGGGGACGGAATCGCCATGGCCTACCGGGCCGGGGTCCTGATAGCTGACATGGAATTTATCCAGTTTCACCCCACGTCCCTCTATACGGAAAAAAAAGCCGGGCCGTCGTTTCTCATCAGCGAGGCTGTTCGGGGTGAAGGAGGGATCCTTCACAACGTGCGGGGCGAACGGTTCATGGAGGAGATTCACCCGATGAAGGACCTGGCCCCCAGAGATATCGTGGCCCGGTCTATAGACTACCAGCTCAAGAAGCACGGGGACCCCTTTGTCTATCTCGACATCTCGTTTCGAAGCAGGAAATTCCTGAAATCACGGTTCCCGAACATCTTCCAACACTGCCTGGAACTGGGGATAAACATCTCATCAGACCCGATTCCGGTCGTTCCGGCGGCACATTACCTCTGTGGGGGAATCATCACCGATGTCAACGGGATGACGAATATCAGAAATCTCTATGTCTCCGGGGAGTCTTCCCGCACGGGGGTCCACGGGGCGAACCGCCTGGCGAGCAATTCCCTCCTCGAAGGGGTCGTATTTTCCCACCGTGCAGCAGCCTGTATAGCGGAACAGTATGAAAGAAATATCAGGAACACTACAATACCAGAATACCCGAACTGGGACAAGACCGGCACCTTTGACCTGGAGGAATGGGTACTTATACAGCATAACATCCAGGACGTAAAGAGACTCATGTGGGACTATGTCGGCATTGTTCGCTCGGACATGCGCCTCGAGAGAGCCGAAAAAAGGATAGTTATGCTGGCCGATGAAATCCATAACTATTACAAAAAGACGACCATTTCACCGAGCATAGTGGAACTGAGAAACCTGGCTACGGTAGCGAAACTCATAATAAAAGGGGCCAGGAACAGAAAAAACAGCATTGGACTGCATTATAATACAGATCACCCGGAATCGGGGAGGAGTAAATCGAGCATTGTCATTCAATCCGAAAAAAGTCCCCGAAAAATGGACCTGACAAAATTAATGCTGCCCAGGGATTAATCTGCTTTACAAAAACAGCAATACGATCTCATGGAGACTTATTCAAGGTTGTCGATATGGCTAAAAAAACAAATCTGTCACTGGTAAAAAATTCATCCATCGAAGATCTGCTTTCCGAAACCGGAAAGGGGATCCCGCCGTCAGGAATACGTGAGTTTTTCGATATCGTGTACTCCACACCGGACTGCATATCCCTCGGGGTCGGCGAACCTGATTTCTCCACCCCGTGGCGCATGACCGAAAGCGCCATAAACGCGGCGAAAAACGGGTTCACCCATTACACCCCGAACCGGGGTCTTCCTGAACTCTGCCGGCTCATCTCGGAGTATCTTAGCCGGGATATTTCTGTACAATATGACCCGGAAACGGAGATAATCATATCACTGGGGGTAAGCCAGGGCCTTGATATTGCCCTCAGAAGCATCATTAATCCCGGCGACGAAATAATCATGTTCGAGCCGTGCTATGTATCCTATGCCCCCAACATCAGGCTCCTCTACGGGAAACCGGTTGTTATTTCAACAAGAGCCGCTGATAATTTCACAATCGATATAGACGAAATTAAAAATTCGATAACCCCGAAGACAAAAGGCATTCTCCTCAACTATCCTTCAAACCCGACCGGGGCGACCATCGACAAAAAGACCCTGGAAGAGATCGCGAAACTCGCCATGTCCCACAACCTGGTAGTGATTGCTGACGAGATATATTCCCAGCTAACTTATGAAAAGGAACACTTCTCAATCGTTTCCATACCGGGAATGAAGGAGCGGACAATCTACCTTAACGGTTTTTCCAAAGCCTACGCGATGACCGGTTGGCGAATCGGCTATATAGCGGGACCCGTGTCCATCATAAACGTCATGCTGAAAATCCACCAGTACACGGCCCTCTGCGCCTCGTCAGTGGCGCAGTATGCCGCTGTCGAGGCCCTTTTGAAGGGCGAAAAAGATGTTAAAATAATGAAAAAGGAATTTCACCGGAGAAAAAATTTCGCGGTGGGCCGCCTCAATGATATCGGTCTCCCATGTTACGATCCTGACGGCGCCATATATGTCTTTCCCGATATCAGTTCCACCGGTTTGAATTCAAGGGACTTCGCCATCGGCCTCTTGAACCGGAAAAAGGTAGCCGTTGTCCCCGGTATGGCCTTTGGCGAGGCCGGGACGAACCACGTGAGATGCTCATTCGCGACATCAATGGAGAATCTCAGGGAATCTTTCCTGAGAATCGAGGAATACGTGAAAAGTTTATAACATGGCGATTCTCATAGACGGTTTCAACCTCATCTACAAGTTCCCCCATCTCGAGGAAAAGATGTACCGTGGCAAACTGAACGAGGCCAGGGACGGTCTCCTTGATATTCTGAAAGAATACCGGAAGATAAAAAAACAGCATATACGGGTCGTCTTTGACGGAAAAAAGGCCCCCTCTCACGATCTCCGCAGTGAAAAAATAGGCACCATTGATGTGTACTATTCACTCGATTACTCCGCTGACTTTCTAATCAAGGAATTCATAAAAAAGGACCCGAATCCAAAAATGGCTACGGTGGTAACCTCGGACAACGATATTATCTTCTTCGTGAACCGTTTTAAAACACGGGTAATAAAAAGCGAGAAATTCGCCGTGCTGGTTACCGAGGCGATCGAGGAACAGCACGCTGAAACCGTCCAGGAAAAGGAAGATGACCCGGTTCTTACCAAAGACGACATTTCATTCTGGGAAAAAAACTTTAAAAGAAAGAGATAAAGACAGCTTCATACCGGCCCGGGCCAGGAACTCCACAAGTATACTATTTCTTCAGTTCAGTGTCAAAAAATTCCATCATGTCGCGTATTATCGTACCCCAGAAATTCCAGTTATGGGCACGGTGCTTTTTCAGGATGAAAATAACCCTGTTCCGGTGATTTTCCCCCTTAATCTGCTTCAACCGGATGGCCATTCCGATGGAATGCCATTTCGGTATAACCGGGTCGTGGTCGCCGTGCGCGAGAAATACCGGCATCTGTTTCAGTTTAGACGCCCGGTTCAGGATACTCGCGTCCTTTTCCCACCGTTTCGGGAACTTTTCGTATTCACCGTACACTGAGGTAATGAGCCAGTCCTTTTTCACCAGTACGGGATCATAATCCCCTGACAATCCAGCAACAGCCCCGAAACTTGAACTGAACTCCGCGGCAACCATAAGGGCGCCCCTCGCTCCTGTTGAAAGTCCGAAAATGCCGGTTTGTGTGCTGCTGGTCCCCAGGTTAAAGTTTTTTCTGATATAGCCCATCAGGTTCTTCGCGATAAAAACACCTCCGGGAATGCCGCCCCATTTGACGTTTGTTTCCGGGTAAAACTTCAATTCGTACAGGGTTTTTCCCATGTCAGGGCATACAACAGCGAAGTTATATCTGTCGGCAAGCGTCTCAATCTGTGAATATCTCCCCCAGTCGCCCATGGACCCGTTATACCCATGAAGGGCGACGAGGGTTCTCATCTTCTCTCCCCGCTTGTACCCTTCAGGAAAATATATCTGAAGACCGGTGCTGTAAGTTTCTCCCCCTGCCGAACAGGTAATCGTGAGATCCTTCAGCCAGGCCCCCGGGGTTATGTCCCCCTTGTACCGCATTCCCGCATCGGAAACGGCAGGATAGATAAAGAGTATAAGCAGCAGTAGAATTATTTTCTTCATGCTTTCCTCGATCGCGATTTCAATCAGGTTATCCGGTAAAGAAATAATCCGAAGGGGTTTTTTTCAAGAAATATTTTTATTTAGTTTTTCATGAGAGGCGCGATGCACCTCTCATTCAGAAACCATAAAAATGCATACCCATGTATTTTCATGTTAGCTCTTATGACTTTCATGCGGGCACATATCCCTCTTCTCTCATGCTCAGGTAGGATGTGTCGGTTATGATGACATGGTCCATAAGGGGGATCCCGATTATCTTTCCGCATTCCGCTATCCTGGCGGTGGTCTGGATATCCTCCCGTGACGGTGACGCAACCCCCGAAGGGTGATTGTGTGCTATGATTATTCCGGACCCCCCTTCTCTGATCGCGTCGCGGAACACCTCCCTCGGGTGGACAATCGATTCGGAAATCGTACCGACACTGACGAGGCATTTCTTTAAAAGATGGTTCTTGTTGTTCAATATGAGAACCCTGAACTCTTCCCTGCACAGGCCGGCCATCTCGCCGAGGAGGAGTTCCCATACGAGCCTGGGGGAGTCTATCCGTGCCGGGTGTTCCCGGGAACTGATAATCCTCCTCCCCATCTCGAGGGCAGCGTGTATCCTGATCGCTTTTTTTAACCCGATACCCTTGACCATTGATAATTCACGAATACCTGACCGGAACAGGCCGTGCAGACCTCCAAACTCGCTCAGGACACAGGTCGACAGGCCGAGGACACTGTTGTTCTTGAAACCCGTGTTGAGAACGATGGCGAGGAGTTCAATGTCAGAGAGTTTTTTAACATCTTCACCACCCAGGCATTTCTGAACCGGTAGAATGCTCCTGCCCGTATCGTTCACGACTGTTGATTGTAATTCTTCCATATGAAGTAATACGATTGAGAACCGGGTTTTTTATAAAATTTTTCTTGAAGATATACTTTTTTTAATAAATAATCCCGTTTCATAGATGTATGTTTTTATAAAAAGTAAACCGAATGAAAAATAAGTATATCATTCCATCTCTTCTTCTTGCATTTTTCTTGCTGCACGGGTCCCCTCTTTCAGCCGGGGATTCTCTCTTCGAGAAGAATTATTTTCATCATAAGTCATCGGGAAATTACCGGGAAGGGGTAAACATCCTTACCGAATGGACCCTCAAAACCAGGGATCCCGCAACCGCGGAGATTAACCTTTTCCGCGTCTCTGAGCTCTGCCGGTATCCGGAACTGTACGGGCTTGCTGCAGCATCTCTGAAAAAAATACGGTCATCTCAACTGGTTAATGAACATCCCTTCCTTCTTGCACGTACTGATCAGCTCATTGCCCGCGCACTCCTGAAAACCGGGGATGCTGCCGGGGCCGAAAATCAGATCAAACAGCTCTATTTTTCGGATTTCTTCCTCATCGGCCCCTTCCCTCATGCCGGTATCCGGGACTTTAATTCGGAAGGGCCGATAGAAAAAACCGCGATTCACGAAAAGCGATACCGGGGTACTCATCATACTGTAACATGGTTCAGGGTAAAACCTGATCCTGACGGATCAATTCATTTTTCCGATCTCTACCCCAATCCGGTCCAGGGGATCTATTACCTGAAACGAAATTTCCATCTGCCAGAGGGTGGAATCCATACCCTGATCATGGGAAAATCGGGATTCACTGACGTATGGCTTGACGGGAAAAATGTTTTCAGCAACAGGGCCGAGCACCACTTTCATAACGACCAGTATATGATAACCCTCTTGATTCCTGCCGGGGATCATACGATCCTGATTAAAACCGGTTGTTTGAAGGCTGATCCCGCCATCTCATTTCGCCTGGCCGATAAAAATGGGAATCCGGTTCAGCTGAATCCCGGGGGTTTTAATCCATCCCTTAACACATGGAAAAAGCAAAATTCGCTAATAGGGCACACGGTAGCTTTTTCCGGTTCCCTGGAAGAACTTGTCACCAAAAAGAATCATACTGACAGATCACTTTTTCTCTCAGCATACCTTTCTTACATGACCGGATCCGGAATGAACAGAAACGGTTTCTCCCTCTCCCTTTTTTCGGGCATTGATGAGCAGAGTAAATACTTTGAACCGGCCAGGTATTACGCGGGAATAATCGCATCGTCACCGGAAGATAAAGACAGGTTCTTCACAGATGCCTTTGAGGCCGGGAAGAAAAACATCGAAGCCATGACAGAACTGATACTCCTCAAGATCAGGCATGGCTTTCTTCATGAGTCTGAGAAATTATCAGCAGCCCTGGAGGAGATCAACAGTATCCACCCCATGAACGATTACCTTAAGGCGGTAATATATAGTAAAAGGAACTGGTCTTTTGAATCTCATGCACTCTCCACGGGTTTAAAGAAGTCCAGGTATCCCTCCCTCGGATACCTGGTGAGTTATCG
Source organism: uncultured Leptospirales bacterium (assembly GCA_964514165.1). GTDB lineage: Bacteria > Spirochaetota > UBA4802 > UBA4802 > UBA5550 > CAZEPS01. Next base: position 32,405 of record CAZEPS010000004.1, read on the forward strand.
TTTTCACATGGCCATGAATAATTACAGCGAGGCGGCGAATGACCTGGAACAGCTGGTCAGGCTGGATCCGGACAATTTCACCTGCCGGGAGCACCTGGTCCAGGTGTTTGTTTCAACCGGCAGGTTCAGGGAAGCCCTGAATGTTCTTCAGGAGTCCCTTCAGCTTCATCCGGGCAGGGTTTCGATAAAACTGCGCATGGCTGAGATCGCCGAACAACTCGACGGGATTCAGGCCTCGCTCCCCTACCTTGCATCTGCGCTGCATGCATCTCCGGAAAACCCCGAGGTCCTGGAAGCAACAGGGAGGGCCTATATCCGGATAAATAAACGTGAAACAGGGTTATACTATCTCATGCAGTCCCTGTACAAGAATCCGGGAAACAGTATCCTGAAAGAATACCTGGAAGTTATCAGGAACAGAAAATCACCGTAATACTAGAATTCCTCATCGAAAAGAATACCCTCTCCCTCTTCAATCTCATTAATTATATCAGAGAATTCCTCGCGGGTAATATCCTTCCGTATCACGTTAACCACCTCTCCGTAGGCATTCATCCTGATAAGTTTTAAATAAATTTTTTCATCCTGGCGAAGAATCTCAAAGCGAACCGGAGTTCCCGCACGGTTCATCTTATCATTAGCAATATCAACCGTTGATTTCAGGCTCTCATAATGGTCTTTTGCTTCATCTTTTTCTTTTCCGTTTTGCTGCGATTCCCTGTATGTATCCCTGTACTCTTCACTGTCGATGCGAAGCCTGTCGAGCTCTGCCCTGTCCACCGTATCAACAGGGCTTGCCCGTTCACTCTCCCTTTTATTCGATTTAAAGTGATTAATTATCTTTATGAAGGGTAAGAGTTTCATTTATCCAGAAACCTGTCAGGTTTTCGCCATGGAACTGATACTGTTCTCATTACCATGTCTTTCAGCAGCACCTTGATAGAGCTCCAGTCTTTATATCGGCTGATCTGTATCAATAAAAGCACATAATGCCAGAATTCCTATAATATGCCGGTGACTTTTTACAAAACAACTTGACTGTTTAGTATACTCTGTTAAACCGATAATCGATGAGGATATCATGGCCACGGATGATTCAGCGAAACAATACTTCGATAAACTGAATATAGTCGAAAAATTCTGTGACGGCGATATCGAGACTGCTAAAAGCGTTGTAAAGGGTGAATACAACGATATTATTGCCATAAAATCCCGCTTCAAGGATTCTAAAGATTTTTATTTCGGTATTTTCATCATCCTGTTAAGCAGGATAACTAAAAATGTTCTCGCTTCTTTCTGCGTTGTTTCCGAGAGTATCTCAGCTTATAACCATAAGCCCTTTGACGATATTAAGACCTTTTTATCAAAAATTAACAAGGAACGCGATGACGGTGTCTTTGATATTCACAAGACAAATCTGCTGACAGGGGTGCTCAGGCGTTTTGATGAATTGAAGGTATATCAAAATATATTTGTATTCGTGAACAACAATGATATTCAGAGCCTGACTGAAAAATTTGAATTATTATTACAAAAGACACTTAAAGTAGAAAAGTGCCTGGTTACCATCGATTTCCAGGACACGAACTCGCTCTACATTCACGACGAACTAGGTATTGATCCAAAATAAAAAAAACACCCCTCTGGCGATGCCTGAGGGGTGTTTTTTTTAACATCCCCGAGGGGATTCGAACCCCTGTTGCCGGGATGAAAACCCGGTGTCCTAGACCCCTAGACGACGGGGACACTTGTGAGCCGCCTGAGGCTCGAACTCAGGACCCACGGCTTAAAAGGCCGTTGCTCTACCGACTGAGCTAGCGGCTCTGCACAGTAGAAATACCGATTACTGAAAAGGGTATCTACTGTCAATAAAAAATTTATTAAATCCGCTTAATTACAGAAATATCTTTCAAATTTTCGACTACTGTGGCCCTACCTTACGATGGTACTGTGCCGTGAAGGGCCGACCGAAACATGGGAGATGTGAACACCAGTTTTTTCCTCAAGAAATTCGATATATTTTTTCGCGTTTTTCGGCAAATCCTCATACGTCTCACATTTTCCGATATTTTCGTCCCAGCCGTCCAGTTCCTCGTAAATCGGGGTGACGTTGTCAAGCTGAGAAACCGGGCAGTACTCCATCTCCTTCCCGTTTGAGATATACCCCACCGAAACCTTTATCTTCTTAAAATCCTTGAGTATATCGAGTTTCGTCAGGGCTATGCTGGTAAGCCCGTTTATCATGGCGGACTGTTTCATCAGTGCCACATCGAACCAGCCGCAGCGGCGCGGCCTCCCGGTGGTGGATCCGAATTCTTTCCCGTTTACCCTCAGACGCTCACCGTCATCGGTGAAATCCTCTGTGGGAAAGGGGCCCTCTCCGACCCTGGTCACGTAAGCCTTGGCGATACCGACCACCTCCCTGATATTCGAAGCGTTCAGGCCGGTTCCGAGCAGGGCCCCCCCTATCGTCGGATTCGAAGAGGTGACATAGGGGTATGTCCCGTGATCGATGTCCAGTCCGAAACCCTGGGCCCCCTCCAGGAGAATGTTTTTCCCCTCTTTCAGAGAAGCGTGGAGATACTCCTGGGTATTTCGAATCATGTCACTGCAGGTGTCCCTGAACATGTTAATGATATCCATGATCTCATCTTTGTTGACTGGCGGCCTTTCATAGATCCGTTCAAACTGAATATTTTTGAAATTCAGGGCAAAATCGACACGCTGTTCAATCCTCTCCATGTCAAAAATATCACCGACCCTTATGCCAATACGAAGACACTTATCGGAATAACTGGGGCCAATTCCACGAATCGTGGTGCCCAGTTTCTTGTTCCTGTATTCCTCCATAGCCTCGTCCATGGCCTTGTGGTACGGCAGGATAAGATGTGCCGAATCCGATATCATGAGCCTGTTTTCGGTGATTATACCCTCATCATACAGTGACTTGAGTTCGTCTATAAGCTGGACCGGATCAAGGACCACCCCGTTTCCGATTACGCAGATCTTGTCCTCATGGAGAATTCCTGAAGGGACCAGATGAAATATATACTTTTTTTTGTTAACGACAACAGTGTGTCCGGCATTGGCACCGCCCTGATATCGGACGACTATATCCGAATCCTTGGTGAAAAAATCAATCATCTTTGCTTTCCCTTCGTCACCCCACTGGGAACCAATCGCAACACGACACCCCATAAAAACTCCTTTTCAATCTTACTGATATCGATATAATTGGCTGTCATAATAAAACTATAAATAAAAATAACAAGCATTTTTCACGAGCTGATTATTGATAAAATCATGACAGAAATATCGCTTTTTATTGACATAATTACAGAGCAACCTTTTAATACAAAAAGGCTACGATACTTTGATTTGAGGTAATCGATGGGAAACATTATTCGTTTCGGGGTTTCCATTGACGAGAAACTCCTGAACTGGTTTGATACAATAATTACAGAAAAGGGTTACGTGAACCGATCCGAAGCAATCAGGGACCTGATCCGTGACATGAAGGTCACCGAGGAAACATCTGACCCTGATTCCGAAATATTCGGCACCCTTACCATTATTTACAGCCATGATGTCAGGGAAATTTCCGATAAGCTGAATGAAATCCAGCATCATTACTTTAAAACTATCGTAACCTCCACCCATATACATCTGGATGAGCATAACTGTCTGGAGGTCCTGATCCTGAGAGGGAAGGCTGTAGACGTGAACAGCATAGCGGACAAAATACTGTCCGTGAAAAATGTCCGCCACGGCAAGCTCACGGTTACCTCAATCGGAACCCTGGAACATGACCATAACCACGAATAAATCAGAAGTATCAGGTTTTACATATATAATATGAAATCAGTTCATTGTACCGATCATCCAGGGCTTCCCGTGATAATTCATGTCATGAATATGCAGCTGTAAAAAAAAAATTTGAAAAGTCCTAAACTATAAAGCGATTATTACCGATAGAAAGAATATGGGAAGATCTCGCCTGATTCTTCTCTTTTTACATTTTTTGGTGAGTGAAAGTGATAACACGGATGGCATACTTTCACCGCTGTGTCATGGCCCTCGCGGTATTAACTTTTCTGCCGCATTATTCCGGGGCCGAAACCAATGCCAGGGACGGCATGAGACACGGCAGTGACGAAACCTATTCCTGGAGCGACGAGGAATACCATTCAATCTATGTCAGGGAAAAAAATGAAAAGACAAAACCGGTTCATGCATCCTATGAAGACTATCTCCATCTGCGAAACAGGTATAATCAGAACAGCAGCCCCGCACCTGATCCCCTAGAGAAAAAAAGTCCACCCTCCGTAAAACCTGCAATTCAGACAAATAAATTCTCCAGGTTGAAGAACTACCGGGTACAGGACAATGACACCCTCTACAGCATAGCCAGGAAGTTCAACGTACCGATCCAGGTCATAATGGACATCAACAAATTGAAAAACCGGAACAGGATATTCAAGGGCACGGTATTGAAAATACCTGAAACCGGCGATATTGAAAAAAAAACGACTCCTGAAAAAGAAAAATCTCCAAAGAAACCAAACCATGACAAAAGCCCCCGGTTTACATGGCCGATTAAAACCATTGACAGCGTCAAGCGGGACGGGAGTGACGGGGTGAAATCCATCGGACTGATCATAAAATCAAAACCGGGATCACCGGTTCTTTCTGCTGCCGGCGGAATAGTAAAAAAAATCGGCTACATGCGCGGATTCGGCAACTATGTGGTCCTAGTTCATCAAAATCGGTACGCAACCGTGTATGCAAACCTGGATGAAATATTCGTTAACCTGGGACAAAAAATCGATTCCGGCAGGCCAATAGGAAAAATTCAATCAGTCATCCCTTCTCTGCACTTTCAGATCGATTACGGGGGCAAACCCCAGAACCCCCTGAATTTTCTACCAAAAAGGGGGTAGTGGGCTCTATAATTATATTTTTTTTGATTGAAAAGATCTAATAATTTTCTATTATTGTCGTAAAAGCACTATTTTATAATAGCAGGGGATCGTTATGGATCCGAAAAAAGTAACAATAAACAGGCTCAAGGAAATTTTCGAAGAAATACAAAATGGATCTGAAGAAGCAATCGGCAATTATCTCTTTAAAGGCCTTCGTATTCAGGTCAGCAAATATCAGTCATCGGGTACTGAAAGATACATGAGGCTGTATAACAACCGGCGCAAGGATGGCCTCTGCGTACGATGCGGCGAAAAGGTCAAAAAAAAGAACCCCCGCACCGGAAAACTCTACCGCCTGTGCGAATATCACCGGGAAATTACCGATATCAAGAACTGATCAGAGTATGTCCATGGACAGGTCAAATGCCGTTACTGAATGGGTAAGAACACCGATGGAGATATAGTCAATATCAAACTCCCTGAGCCTCTTGATACGCTCTTCGTTGACATTCCCTGACACTTCCACCTTCATCTTCTTTTTAATGATACCAAGGGCAGTTAGAATGTCCTGATCATCCATATTATCGAGCATGATGATGTCAGCATCGGTTCTACAAACGGTTTCGACTTCTTCCAGCGAGCCGGCTTCGACTTCCACCAAAAAAGCTTTTCCGTATTTCTTTCGAACCAGTTCCACTGCGGGGATTATCCCGCCCGCGGCCCTGATATGATTATCCTTTATCATTACCATGTCAAAAAGGCCCTGCCGATGGTTTTCGCCCCCCCCGGCCTTTACCGAGTACTTGTCAAGCTGGCGAAACCCGGGAACGGTTTTTCTCGTGTCGAGAATTTGTATCCTTGAATTATCAAGGAGTTTCACGATGCGGTTCGTTCTTGTGGCTATGCCGGACATGCGCTGCATGAAATTAAGGGCCGTTCTCTCTCCGGCAAGGATCGATTTGACCGGTCCTTCAACCCCCACCGCCGCAACGGGAAACGATATTTCCTCACCGTCATTCAGAAGAACCTTGACCCGGACCGCCGGGTCCAGGGACTGATACACATGGCGGACCATGTCGCAGCCGCAGACGATTCCGTTTTCCTTTGCTTTTATCACCCCGGTTCCCTCTCGGCCATCAACAAATATCGCTTCCGATGTTATATCACCCCCCCTTATGTCTTCTTCGATGGCGAGATCTACCAGGACCCTGACATCTTCATATTTTATTCTGTCCATGGTTTACTTCTTCCTGACCTTTTCCTTGATCTCGATTTTTCTTTCCACGTCCAGCATCTGATCCCGGAGTACCGCGGCCCGTTCAAAATCAAGATCATCGGCCGCCTTCATCATGTCATCCTTCAGCCTCGCCGCCAGTTCTTTCATGTCATTGACATCGCTGCTCCTGTATTCCGAGGTATAATCGGCTGCCAGGCTGAGGAACTTATTATCATTCAGGTACTGCCGTTCAATGATATCAACGACGTCCTTCTTAATCGATTCAGGATGTATCCCGTGCTTCACATTGTATTCATCCTGGATAACCCGCCGGCGTTCTGTTTCCTTGAGGGCGGCCCGGATCGAATCGGTCATGACGTCGGCGTACATGATGACGGTCCCGTTTATGTTCCGTGCTGCCCGCCCGGCAGTCTGTATCAGTGATCGTGTCGACCGGAGGAACCCCTCCTTGTCAGCGTCCAGTATCGCAACCAGCGACACCTCGGGGATGTCGAGTCCCTCCCGGAGGAGATTTATCCCGATGAGGCAGTCGAAATCCCCCTTCCTGAGATCGCGAATTATCTCCACCCTCTCGATGGTGTCAATCTCGGAGTGAAGGTACCGGGCCTTGATCCCCACCTCATCGAAATACTCGGTGAGATCCTCAGCCATCTTCTTGGTCAGGGTCGTGACCAGGACCCGTTCCTTCAGCTGGGCCCGGAGATTCACCTCCTTGATGAGATCGTCAACCTGGTGCTCGGCCGGCCGCACCTCGATGACCGGGTCCAGTAGGCCGGTGGGACGGATGACCTGTTCCACGACACTGGAACTTTTTTCGAGTTCGTATTCGCCTGGGGTTGCTGACACGAAGACCGCCTGGTCAATGATATTTTCGAACTCTTTGAAATAGAGGGGCCTGTTGTCAAGGGCGGAAGGGAGGCGGAATCCGTATTCAACCAGGTTCATCTTGCGGGAACGGTCGCCCTCGTACATTCCCCGCACCTGGGGAAGGGTCACGTGGGACTCGTCCACGAACATCATGTAGTTGCCCTTGAAATAATCGAGGAGGCACGCCGGCCGGTCGCCCTCTTTTCTCCTGCTGATTATCCTCGAATAGTTTTCTATGCCGCTGCAGTACCCAACCTCCATCAGCATTTCCATGTCATATCGGGTCCTGGATTCGAGTCTCTGGGCCTCGACAAGCTTGTTTTCCTTTTTCAAAATTTCCAGCCGCTCCTCGAGTTCCTTCTCGATCATTTCAACGGTCGTTTTCATCTCTTCCGGTGAGAATATAAAATGTTTTGCCGGATAAATGAGGCAGCTCCTTACTTCGCCAATACTATTGCTTGTCATCGGGTTAATCACGGATATCCGGTCTATCTCGTCGCCGAAAAATTCTATCCTGAAGGCGATATCGCTCTGGTATGCGGGAAACACCTCCACCACGTCTCCCCGCACCCGTATGGTTCCTCTTATGAAAGAAATATCGTTCCGCTCGTAATATATCGAGACAAGTTTCCTCAAAAGGCCGTCGCGGTCCAGTGTATCGCCGGTCTTAATCAGGATATGGGACTTCTCAAAGTTCTCCGGGCTCCCCAGGCCGTAGATGCAGGACACTGATGATACGACGATAACGTCATTTCGGTCAAGGATGGATGAGGTCGCCTTGAGCCTGAGACGGTCTATCTCATCGTTTATCGTCGCGTCCTTTTCAATATACAAATCAGAAGAGATAACATACGCCTCAGGCTGGTAGTAATCGTAATAGGAGACGAAGTATTCGACGGCGTTCTCCGGGAAGAAATCCTTGAATTCACGGTAGAGCTGGGCAGCCAGTGTCTTGTTATGGGTCAGAACCAGGGACGGTTTCTGGACCCTTTCAATGACCTTCGCCATGGTATAGGTTTTCCCTGAGCCGGTGACACCGAGGAGGGTCTGGAACCGCTCCCCTTTCTGAATACCATCTGCGAGACTGGCAATGGCGTTATCCTGATCCCCGGATGGTTTGAATTGTGATATGACTTTAAATTTCGGCATGTCGTTACCTGTTATATCCTGATAATCCGGCAGAGGTTGCCGGTCAAATATTTTATCCTGATTCTAATGAATAATTCCGTAGAACCAATATAAACGCAAACCTCAAGGTAACCTCTATTAATTATACAAGAGGTCCCCTTTGAGTACGTATTATGGCTTAAATTTGATTCAGCCTTGATTAATCAAGGCTGAATCAAATTGTTAGCTGCACCCGTATTTTTAACCATAACCCGTTATCAAAATATTGACACAATGGTATGATTAATAAAACTGTTGAAAAAAAAAGCTCGAGTTAGTAAAAGATTGTAAAGGATCATGAATCATGAAAGAATTAATCGGTATCCTCACGGAAAACAGTGAATTGCTCGAAGACTTCAAATCTAATTACGCGGGTTCAGCTGTTGTCAGCTTCAAGTCTTTTGATTCAATCAGAAGGGATGATTTCACCCTCTTTGCCATAGACAGTGAACTATTTGATTCCGTTGATCTCATCCAGTTCTATTTGTCAAAAATCAGAAAAAAAATACAGGACACACCGGTAATACTGATCCTGAAGATAAACATACTCAATGAATTGAAATGGGACTGGTTTTTCGACGACTTCATCCTCTACCCATTCCGAAAAGGAGAACTATCCTCCAGAATACAAAAACTGCATATCGAGAAGGGCATCAGCGGGGATAACATCCTGATTATTGGACATCTGAAACTTAATCTCAGTGAATACACTGCGTACCATAAAAATACCAGGCTCGAATTAACCTACAAGGAATTCGAACTCCTCAGGCTTCTTATACAGAACAGGGGGGTCGTCTTCTCGCGGAAAGATCTCCTGAACAAGATATGGGGCATGGAGTACATCGGCGGCACCCGGACCGTCGACGTACATATACGGCGGCTCAGGGGAAAACTCGGCGATGAATTCAACTCAATTATCGAAACGGTCCGAAATGTCGGGTACCGTTGCATAGAATAATGCGCAATGAAAATTACTTGCTATTTTACTCTGCAATTCTTATTGTTGTACGCTACTTCTTACGAAGAATACCCCCTTCCATTACAAAAAAATTGAATCTTTGAGAGGACTCGAATGAGCAAGGAAAAGAAAATCGAACGGATTCTTGAAGTGGCCCTGAATGACGAACTGGAAGAATATGAACTGCTTGTGAAGCAATTAAAGAAACAACTCCCCCTTTTCAACGGCGCCAAGAGGATTGCCGCGGCGGTCATGAAAGAATACCTCGGCGATATATCCAGACTTGACACCAGCGGAATTACCAAACAAAAGAAAGAAAAGGGCACGGTTGTTTTCGAGGATGTCAAGGACGGCAGAGTTCGCCTATTCATCAATATCGGGAAAAATCACAATATATCGACAGGTGACCTCATACGGGAAATTGTAAAAAAATCCGGTATAGACGGGAAGCTCATCGGAAAAATCGACATTCACCCGACCTACTCATTCTTTGAGATTCCGGAGCAGTACGGGGAACTGGTCCTCCATTCCTTTGAAAACGCCCGGATGAAGGGGATAATCGTCGTGGTGGAACCGGCAAAACGGAAGAAAAAATAGAATCTCAATACAATACTGATGACGCCCCTGAACGAATGCCCATTCTGCAAAACCGAACGGCATTCCGTTGCCATAACCGGCAAACTGAAATACTGCACTACCTGCCATATCGTATATAACACTGATCCTGACATTCTCAAATATAATGACTCCTATTTTCTCGACGAATACCGGGAACAGTACGGTAAGACCTACCAGGAGGATTTTGATACGATCTACGGGTTAGCCGGAGAGAGGCTTTTCCGTATTATTAACATTCTCGGAAGAGATTTTGCCGTTTCTGAAATATCGCTTCTTGATGTCGGTTCCGCTTTGGGATTTTTCCTGAAAAGCGCCATGGATTCCGGTATACGAAACGTGACAGGAATCGAGATTTCTGAATATGCGGCCGATTACACCGAAAAGAACTACAACATTCACGTTATCAATGAGCCGTTCAATTCGAATCTGCTGGCCCCCTCTTTTTCGGTCATAACCGCCTGGTATTTCATCGAACACCTGACGGATCCCCTTGAGGCAATTCAGTCCATATATCATCACCTGGAAGCAGGGGGTGTCTTCGCGTGCTCCGTTCCAGCACTCGGCCCCCTGTACCACTGCGATCAAGATGACTGGATATCCTCCCGGCCCGGGGATCACCGGACAGATTTCACCCGGAAGGGGATAAAAAAGATTCTAAAAAAAGCCGGCTTTAAAAAAATTATCGTCAGGGCGGCGGGGTTTCACCCGGAGCGGATTCTGAATACAACGAATCCGTTTTTTCCGGTATTCGTCCCCCTCTACAGGCTCTTCACCCGCCTGACCGCCTATTCAGATACCATCGAGGTGTACGCAAAGAAATGATTATCCCCGAATACTACTCCATCCTCGGCGTGGGGCCGGACTCGTCCCCGGAGGAGGTCCGGCGAGCGTATCACACACTGGCAAAGGAAAACCACCCCGACCTCTTCCCGGAAGAAGAACGGCCTGTCCAGCACCTTCGGATGATGAAAATCAACGAGGCCTATATCGGACTGGCCTCCGCCAGGGAACAGTTCAGGGAACAGGGGGCAGATGTTGATACCGCCCCTGTGCCCCCCGGTGAGAGTGACGAACCGTCGTTCAGGGTCGGAAGCCCAACGGATCAGGCAAACGTTTATTACAGGCAGGGATTCGACTACTACATGACCGGGCAAAGGGTGTTTCACAAGCGGTTTTCCATACAGGAACCGGACCGGATACGAAACATCCTGAATTACCGGAAGGGAATTCTCAACCTGGCAGTAACGGCCCTGCAGAATTTTTCCCGGTCCTATTCCTGCTTTCTCCAGGTGGTCAACGAGTTCCCGGACAGCATGTGGGCGGATGACGCCAGGGAGAAACTGGGTACCCTGGAAAAGTTCAACCAGGTTTACCAGAAGATCTGCGAAAATCTCGGCGGAAATGATTAGAAGCTATATGTAAATATCCCGGGGCTTGCTCCCCTGCTGGGGTCCCACATACCCGAGCTCCTCCATCTGCTCGATAATCCTGGCGGCCCGGTTGTACCCGATGCTCAGTCTCCGCTGAAGGTACGACGCCGAGGCCTTCCGCGTCTCCTCCACGATTTTAAGGGCCTCGGTGAAGAGCTCATCCCCGTTGCCGTCGACGCCGTTTTCACCCTCGTCATTGAAGAGGCTCTCCTCGATATCGATGTAGTCGGGTTCCGCGTACTGGCTGCAGTGCTTCACCACCTGAATGATCTCATCCTCCGAAATGTATGCCCCCTGGATACGGATCGGGTATGAGCTCGACGGGGAGAGGTAGAGCATGTCCCCTTTGCCGAGGAGCTTCTCCGCCCCGTTCTGATCGATGATCGTCCGGGAATCGGTTTTCTGGGCCACCTGGAATGCGATGCGGGCCGGGAAGTTCGCCTTGATGATGCCGGTGATGATGTCCACTGAGGGCCGCTGGGTCGCGATGACCAGGTGTATCCCCACTGCCCGGGCCTTCTGGGCTATGCGGGTAATGTATCCTTCAATCTCCTTGGAGGCTACCATCATCAGGTCCGCGAGCTCGTCGATGATGATTACGATGAAGGGGAGCTTCTCGATATCTTTGGAAATCAGATCAGCCTTTTCGTTGTACCGGTCGATGTCCCTGGTGTTCATCCGGGAGAGGAGCCGGTACCGCCGGTCCATCTCGTACATGGCCCATTTCAGGGCATTCGGCGCCACCGAGGGTTCGATGATGACCGGGGTAAGGAGGTGGGGGAGCCCGTTATAGAGCTGGAGCTCCACCATCTTCGGATCCACCATGATGAACCTGACATAGTTCGGGTCGTAGTTGTAAATCAGGCTGGTGATAATGCCATTCACGCACACGGACTTTCCCGCGCCGGTGGCCCCGGCGATCAGAAGATGGGGAAGTTTTTTCAGATCGAGCATGATCGGGGTGCCGAGGATGTCCTTGCCGAGGCCGACCTTCAGTTTTCCCAGGTGAGACTGGTAGGAGCTGTTCATGATGATGTCACCCAGAGTGACCGACTCACGCTCGCTGTTCGGTATCTCCACCCCGATGGCGGATTTCCCCGGTATGGGGGCGACTATCCTGACCCGGTAGGCTGCCAGGGCCATGGCGATGTCATCGGCGAGTCCCACTATCCGGTTCACCTTGATGCCCGGGGCAATCTGCACCTCGTAGAGGGTGACCACCGGCCCCCGGTTCACGTTCACGACCTTTGATTCAATGCCGAAATCGGCCAGGGTATTCACAAGGAGTATGGAATTCTTTTTGATTTCACTCTTCCAGCTTTCTGCGTCCACGGTCTTTGACACGTAAAGAAATGAAACCGGTATGATATATTCCTCGTTAATCGGAATTTCCGTGTACAGGGTCTCCAGTTCGTCATCCTCCTGTTCACTGACCGCTTCCACCTCGATAAAGTTTTCCTCCTCGTCGTCGCTCAGATCGACGACCTCTTCCTTTCGCCTGGCAGCACCGTGAACCGGTCCCGGCGTATCCCCGTCGTTATCAATGATATCCTCCTCCGTATCAATGTCATCAAAACCGGAATCATCAAGGTGAGTATCGCAACCAGGCTCCTCGTAGCCGATGTATTCACTGCTTTCCTTCCGGTCATAGGGGAGCTGGTCCTGTTCCCCGGCTCCATTACCGTCATGCTCCAGGGCCAGCTGCAGGTATTCCCGTGCGCTCCGGGTATTGTCAAGGGGGACCTCTGATTCATAGATCAGTATCCTTTTCTTCTCTATCCAGGGGAGTCTGTTGTTTCTTTTTTTCTCAGTCTTAATCAGGCTCTCTTCTATTGTATTAAGGGGCGTCTTTTTACCGAAAAATTTTTCCCGAAGATTCTTCATTCCGACCAGCACTCCTCCCGCGTCTTTTGTCCTGTCAAGTAGAGTATTGATGGAGACGATACCGAGGAGTATCATCCCGATGACATTTACCATTATGATTACCAGGTATGCCCCGACCCCGCCGAAAAGGGAAAGGCTCAAAGAAAGAATATAGTGCCCGACGATTCCTCCTGACCGCTGGTACACGTCCTGGCTGAGCCCGGCCGCCAGGGCGGACAGGGTTAACAGTAAAAACAACAGGGCGATCACCTGGCCGGTTATCTCGTCTCTCCCGGTTCCCCGGATAATTGAAATTCCAAGAAACAGAAAAATTAATGAAAACAGGTACGACACCATGCCGAAACCGGCCCTGCCGTAATGGCTTACCAGCGCGCCGAATGAACCGATGAGATTATGGATCTTGCTTCCCTGGAACAGCCTGGCAAAATCGCTGTCAGTATAGCTGATAATCGCGAGAAAGAGGATAATCGACAGGAGAAAGAGTACTACCCCCGAGACCTCGCGATATTGTATTTTCCTGAACAAGCTGTTCTCCTGAAAGTCAATGAAATGACAGGGCAGTCAGAGCGGTTTAGAAGAGAAACAGTATTCCCAGGCCGATCAACCCGAGGAGAATCGTGTATATCCCGAACAGGTGTATCCGGTGAACCAGGAGCATCAGTACCTTAATAGCAACCAGTGCAACCAGAACCGTAAAAATCATTCCCAGGGCCAGGGGTGCCATGAGTTCGGCCGGGAAAACGGTCCTGCTCGCCTTAACCCCTTCGAAAAGCCCGGCACCGAAAATCACCGGCACCGCCATGAGAAAGGAAAACCGCGCCGCTTCAACCGGCACCAGCCTGTTAAACATTCCCCCCGCTATGGTCGACCCTGATCGGGAAATTCCGGGCATGATAGCCAGGGCCTGGAAAAAACCTATCGTTATCACTCTGAGTAGACCCGTCTCTTCTATATTTCGGTCTCCCGGGGGTATTTTTTTAGTAGCAAGAAGGATAAATCCGTTTATTATCAGCATAATGAACGCGGAAGCGGCCGAATTGAACATTTCCACGAAAAAATCGTGCAAGATAAACCCGATAACCGCGGCCGGTATCGAGGCAACGATGATGTACAGGGCAATCCTGAATTCCTTTAACCTGAAATTCCATTGAACCAGGCCGGTAAAAAATCCGGCTGTCAGGCTGACAATGTCCCGAAAAAAATAGATAACCACCGCGGCCAGGGTCGCCATGTGAAGCGCCACGTTTATGAAGAGGTTCATGCTCTCCCCGAGGCGGGAGAGTTCACCCTTGATAAAGGGGATCTGCTCGAGAATCACCAGGTGCCCTGAAGAGGAAATCGGCAGGAATTCCGTTACCCCCTGTACCCCGCCCAGAAGAAGTAAAATCCAGTAGAGATTATTCATTTTTTATACCCTGAGAACCTGCACATCCACCAGGGGATAGCGTTTAATCTGCCGCGATACGAGGTTTTTCACGCCCCGGGCAATTTCATTTCGTATCGTGTCAACGTCACTGTTATTGCCGAGCATCTTGTTTATCCTCTCCTCCACGTCCCTGGTAATGTTTCTGATGATCGTATCGTCGCTTCCGACAAAACCCCGGGAGAACACCTCCGGCTGCCGCATGAGCATCCCTTCTGCGATAACGATAGTGACGATAACTATCCCGTCCGATGACATGGTATGGCGATCCTTGATAACGCTACTCTCGATGTCCCCGGTTTCGGTTCCGTCCACGTATATCTGGGAGAGTTCCAGCTCCCCGACCTTCTTTAGATTCATTTTCGTCAACTCGATGATATCACCCTCGGCCGCTATGAGGATACGGGATGGTTTTATGTTCAGGGACTCGGCTATGTTTGCGTGGGCCTTGAGGTGCTTGTACTCTCCGTGTATCGGTATGAAAAACTTCGGCCTGGTCATGGTAATCATCAGTTTCAGCTCCTTGGCGGAGCCGTGGCCGGACACGTGGATTTCGTCTTCCTGGTCATAATGGACTTCGGCCCCGAGGCTCATGAGGGTGTTGACCACGTTGGTAACCAGGCGTTCGTTCCCGGGGATGACCGACGCGGTGATGATGACCAAGTCCCCCTTCTCGATGATGAAATGGCGGTGGGTGCCGTTGGCCATCCTGGACAGGGCGGACATCGGTTCCCCCTGGCTCCCGGTGCCGATAACCACGAGTTTCTTGTTCGGCAGGGAGTTCGCCTTCGGGATGTCCACGATGAGGTCTTTCTTGTAGGTGAGGTACCCGAGTTGTGTGGCCATATCGATGTTCTTCTGCATGGTCAGGCCCGATATGACCACCTTCCGGTTGAAACGGCCTGCGATATCGAGAATCTGCTGTATCCGGTGAATATTGGACGCGAAACTGGCAACGATGATCCTTCCTTTTGACGCGGAAAAAATCGCTATCAGCTTGTCAAGGAGCGTGGACTCGGACCTGGTGAAGCCCTCCCGTTCAGCGTTGGTGCTGTCCGACATGAGGAGAAGCACACCCTCCTCACCGTACTTCGCGAACCGGTAGATGTCGGTAACCTCGCCGTCCACCGGGGAAAAATCTATCTTGAAATCCCCGGTGTAAATGACCGTGCCTATCTCCGTGGTTATCGCCAGTGCGGTGCCGTCGCTGATCGAATGGTTCACCTGGAGAAACTCTATAGTGAACGGGCCGATCTCCACCACGTCCCGGGATTGAATCTCGACAAAGTCTGGCTTTGACCCCGTGGGGCGCTCTTCGAGCCGGTTTTTTATCAGGCCCAGGGTCAGCTTTGTCGCGTATACCGGGACATTGACCTCTTTCAGTAAAAAGGGTATGGCGCCGATATGGTCCTCATGTCCGTGGGTGACGACTATACCCCGGATTCGGGACCTGTTTTTACGCACGTAGGTCAAATCAGGAATGATGAAATCTATCCCCGGTGTCAGCTCATTCGGAAACTTTATACCGCAGTCAATGATGATAATGTCATCACCGAATTCAAAGATAGTCATGTTCTTCCCGATGGCCCCGAGGCCCCCGAT
>CAZEPS010000004.1:48522-56294 GCA_964514165.1 uncultured Leptospirales bacterium
AGGTTCTTTTCCTCTACCATGATTACACACCCGAATGGCCGAAGCCGCCGTCGTTCCTCGCGGTCACTTCAAGTTCATCAGACTCAAAAAAATCCCCCCGAAAGACCCTGGAGAAAACCATCTGTGCTATCCGCATGTGATTGGTGACGGTAAAGGGTTCCCTCCCGAGATTGGTGACGATGACCTTTACCTCTCCCCGGTAATCGGAATCGATGGTCCCGGGGGAGTTCAGCAGGGTAATTCCCTGTTTCAGGGCAAGGCCGCTTCGAGGCCTCACCTGTGCCTCGTAGCGTTCTGGAATCTCCAGGAAAATACCGGTCGGTATGAGGGCAGTTTCACCGGGCTCTATTGTCACCGGTTTTTCACAAAGGGCGAATATATCAGCCCCTGCCGAACCCTCGCTCTGGTATTCCGGGATTTTCGCCCCCGGCCCTGTTCGTATCTTTACTGGTATCATACTCTACATTTACTATTACGTACCCAAATAGAAACCTGACTATTAATAGAAAATAGAGATTCCCATAATGTTGTGTTTCCTGTCAAGTACTGTTGCTATTTATTATCGCCTCCGCCGCCCGTATCCCGTCAACCGCCGAGCTGACGATACCCCCGGCGTAACCCGCCCCCTCCCCAACCGGATACAGGCCCCGGACCGACAGCGACTCCATGTTTTCGCCCCTGGCCACGCGCACCGGGGAGGAGGTCCTGGTCTCGGCCCCGATGAGGAGTCCCTCGCCGGTGACGAATCCCCGCATTTTTCTGTCGAACTCCCCGAGGGCGTTCCTGATTTCTTCGGTTACCCAGGAGGGGAGATAATTGTCAACCATGGCTGGGACAATCCCCGGGAGATAGGAAGTTCCCGGCAGGGCATAATCGGTCTTCTTATCGAGAAAGGATGTTATCCGCTGGGCAGGGGCGGTAAAATCATTCCCCCCCGTTTCAAAGGCGCGGGACTCGATATCCCTCTGGAATTCAATGCCGGAAAGTACATCACCATCAATATCGTCCCCCCTGACCGAAACGACAATTGCCGCGTTTGAGAACCCGCCGTCCCTGAGTGAATTACTCATCCCGTTGGTACAGAGCCGTCCGGATTCCGATGAGGAGTTGATCACCCTCCCCCCGGGACACATGCAGAACGAGTAGACACCCCTGCCGGTTTTCCGGCTGGTCCGGGCCAGGAAGTATTCGGCCGGGGGTAGTTTTTCTATAAACTCCGAGTTGCCGTACTGGATATCACGGACGAGCTCAGCCGGGTGCTCGACCCGGACCCCGACGGCGAAATCTTTTTTTTCCAGGCGAATATTCTGCTCACTCAGGAACCGGTACACGTCGCGGGCGGAGTGGCCGGTCCCGAGGACCACCGGCGACCCGGGAATCTCTTCGCCACCGGAAACCGTGACCCCGTGAACAGCCCCGTCCCGCACCAGTAGAGATGTTGCTTTTTTTCCGAAGAGGATCTCCGAACCTGAATCAATAATCGTCTTTCGGATGTTCCGCACCAGGGACCTGACCCCGTCGGTCCCGAGATGGGGCCGGGCTTCATAAAACACGGAACCAGGCGCCCCGTGTTCGACAAGTTTTTCATAGAACCAGGCGCTCTCGGGACGGTTCGTCCTGGTGGTCAATTTCCCGTCGGAGTAGGCCCCGGCCCCTCCCTCGCCGAAAAGGACATTGGTCTCGGGATTCAGTTCTCCTTTGTTTTCCAGGAGGGCGATGTCCTTCATTCGCTCATGGACCGGCCTTCCCCGCTCGAGAATCGTGACCGTGATTCCCGATTCGATGAGGCGAAGGGCGCAGAAGAGCCCGGCCGGACCGGACCCAACGATAAGGGGGGTTATCCTGGCGGCAGTTTTTTTTACCGCCGGAAATGCCAGTTCCCGGTATTCTGAAACGGTTTCCCCTGCCAGGAGTTCCCGGCCTTTCTCATCAGAAACCTCCACGAGAATCCGGTACCGGTACCGGATTCTCTCCTTTTTTCGCGCGTCCAGGGACTTCTTCAGTATTTTATAATCAGGATTCTTCTCAAGCCCGAATTCATCGTGCAGGATTGTGCCGATACGGCTTTCGGGCTGGTCTGGCCTGAGGGAAATGTCCCCTATAACAAGCTTCATCAGGACGGTTTTCTGCCGGTAATGATCGACACTTCCTGCCCGGTTTCAATCCGGGATATGTCGACGCACCCTGCTGCTTCAAGCCACCCCCCTATTTCACCTTCGGTGTAGGTGTCCCCCCCTTCTGTGTTCACAAGCATGTTCAGGGCGAAAACAGCTCCTCCGGGAGGATGGATCCGGTCTTCCTCCATGATGAAGTCCTGAATAACGATGCGGCCGCCGGGTTTGAGCGAATCGCAGGTCTTTCTCAAAAGATCCCGGTTCTCCTCCGGTGAATTGATGTGGACGATGGCCGAGAGGAACACCAGGTCGTATCCGCTCCCGAAATCATCGGTGTGGTAGTTCCCCGCCAGGGTCGAAATCCTGTCCGAGAGCCCCTCCCGTTCAACGTACTTCCCGGCAAGTTCCACCACCTCCGGGAGATCGAACACCACGGCACTGATGCGGCCATCTTTCCTGACAAAGGCCATGGAAAAAACCCCGGACCCCCCGCCGACGTCGAGGATCCGCTCTACCCCTTCAGTATCGATCTTCGCAACCAGAGCCGGGGCCGAATGCTTCGCCCGTGAATGCATCGCCTCTATAAAAGATTCGGTGGATCCCTCCTCGGCCTTTGCCCGGTCGAAAACCCTGCCGTCGTTTCTCACCGCGTCGGGGAGTGTCCCCCACCGGTGATAGAGCCCATATAAATGACGGTAACCTCCAAAAAAATTCTCCGACGTCCTGATCAGGAACGGGAGAAGTGAAGGTATGTTGGAAAACCGGCCGTTCTTCCTGGCAAGGCACCCCAGGGCGCAAACCGCGTTAAGGAGCCGGTCCGCCGATCGGTGGGGGACATTCAGGGCTTCGCTGATCTCTTTCGAGGTCATTTCACTGGTATCGATAACCGTGAAGATATCGAGTTCCATGGCGGTAAGGAGTATCATGCTCTCCATAAATCCCCGGGCCTTGTTCACGAGCTCCCCGGGAGTCGGCACCCTGGAGGTATCGGTTTCTTTCTCGCTCATTCTTATTATCCCCGTTCAAGGTTTATGGGAATCTCTATTAATTAAACAGGAGATTCCCCTCTGGGTACACATTCTTGTTTAAATCGGTTTTATCCCTTATTATTTAAGAAACAAAAAGCAAAATTCTTTCCCCATTTATCATAACAGGGGCGGAAAATGCCAATCGATCCCAACCAAATGCAGGGAACTTCTAAAAACTGGTTTTTTGATGTTCCCTGTAATTCTTTTCAGTACTTTTCCCGCTTCAGACATGCAAAAAACTTCTTGCAATATGACTCTTTGGTTTACAATTTGCATTCTCTTTTATATGAGGAATAAAATCAAGTTCTTATGAAAAATGACACGATAATCATATACGACACCACCCTTCGGGACGGTGCCCAGTCCGTTGGGATCTCCTTCTCCCTCCATGACAAGCTCTCCATCACCCGGGCCCTGGACAGGCTGAAAATCGACTATGTCGAAGGAGGGTGGCCCGGTTCCAACCCGAAAGACAACCTCTTCTTCGAGGAAATCAGAAAGGAGAAACTGAATCATGCGAAAATAGTCGCCTTCGGGTCCACCAGGCGGCCGAAAATCAGGGTTACCGAAGACCAGTTCGTCAGGGCACTTGTGGAGGCAAAACCCGACACTGTGACAATCGTGGCCAAAACCTGGGATTTTCACGTGAAGAAGGCCCTGGACATTCCCCTTAAGGAGAACCTGCTCCTTATCAGTGAAACGGTCGCCTTTCTCAAAGATTCGGGTCTTGAGGTCTATCTTGATGCAGAGCATTTTTTTGACGGATTCAAGCACAACAGCGACTACGCCCTGGAAACGGCGGCGTCGGCCAGGGACGCTGGCGCCGACATGGTCATGCTCTGCGACACTAACGGGGGGACCCTTCCCCACGAGGCCGGCTCCATAACTGAAACCGTCAGGTCAGAGCTCTCCACGCCGATCGGTGTCCATTACCATAACGATACGGGACTCGCCGTGGCAAACTCTATATCGTCGGTTCTGGCCGGAGCGGTCCTGGTCCAGGGAACCATGAACGGCTACGGGGAACGGTGCGGCAACTGCAACCTGATAACCCTTGTCCCGAACCTGGTCCTGAAAATGGGGTACCGATGCAGTGCCGGGGAGGAGCTGGTCCACTTTACCGAAACCAGCAGGTTCATCAGCGAAACCGCCAACCTCGCCCACGACGAGCGGGCACCCTTTGTGGGGAACAACGCCTTCGCCCACAAGGGGGGTATCCACGTGTCAGCCCTCCAGAAGGACACCAGGACCTATGAGCACGTCAACCCGGCCGACGTGGGGAACCGGCGTAAGATCCTCATATCCGAACTCTCCGGGAAGAGCAACATCGAATACAAGGCACGGGAGATGGGCATCGATCTGAACGACTCCGCCCTCTCCCGGAAAGTGCTCCAGAAAATAAAGAGCCTCGAGGACATCGGCTTCCAGTTCGAGGCTGCTGACGGATCCTTCGAACTTATTTTGCGGCAGGCAACCGGTGAGTACGTTCCCTTTTTTAGTTTAAAGGGGTTCCGGGTCATCACCGAAATGACCGAGGGAAAAAGTCTCTACTGCGAGGCCACCATAAAGGTTGAGGTTGGCGGCAGGGTCGAACACACCGCCGCGAACGGGAACGGCCCGGTTGAGGCCCTTGACAACGCCCTGAGGAAGGCCCTTGAGAAGTTCTACCCTGAAATCAGGGAGATGCATCTCTCGGATTACAAGGTCAGGGTCCTCAACGAAAAGGACGGAACCGGTGCCGCGGTTCGTGTCCTGATAGAACAGACCCGGGGAACAGGCATCTGGAATACTGTCGGGGTTTCGACCAATATCATTGAAGCCTCGTGGCAGGCACTGGTCGACGGTATTGAATACATGCTCTTTTCCGACCGGAAAAAGGACTCCTGAGGTGGACAGTCCCATAGGCATCTTCGATTCCGGGATAGGGGGTCTCACCGTGTGCAGGGAGATAAACCATCTCCTTCCCGGCGAAAACATTATCTATTTCGGCGACACTGCCCGGTTTCCCTACGGTACCCGGTCCCCTGAAACGATAATCCGGTACTCCCGGGAAATCACCGATTACCTCATCTCAAGGGGAGTCAAAATGATCGTAATCGCCTGTAACACATCCTCCGCCACGGCTCTCGAAACATTGAGAGGTGAATACGATATCCCGATAATCGGTGTTATCGAACCAGGGGCAAAAGCGGCGTACGGCCTGCTTGCAGGGGAGGTAATCGGGGTCATCGGGACCAGGGCCACGGTGAAAAGCGAGTCATATCCGAGGGCGATCAGGGCCATAAACCCGAAGTTGAAAATTTTACAGAACCATGCCACTCTGTTCGTAACCCTCACTGAAGAGGGTATGACAGAAGGTGAAATCGCCATTCTCGCGGTCAGGGAATATATCCAGGCAATGTACGACAGCGGGGTAAGGACATTAATCCTCGGGTGTACCCATTTCCCGATGATGAAGCAAACAATCAACGCGGTCTTTCCTGACATGAAACTGATAGATACCGGAATAGAGATTGCCTGCGAGGTAGATTCGATCCTGAAAGAAAAAAATCTTGCCAACACGGGGGAAAAAGGAAATATAGAACTATACGCGTCTGATATTACCGAGACAATGCTCCGGTTGAAAGATGTCTTTTTTTGCGGCAATTATACCGCCATTCAGCAGTTACTAATTAACGGGGAATCAGAATGTTTCAAAAATTAATCATAACAGTATCGTTACTTTTCATGGCCTCCGCCGGCTTTTCCTGGGAGTCCTATGACCAGGTCGTAGCCATTGTCAACAACACTGCCATTGTTGAAAGCGAAATAGAGGCCCGTTTTGAACAGTTAAAAAAAACAAAGAGGGTGCATCCGAGCAGATACGCCTATGAAAAGAGCAGAACCCTCGATGAGCTTATCGAAGAGGCGCTGGTGAGCGAAACAGCGGAAAATGAAGCGATTATAATAAGCGACAGCAGGGTGGCGACCTACCTCGGAAATTACATGGGCCAGTATTATCAGGAAAAGGGAAGGGACCCGAAAGGTGTCGAGGGTTTGATAAAGAAACTCACTTCCCGGCTTGAGAAAAGGCTTAAATCTGAAGAAATAAAAGAAGACAGTGAACTCGATCCCGAGCTGAACAGGTTTATCAAATACGTGGAAGCGAAGTATAAGACAACTTTTGCGGAATTCTTCGAACAGGTCCGCACCCAGATACGAAGGGAACAGGTCATGTCAATCGCCATAGGAATTTCGCCCCCATCCAAGGAAGAAGCCATGGCATGGTACCGCCAGAACAGGCAAAAGCTCGGATACGAGGTCCGGTGCAAGCAGATCCTGGTAAAACCGAGAAGCAATTCCCTGAAAGATCAGATGAAGGCGAATGAATATCTCGAAAGCCTGAGGAACCGTATTATGCGGGGCGAGTCCTTTGAACGACTCGCCGCACGGTATTCCCAGGACCCTGAGACAAGGTCAAAGGGCGGCGATATGGGTTGGAAAATGCTCGGTGAGCTCGACCCCTATTTCGCGGGAAACGTCAACCGGCTGACGAAGAGGGGGCAGATGTCGCCGGTATTTAAATCCGGTGAAGGGTACCACCTGGTCAAATACCTCGGGAAGCGGCCGGTCAGTTTTGAAAGCGTCGAAAAGTTCATCATGTATAAACTCTACAGCGAGAAGATGGGCGAGCAGTTTGAAAAATGGATAAAAATGAGAAAGCGTGAATCGGAAATAAACATACTGATGAAAAATTACGTGAAATCGTAAGGGGTGAAAAAATTGTCAATAAGCCTTTTAATATACATTGACCGGGGTTTAACCGATGATCATCTCACATTCAAGGGTCAGTTCATCCCGGATCTACTCACCAATAATTCTTTGAAGAGTGACACGATCGAAAAGGTCTACTACACCGTGGACGAAACCTATTCCGGAAGGCTTTCCGGCAACCCGTCATGCATTTTCAGAAATGACGCTGATGATATAGAATTCTGGAAAAAAATTTTTTCCGAAATTTCATCAGACCATGTCGTCAAGGTCTACGGGGATTCACCCTTTATCGATATGTCCATAATAAACGAAATGACAGAAATACACACGGTAAACCTGGCTGAATTCACCTATTCCGAAAATCTCCCCCCTGGGCTCTCCTGCGAATTAATCTCACGGGAACTGATTGACAACATACCTGACTTTGACGAAAAAACCCTCCCCCTCATCCAGGTTATCAAATCAAATATCAATCAGTTCGACATAGAACTCTATTACAAGGACCCTGACATTCGAGACAAGCGGATAGACTTCCGGTGTTCCTCGCCCCGTGACATGCGAATAATGGAAAATATTCATGATGCACAGGGTTCCGTCCCCCCCTATGAAAAAATCAGGTCCATCATCGAAGAGAATCCCGATATCCTGTTTGTCGGGCCCTCATACCTGGAAATTGAACTTTCCGGTTCCTGTGATTATGACTGTGTCTTCTGCTACAGAAAGACCCTGGAAAAAGAACACGGTTTCATGGAAGGGGATCTCTTCAAAAAAATTCTAAAGGAAATGAAAAATTTCAACCTGCCCTATACCATATGTTTCGGCGGTTCCGGCGAACCCCTGATGCATCCAAAATTCTATGAAATCGCCGAATCAGCAG
>CAZEPS010000005.1:0-22359 GCA_964514165.1 uncultured Leptospirales bacterium
CAGGTGGAAGGTTTTATTGATGGTTTTAACGGCCCAGCAGAAATAGTCTGGGGAATGAAGGACCCGATTCTTGGCAGGCGCCTTGACGCGGTGAAATCGAGATTTCCCGGTGCCAGGGTAACCGAAACACAGGCCGGTCATTTTCTCCAGGAAGAGGTACCCGAAGTAATAGCTGACGCTGTCATGCGGTTAAAGGATAAAATTAAATAATATCTTATTACGAGCAAGGAATGAAAGAACTGATTTTACTGTTGGTAATGTTGAATCCTTTTGCCCAGGTGTTATACCTGTTTGAGCTGATGGACAAACTGAAACCGGGAGAATTTTTCAAGATGCATTTGAAGGCAACCCTGATTTCTTTTATTATATTCGTCATCTTCGCCCTTATCGGTGAAAAATATATCATGAAAGAGATATTCCAGGTACGGCTTGCTTCTCTGCAGATTTTCGGCGGGATAATAATTCTATTCATTGCTTTCAAATATATCATCGAAGGATCAGGCAGTAATGTTTTGTTTCGAGGAGACATTACGGATCTCGCGCCGAATATCGCCCTCCCCTATATGATTGGACCGGGAACCGTATGGGTGTCAATCCTCATAGGGAGAAAATTCAGCTTTCACTTTACCGTCGGAATTATATTCACCGTTCTTTTCATCAACTTCATATTTCTTATGGTTTATCATCAGATTCATTTCCGTATCAGCAACAGGAAGGAACAGGTTGTGGGAAAGTACTTTGCCATCCTTATGCGGATCAACGCCCTGTTTATCGGGGCTATCGCAATTGAGATGATGATATCCGGAATTGAGAGTGTCATAAAAAATATATAATTAAACGCCGCCGAAAATCTTTTTTCTGATCCATTTAAAGGGAATGAACATCGATACATTTTTCTGGTATTCCCTATACTGGTCTCCGAACATTATCAAGAGCTTTTTCTCCTCAAGAAAAGTGCCGATTAACAGGTACACTGACAAAATAATATTAACTACCAGGGCCCGGGTATCAATATTTCTGGCCCATAGTATAAGCAGTACTCCCAGATAGAGGGGATGCCTGGTCAATCCGAGGATGCCATTTGTTACCAGTTCACAATCTGTCGCAATAGTGCATTCCGATAGCCTCTTGTCCTGGATCTGCTGAAAACCGGCAAATTCCTTCCAATTGTAGTGAAACATTCCGAATATAAATAAAAGTCCTGCGAAGACTATTAATACAATCTGTGGTATAATCCAGTATCCGCTCCATCTCCATACCATATCGCCTGGTACCATGAAATAATAGCCGAGTGGCGGAATTATCGTAATAACAGAGATTATATTAAAGTAAAGCCGGTAATATCGATAATGACCTTTCATTTTATTTCTAAAAAAGTCCATCACAGAAGGATATAACAGGAAACTGTGCAGGAAGCAGAACATAATCCATAGCGACAAAAGTATGATGTGTTGATGTAGTGCCATAAAAAATTACTCCTGTATTTTTTTTCGTCAAATTGCATCTTCCCATTCGTATAGCTTTTAGATAAATTTTTTTGAAGGAGCGATAGTATGAATATTGATACCACAATAAACGTCAGAAGGCAAATATTTAACAGTGTTTTTCTGCTTTCCCGGAATACCGGTTATTCACAAAACCGAATCTACAACCAGCTTCTGAAAACATTCTTTAGATATTCCCTGCCGAAACATAACAGTTGCGGAAGAATTAAATATCAGAAAAGGGATAAAAACAGGGAGTGGGAGACTTTTCATATCTGTTATTCGTATGACATGTATGAAAAATCTAATGATATGAAAAAATGGTGCAAAATGTCTGTTTCACATATCATTGAATTCTCTTTTGAAAATTATTTAAATGAAGCGTTGAAAGAATTAATGAATAAAAATACCGATAACTATACACTTAACTATTTCAGTATCTCATCATTAAAGCAGGGAATGTTAAATTTCACAATATATTGGGGATTTCCAGATGAAAAAACTATACAAAACCTGATGTCAGACCATCCCCCGGGATAACAAATTCTATTCCAGTTTAATAATAATCTCAACCCGGCGGTTTTTCTGCCGACCCTTCTTCGTTTTATTATCAGTAATAGGTTTTTCAGATCCAAAACCTCGATATGATAATTTGTCATGATCTGTTTTTGACTTTAAATATTCGGTAACTTCACGTGCCCGTTGTCGTGATAATCGATAATTATAATCTTTTTCGCCAATATTATCAGTATGTCCTTCTATGATTAACTCACGATCAAGGTATTTTTTACGAATAATTGAAGCTATTGTTTCCAATTTTTGTTTTGTTTCGTTTTTTAATGTATAAGAATCGAAATCAAATAACACATCCCCAAGACGCAACACCAGACCACGCTTGTCCGTATCAACAACAATATCCTTATCTTCAGGAATAATTTTTTTCAACTCCTCCTTTTCCTTTTCTTTCTCTTCCTGGCTCAACTGTGAATAAAGCCTGCTCTTCGTCTCGATATTCATCTCGAATTGGCCGCTCCCGAGCGATTGAATACCGGTACGGTAAATAAACACAATGGTATACTTTTCCTGTATGAGATGGGGCCGCTTACCGTCAATGTCCCAGTAGATGACACCCTTGTTTTTTCCAAAAATTTTCAAAGGAAAATCAGAAGGATAACTCCCCTTCGTAAGATCGTAGTCAATTATATACTCGTAGCTTATGACGGCGGCTTTAACATCATCAAGGGTAGTAATGTCGGCAAGTTCATATCGAACCGGAAAAATCAGTTTAAAGGGAGCGGAAAAATTGGTGAGAATAAGTTCTGCTTCACCACCCCACCGGTCACCCTGTTTAATATCCTCATCCGGAAAAGTCGGAATATGGCGGAGGTTCGGCATGTAATACTTTTCATCAACCAGGTACTTCCCCTGGTCAGTGATGATGAAATCAGTCGGATGCTGTTCCCGCAAGTGAAAGACCCCTTCCTCGGTTTTCTTTTCGTACACGGAAAATGTCCCCCGCACCGCGCTGGAAGAGTCCCTTTTGTCATAGCAGGTGAGATCGATGATATTCCTTTCAATATACGAATTTTCCAACTGCTTATTTGAAAGATATTTCACCCACGCCGTTCTAATTAATTCCAGCCGGTTGTTCAGGGGGATATCCCATTTCAGGGTAACCGCGTGAAGGGGCAAAGAAGCGGATATAATAATTAAAATCAGTATAATTCGTTTCATATTGTTGCTTGAATAGATAAAACTCCTTATCATTAATTTTCGACAGATTTTATATTATAGTGAAGAAAAAAATGCATTACTTATAAAAAAATGAGTATTATTTAAATTCATGTAAATTGTTATGTCATAAAAACAATAAACACGATATTTAATGTCTTGAAATATGAAGGATCATTACATGACTCTCAAAATAAAACTTTTTATTATTTTCATTACAATCATAGCAGTATCATTTCAATCAGGATGTTCAAGTGACAGCAGCACCAATCCCCTGTTGAACTTATTGCTGTTAACCCAGCTAGCCCCTGCTTCCAGCAGTGCCATACTCCCTGACCAGCCTCATACAGGAAGTGGCTGCGGATGCGGTGTTAAAACCTCGTCAGGGTCGGGATTTGCTACCTCATCTGCAGCTCACACAACCGGCATCATGAGTGGTGAATATGTTCCGGATGAGATTATCGTAAAATTCAGGGATGATGCCAGCCAGGCCCGGGTGAACAACCTTATGGAGACAATGAAAGCCTCGGACCAACGGACCCTGTTCACATCAAAGAAGGGATTTCAATCCCGTTTCAAACAGATCAAACTGCCGGAGGGCCAGGATGTAGAAGAGGCGGTCGTCCTCTACAACGGCGACCCGGACGTGGAATATGCCCAGCCTAACTATATCTATAAAATCACGGCGACGCCGAACGATCCTGATTACGATCAGCTCTGGGGACTCAATAATACCGGACAAACAGTTAATGGTGAGCTGAGCACTCCAGACAAAGACATAAACGCTCCAGAAGCATGGGATGATATATCAGACTGCAGCAGCGTTATCGTGGCAGTCATCGATACCGGGATCAATTATACCCACCGTGACCTGGCTCCGAACATGTGGAACGGCGGAACCGCATACCCGAACCACGGTTACGACTTTCTGGACAACGATAAAAACCCCATGGACCTGAACGGCCACGGAACCCATGTCGCCGGGACCATCGGTGCCTACGGCAACGACAGCACCGGCCTGGCCGGTATCTGCTGGCGGGTTCAGCTCATGGCGGTGCGTGTCCTTGACGCGGCCGGTAACGGATATACCTCATCCATAGCACAGGGGATGCAGTTCGCAATCTCCCAGGGGGCCCATGTTATCAACGCCAGCCTCGGGGGTCCGGACGATTTTGCTATGCAGGAAGTGGTTAATGACGCAGAATCTGCCGGTGTCATCCTTGTCGCAGCAGCCGGTAACAGTGATAAAGATATTGATAATGACAGTAACGCATATCCGGCACGATACACTAATAATAATATAATTTCTGTAGCTGCAATCAAACAGGATGGGGATCTGACAGACTTTTCAAATTACGATACCGACCCTATAATTGAGAATAGAGACGTCGACATTGCAGCACCGGGGGAAAATATTTTCAGCACCTGGCCCGGCCAGAGCGTCATAACCCGGGAGGATTTCACGGCATGGATCCTTGATGACGGGTGGGGGTTCCAGTCCGGATCTCCAGATCTTCTCACCAATCCAGCGACATTTCCATTCGGTTCTTACGACGATTATCTGGACAGTATTGCATACAGCACATTCGATCTCAACGCCTACGGGGCCGTCTCCGCCACGGTACAGCACTTTATTGATTATGATACAGAATTTAATATCGACGGTGTCTATTTCACCTATAAAACGTTCGGCAGGCCAACCTTCAATCAATTCACTATGAATGCCTTTAATACATACACTGGAACAGGAACAGGTGAATGGTCAGGGGAATTCGATCTCACGAGATATCTCAATTTGACCTTCAGTCTTGGATTCCACTTTGTCTCTGACAGCAGTTTCAGTACCGGCGCTATTGCAATATACGCCTTTGATATCACCCGGCTCTACCCGAACACCACCGCCTGCCGTTTTTTACAGGGAACTTCCATGGCAGCACCCCATGTTGCTGGTGTTACGGCTCTTGCTATTGCCCGATATATAGAAAATGAGGGATCTTATAATAAACAGGCTAGCTATACAGATATTATTAGCGCCATTGAAAATGGTGTCACTGCTGATATTACTCTGTCAGGTCGGCTAAAATGGGGTGGCAGGGTTAATGCAAAAGGAACTATAGATCAGGTTGATCTTCTCTAATTTCAATTTTTTATCCCCTTATTTATTATGATGCGGCATCGCCCGGTAGATTTGATTCGGCTCCACGTACCGCATCTGTTCGGTTATTAATGCCTGAATTTCTTTCACACCCGGGTCTGTCTCGAGTTTTATCAGGTAGAGGTCGGATCCAATCTTTTTTAATGATTGAACGCCGTACTGTTTGTATACCTGCCGTATCAGATCAGGGGAAACCCCGGGTCGCAGGGATACCAGGTATTCACCGATTACCCGATCCCCGTTCATGGGCGATACCAGTTTGCCGGTCGAATCCTTTTTTGTTCCGCAGCCGGCCAGGATTAAAAACAGCAGGGCAACAGGCAACGCGATGATCGTCATTTGATTGCTGTTATTTTTTCTTCCGTTTATCAATGACTGTTTTTCCTTCGTCTTTCAGGATGGTCCCCGGCTCCACGAGTGAAACCCGTGCCTTGAGACCGATTCTTTCCGCGCAGAGGCCGGTGATGGCGTTCTTTATTTCCATGAGACGCTTCATTTCATCGTTGAAAATCTTCTCAGAGACCTCGATCCGTATCTCGGCCGTGTCCAGACCCTCCTCATTGTCGATAAGAATCTGGAAGCGGGGCTCCATACCCTCCAGGTTTGCGAGTATCTCTTCAACCTGGCCCGGGAAAAAACTCACCCCGCCGACCACTATCATGTCGTCAGTCCGTTCCGTGACGTTGGACATCCTGATGGTGGTTCTCCCGCACGGGCACGGTTCATCTATAATGTATGAAACATCATTCGTGCGGTACCGAATCAGGGGAAACCCCTCCTTGGTTATAGTGGAAACCACAAGTTCTCCCTTTTCACCGGGAGAAACCGGCTCCAGTGTTTCAGGATGGATTATCTCCACGATGAAATGGTCCTCGTTCACGTGGAGGCCGTTCTTGTGTTCGCACTCCCCGGAGATGCCGGGTCCGATGATTTCATTAATGCCGTAGATATTATAAGCCGAGATGTGGAGCCGTTCCTCGATCATCTCCCGGGTCCGTTCGTTCCACGGTTCCGCGCCGAATACGCCGATCCGCAGATTGAGTTCCTCTGGATGGATCCCCATCTCATCAAGGTTGCCGGCAAGTCGTACCGCGTAACTCGGGGTGCTCACCAGCACCGATGTCTTGTAATCCTTCATTATATGGATCTGGTTCTGTATGTTGCTCTGGGACGACGAGGGAATGACCGACGCGCCGATCGCCTCTGCCCCGTAATGAACCCCGAACCCCCCGGTCACCATGGCGTAGTCGATTGCTATCTGGATGAAGTCGTGGTCCGTGACCCCGGCCCCTGCCAGCACCCGGGCCGTCAGTTCGGTCCAGTGATGGATGTCGTTCTTGGTAAACCCGATGCCGACGGGCCTGCCGGTGCGCCCCCGGGACGAATGAATCCTGATGATGTCCCTGAGGGGCACGGCGAACATGTCATAGGGGTAACTCTGGCGCAGATCCTCCTTGGTGGTGAACGGGAGCTTATTGATGTCATCAACGTGTTTAATGTCTTCAACGTTGATGCAGTATTCGTCGCAGGACTTTTTGTAGAAGGCCACGTTCCGGTATACCCTGTTCAGGGTCATCTGGAGGCGCTCAAGCTGGACCTGCCTGAGCTCCACGCGATCCATGGTTTCATATCTGCTGTTGTATATCATGGTGTTCCCCCTAAATCACCGATGCTCTTGTATTCCTTGCCCAGGTACGCCCGCTGAACGTCGTTGTTGTTCAGGAGCTCATCAGATGTTCCTTCCAGCATTATCTGGCCGGTCTCGATCACATACCCCCGGTCTGCTATCTTCAGGGCCGCCCGGGCGTTCTGCTCGACGATGAGCACGGTCTTCCCGCTCTCCCTGAGACTGCTTACGACCTTGAAAATATCCTTCACGATAATCGGCGCCAGACCCATGGACGGTTCGTCGAGCATGATGAGGTCGGGCCGGGCCATGAGCGCGCGGCCGATGGCGAGCATCTGCTGCTCCCCCCCGGACAGGGTGCCCCCGAGCTGCCCGCTCCGCTCCCTGAGGCGGGGAAAAATGCCGTACACCCGGTCGAGCTCCTCCTTCACCGCCGAACGAAGTTCACTTCCCCTGGCCGATTTTTTCGCCCTCAGGGTATAGGCCCCGAGAAGAAGATTTTCCCTGACGGTCATGGTGTTGAAAATCTGCCTCCCTTCGGGCACCAGGGAACATCCCCTGGTCACTATCTTTTCCGGCGTCACGGCGGACACGTCTTCATTTTGAAAGAGGATCTCCCCGGCCACTGCCCGCACAGTGCCCGAGACGGTATCGAGGAGGGTCGACTTGCCGGAGCCGTTCCCCCCGATTATGGCGACGATCTCACCGGCGTTAACGTGCAGAGACACGTTCCGGAGCACCCGGAGCTTGCCGTATCCTGATTCGAGATTCCGTACCCTAAGCATCCTCTTCTCCGAGATAGATTCGAATCACCTCTTCGTTCCTCTGGACCTCATCGGGCGTCCCTTCAGTTATTTTCGTACCGGAGCTCAGTACCGCTATATGATCCGATATATCCATGACCAGGGACATGTCGTGTTCTATAAGAAGGATCGTTATCCCCCGCTCCCGTATCGTGGTTATGATTGAGGCGATTTCCCTGGTTTCGAATATGTTCAGCCCGGCGGCAGGTTCGTCAAGGAGAAGAAGGACCGGCTCCATGGCCAGTGCCCGGGCGAATTCAAGGATTCTCTGTTTCCCGAAGGGAAGGCTCGAGGCGTCGGTGTCGGCGAGATCGGCAATCCCGAGAAACTCGAGAATCTCCATCGATTTCTCCCTGATCGACCGTTCCTCGTTCCAGCACCAGGGAAGATTGGCCATGGCGGTGAAAAATCCCGCCCTGGACCGCACGTGCCTTCCCACCATGACGTTCTCGAGCACGGTCATACCGTGGAAGAGCTTGATGTTCTGGAAGGTCCGTGAGATCCCCCGCTTCGCGATCTTATAGGGGGGATATGACTCGATCGACTCGGAGTTAAAGATAATGGTGCCAATATCGGGACGCAGGGTGCCGGAAATCAGGTTGAAGAGTGTGGTCTTTCCCGCCCCGTTCGGGCCAATCACAGCCTTGATGGCGTTTTTTTCCACCTCGAAACTGACGGCATCAACCGCCTTGAGGCCGCCGAAGGAACGGCTCAGGTTATTTACTTCCAGAAGACTCATTTTTGACCAGCAATCTCTTAAACATGGAAAGTATCGGCGTTATCCGCTCTCTTTTGATAATCCCGTCCGGTGCGAATATCATGATCACCACCAGTATTAGCCCGAAAAAAGCGTCATCGTAAGACCCGAGGTATCCCCGAAGGGATATATAGTTCAGGAAAATTCCCATGATGAGGGCCCCCCAGAGGTTCGCCATGCCACCCACGGCGACAATGGCGACGTACCGGACCGATTTCATGACCCCTGCCTCGGAAGGGCCGATGCCGCCGTTGAAATGGGTCATGAAGACCCCGCCGAGGGCCGCGAACACGGCGCTCAGGATAAAGATGACGAGCTTGTATTTGCCGGTATCGATTCCCATGGAATTGGCTGCCTCTTCGCTTCCATGGATGGCCCTGAGGGCCCGGCCCACCCGGGAGTTGACAATATTGAGAAGAACAACCAGCCCGGCTGCAACCATGAACCAGGCAATATAGTAATTCTCAACCCGGTAAGACATATCGCCGCTGATTTTCATGTTGAAAAATAGGTCAAAACCGGGAACCTCCGAAATACCGTCAGCCTCGCCGAAGAGCTTTGTCCCGAGAACGACCCGGTAGATGATGACCCCGAAACCGAGTGTGGCCATGGCGAGGTAGTGCCCCTTGAGCTTCAGGATTGGGATTCCCACCAGGAAGGATATCGCTATGGTGATGAGTACAGCCGCAATCAGGGCCGCCCAGGGAGCAAGATGGACAATCTCGGTACCGTAGGGATCAATGCGGGTAACGGTCAAACCGGTATTGGTGAGTACCTTCACCAGAGAACTTCCCTGGTGATTAAGAAGGTTTACTGTTGTCAGAACCGCGGAAGTGTAACCGCCGATGGCGAAAAATCCTGCGTGCCCTATCGATATCTGCCCGGTATAACCCATGAGAACGCAGAGTCCCATGATGACCAGCACGTAATAGGCGGACATGGTGAGCTGGGTTAAAAAATACTCCTGCCCGGTCATGGAACTGAACACCTGAAAGGATACAACGAACAGGACAAAAACGAGAATTGAAAAATTAGTACGTGATGCCATCAAAAATCCTTAAGCGCGGACACTTCTTTGCTTCCCATGATACCGCTCGGCCTGATAAAAAGGATCAGGAGTAGGATGGTTATAGCTATGGCGTCCTGGTAGGCAAGGGGAAGGATGCTGATGCTGAATGCCTCCAGCAGACCGATGATCAATCCGCCCAGAACGGCCCCGGTGCTGTTACCGAGGCCCCCCAGGATCGCAACGGTGAAACCCTTAATCGCGAGGGGGGTACCCGAGTCATACTGGGTCTGCGTTATGGGGGAGATAACGCACCCTGCCAGGGCCCCGATGGCGGCACTGAGAACAAATGAAAGGGTCACCATGTTCCTGGTATTGATGCCGCAGAGCTGGGCCGCTATTTTGTTCGAGGCGCTGGCCCGCATGGAACGGCCGGGAACGGTATACTTGAAAAAAAAGCCGAGAAAGAGTACGATTATACTGCTTATGCCGAGAACCCAGAGGACCTGGGGCGAGATATAGGCACCCAGGATATTTATCGAAGT
This sequence comes from uncultured Leptospirales bacterium, assembly GCA_964514165.1. Classification (GTDB taxonomy): domain Bacteria; phylum Spirochaetota; class UBA4802; order UBA4802; family UBA5550; genus CAZEPS01. The sequence goes on from CAZEPS010000005.1 coordinate 10,109, forward strand.
CGTTTCGTTGCCGGTGAAATAAGGAAGGGACCTGACCTTCTCGTCCCATATATGAAGAGCGGCTTCCCGTATTATGATGGACAGACCGATGGTGATAATAATCATCACCAGGACGGACGGCTCCTTCAAACGCCGAATGAATACAATATCAATAAACGCCCCCACCAGAGAGGTGATAAGAACAGCGAAAAATACCGCCAGGGCCAGGGGCATGAACGGGGAAAACGATATGGCAATCATCCCCCCGAGCATGAGAAACTCCCCCTGGGCGAAATTTATGATGCCGGTGGTATTATAGATGATGTTGAATCCGATTGCCACTATGGCATAGATACTGCCGTTGGTGATCCCGGAAAAAATATACTGCAGGGCCTGTTCAAATGTCATAAATTTCAGTGCAGCTGAGAGCGGAAAATGTTCCGCCCTCAGCTTTTGCGATTCAAATTACTTTGTATATAGAACGAATTTACCGTCTTTCACTGTCATCATGGAAAGTGAATCTATGCCAAGGCCGTTATGGTCAGTGGGAGAGAAATTAAAAATACCACCGGTCCCCGGAAAACCCTTAAGGTTTTCTATTGCCGTACGGACATTTTCCCTGTCCGTGCCCGCCTGTTTCATACCTTCGACAAGTATCATAAAAGCGTCATAGGCGTGCCCGCCGAAAGTGCTCACATCCTCAGTGTACATGGACTCATAGTCCTTCCGGTATTTCAGAAGAACGGCCTTCTGGGGATTTGAACCATCCAGTTCTTCAGCGACAAAGAGGCGTCCGCAGGGAAAGATAATCCCTTCACCGGCCTCGCCGGCCTCCCTGGCGTATTTTATGTTCCCGAAACCATGGCTCTGGAAAAGCTGGACGTCGAAATTGATCTGTTTCATGTTCTTCGCGATTATCGACTGTGCAGGGACAATGGACCAGTTTACGACCGCCTGGACACCTTTAGCCTTAACCTTCGTCAATACGCCGGTTAAATCGGTTGCCCCCTTGTCGTAAACTTCGCTGATGAGTATCTTGATTCCGTATCTGGGTGCGATTTTTTCCAGCTGTTCTTTCCCCGCTTTACCGAAACCGGTGTTCCCCACAACAACTCCGATCCTGTTGATGCCGAGTTCTTTCATCGTTTCGAATATTTTCATCGCCACGTGGCTGTCTTTCTGGGGCGTTTTAAAAACATATTTCGCTACCGGGTCGACAATTACTTCAGCGGCCGCGCATGAAATGAGAATCATGTTGGCATTATCACATAATGTCTTAATCTTCATGGTTTCACCGCTGGTGGACGGACCGATGATGGCAAAAACCTTGTCTTCCTCAATGAGCTGTTTCGCGAATGAAATCGCCTTTTCCGGGCTTCCTCCTGAGTCTTTGATTATGACCTCAATATCTTTTCCGTCAATTCCACCGTTTTTATTGACCTGGTCAACGAGCATCTCAACAGTTTTTGCTTCAGGGGCACCGAGAAATGACGCTGGGCCGGTAACAGAAAAAATAGCACCGATTTTGATTGTTTCTTTTTTTTCTTTTTTACACGAAACAAAAAACGTGAGAAGAAGGCTTGACATTAATAACAATAAGATTCTTTTTAGAAACATATCCCCTCCTTATTATCTGACAATCCACCACTTCACTTTTTCGTGTAACACTATTTCCGGAATATACACTCTTAGATAACGGAAGTTTCGTTGCGAAAAGCAGATTATTTTTATAAAGGATTTAAATTGCATATTAAGGGTTATAAGTCAAGTATTAACCAGCATCTGGATAGTAATTTATTGCTAAATAATAATGGTGGAAAAAAAATTGCCTTCTACAAATACATCATAAAAAATAATTGAAAATGGATATTGCAGTAATTATACTTATACAATATGTTTGACGATTCGACAAAACTCCAGGAAATACTCAGGCTCGGTTCCGAACTCAACACCGTCCAGGATATAGATATCCTTCTGGAAAAAATATTATACGAGTCTCGGAAATTCGTAAATGCTGACGCGGGATCAATACAGATTCGCGACAAGGACGAGTTGATATTCAGCCACGTCCAGACGGAATCCCTTGAGAAAAAACTTCCTCCGGGGCAGAAACTCATATATAAAAGATTCAAAACCAAGATTAATAAAAATTCAATTTCAGGATATGTAGCGTCCACCGGAGAAATCCTGAATATTCCTGACGTGTACAAAATACCGGACGACACACCATACAGTTTCAATTCGGAATACGACAAGAAATCAAATTATAAAACCACATCAATGATGACGGTCCCTCTTAAAACCAATCGGGGAGATATAATTGGCGTAATGCAGATTTTAAATGCCCTTGACCAAAACAACAACGTAAAGTTCTTTGACTCAGAAGATGAAATATATATACTTCACTTTGCAAACAATGCCAGCATGATTATCCAGCGGGCCCAGATGACACGGGCACTGATATTACGAATGATCAGCATGGCCGAACTTCGCGATCCGAAAGAGACCGGCGCCCACGTCAACAGAGTTGCCTCCTATTCAGTCGAACTTTTTGAAAAATGGGCAAACAGAAAAAACATGCCGAAAGAGGAGATTGACAAGAAAAGGGATGTTCTGCGAATGGCGGCCATGCTTCATGACGTCGGTAAAGTCGCCATATCGGATATCATACTGAAAAAACCGGCCAGGTTTACTGATGAAGAATATGAAACAATGAAGACCCATACCACCCACGGGGCCCGGCTCTTTATACAGAAGCAATCCGATTTTGACGAGGTTTCTGCAAGTGTTGCCCTCCGTCATCACGAGAACTGGGATGGCACCGGCTATCCCGGCCACATAGATCTTGAATCAGGACAACCACTGGAAAAAAATCTGAAAGGAAAAGCTTCTGGATTAAAAGGAGAGGAGATCCCTATCTGGGGCCGTCTTGTAGCCCTTGCTGATGTATACGATGCCCTTTCGTCAAAGCGTGTTTACAAAGAAGCCTGGACTGAAATGGATGTCCTTACTGAAATCGAAAAATTATCTGGTTCGAAATTCGATCCGGAAATGGTGGATATTTTCTTTGATTCCCTCGATATAATGCGATCCATCTCTGATCGCTATCCCGATAATTCATAATAACTTCAAACCATAACTCGATGCTTAAATATATTTTTTTTTTGACACTGGTCAGCGTTGTTCAAATAAATCCTTCGCCGGTTAAAAGCGAAGATACAAATGAAATACGAAAAAAAATCATTGATATCGCACACAAATATAAAGGATCTGAATACCGTTACGGCGGCACAGGCAGCAACGGGTTTGACTGTTCCGGATTTGTGCGCCATGTCTACAGCCTGGTCGGAATCAGCCTTCCAAGAACTTCTGGAGCTCAGTTCGCCAAAGGAAAAAAAATTGAAATAAAAAACGCAAAGCCGGGTGACCTTGTTTTCTACAACATTGACGGCAACGGGATATCCCATGTTGGAATATATATTGAGAAAAACAGTTTTATCCACGCACCAAGACAGGGGAAAAAGGTTTCCATTGCGGACATGAATATTTCATACTGGAAAAAGAGATTCGTTGGTGCAGTTACTTATCTGGATAATTGACACTGATAGGAGTCAGCAAAAAATATGCATGTTGACATTTTAACTGAGCAACTGGCGGCATTTGAAAAATACTACGGAAGAGGCAGGGATGTAGAATACTTTTTTTCCCCGGGGAGGGTAAACCTCATCGGCGAACATCTCGATTATAACGGAGGGTCCGTTCTTCCCGGAGCGATATCGCTCGGAATATACGCCATCGCCAGCAGTAGAAATGACACAATTGTCCGATTACGCTCTTCAAATTTTCCTGATGAGATATCTTTTAATATTAATGACAAAATCGAATTTGATTCAAAAACACAATGGGGAAATTTCCCCAGGGGAATAGTAAAGTATTTCACACAGGAAGGACATACCACGCAAACCGGTATTGACGCGTACTTATATAGTAATCTCCCAGAAGGTGCCGGACTGTCATCGTCTGCATGTATTGAAATTCTGTCAGCGTACATGCTGTTCAAACATAACATTCAAGATGATAAAGATAGGATAAGAATGGCTGAAATATGCAAAAAGGTTGAAAATGAATTTATAGGAGTCCAGTGCGGCATAATGGACCAGTTCGCCATAGCCATGGGAAAAGCCCGGAAAGCAATCCTCCTGGATACGATCAACCTTTCTTATGAATATGTACCAATCCAAATGAATGGCTACTACCTGGTTATTATGAATACCAATAAACAAAGAAAACTTACCGACTCAAAATATAATGAAAGAAGAAATGAGTGCAATGAAGCCCTGGACATATTAAAGAGTAATCAATATAATCATCTGGTTTCAGTACCGGAAAATGATCTTGGTAAAATAAAAAATGATACGCTCATAAAAAGAGCACGGCATGTTATTACAGAACAGAAGCGTGTTCTTGAAAGTGCTGAAGCACTGAAATCACATGATTTGCAAAAGTTCGGTGATTTGATGAAAAGATCTCACGATTCCCTTCGATATGATTACGAAGTAACTGGTACAGAACTCGATGCGCTGGTTGATGCCTCATTACATGTTGAGGGTTGCCTGGGAGCTCGAATGACCGGTGCCGGATTCGGCGGCTGTGCTATAGCACTTATCAATGAGGATGTTTTAGAAGAATTTAAACGATTTGTTGGAAATAAATATAAAAATGACATAAATCTGACAGCAGACTTTTACATTACGACAATCGACGATGGTGTAAAATCTATCAGTGAATCATAATTTTATCACTCCAGAAATTTTGTTAATATTTTTTCTTCTAACAGGCCCCACATTACCATATGTATGTATATTCCATCAATCTCTTTTATGATTGAAACATAAGAAGCACAATAGTTATCGGAGGCCTTACTAAAATATTCATCAATTACAATATTTAAAAATCTTTCAACAGCCTCAGACAGATAGAACGAAATCGACATCTTCAACACCTTCTTCATATCCTGACTCTTTTCATACATCTCATCCGGTATTGACGCATGCAGCTCCTGCCATTGATTATCCTTATCTCGTTTCTGGTATCTAATCCTGGAAAACTGCATATATCGATTTTTATAATGCTTGAAGATTTTATTCATCAAAAGAATTGTTATATCACTCTTTGATATATGCAAATATTCCGATGCCGACTCAATGCGATTATAATACTTCTTTTTCAAGTTATACGTAGTATTAATCATCTTTCAAAATCCTCCCCTGTATACTCTTTAAAGCTATACGATTGGGAGGATGAAATTTGCAAAAAAAAGACCCATACTCATGCATTTATTACGTTGACAAAACTGATTATTATTACTAGGTATTATCGAAATCAAGGGAGGAAGAATGTCCAGGGTAGTAATACAATTTTGCGATACATATAACGTAGAAAAAGTCTACAAAACAATAAAGAAGGGAGTTGAACTTCTCGGTGGATTAAAACAGTTTTTTAATAAAAATGAAAAAATCTTATTAAAACCTAACATGCTTTTTGCAAAAAAACCCGAGGAAGCTGTCACAACCCATCCATCGATATTTGAAGCCGTAATCAGGCTCTTTCTTGACAGTGGCTTTAACATTGAATACGGGGACTCCCCCGGTCTCGGCAGCCCCGTTTCAGTAGCCGGAAAAACCGGATTGAGGCCAGTTGCCGAGAAATACAATATTTCCCTGGCTGATTTCACAAACGGCCAAGAAGTCTTCTTCGAGGAAGGAAAGCAGAATAAAAAATTCCATTTATTACAGGGAGCAGTCAAGGCGGATTCAATCGTCAGTCTGCCAAAAATGAAAACACATCAGCTTACCCGCATCACTGGAGCGGTAAAAAACCAGTACGGTTGTGTTTACGGCATAGAAAAGAAAGGATACCATCTCAAGCTCCCGGATGCCAGGGATTTTTCAAAGACGCTGGTCGACATAACGCTGTGCCTGCGACCGAAACTATATATCATGGACGGAATCGTTGCCATGGAAGGAAATGGCCCTTCCGGAGGGAACCCGACCCCTATGAATGCCATTCTAATATCAGACGACCCGGTAGCCCTTGACAGCACCTTTTGCCGGATGATTAAACTCCCGCCTGAAAATGTCGCGACAAATTACTATGGTAAGCAGTTCGGCCTGGGTGCCTGGCATGAGGATGAAATTGAAATTATCGGTGATCCTCTGGATGATTTCGTACGAACGGATTTTGATGTCATCCGAACAGGGATGGATGAATTACCGGTAGCAAACGTACCTCAATTTTTAAAAAACCTTCTTGTCCCGAGGCCCGTAATAAACCGGAATGAATGTAAAAAATGCGGTAAGTGTATAGAAGCCTGCCCGGTTCCTGAGAAAGCCGTCCAGTTTAAAGATAATACAGATTCAAAACCGCCTGAATACGATTACGATATATGCATACGATGCTACTGCTGTCAGGAGATGTGTCCCCATAATGCAATTTACGTCACCAGGCCGGCAGCCGGCAGGATTTTCAACAGGATATGGATGCTTTTTTCATGAAACTGATGAGTCTCAATGAAGGGTACATCTAAAAATTTTATTCAGTCATGATTAATCACGGCTGAATAAAATTTGAAACAAAATACGTACCCAAAAGAGAGCCTCTTGTTTAATTAATAGAGGTTCCCTGAATTTTGTGATATTGTTACAACTATTCCATTACAAGAGTGTTATCATGTTCAGGGAAAAAAGAAAACGGGATGTCTTTATTTATTTTCTGATACTGTTTACGGTATCGATATATTTCCTTTATAAATTGATAAGTCCTTTTCTGAATATCATAGTTCTTTCCTTTATTATTTCAGCGATATTTTACCCGGTATATTCACAGTTATTACGAATAAAAATTCCGAAGGTGGTTGCATCACTCATAACCTGCTTTCTTGTTTTCATTATTATCTTTATTCCGGTTACTTTTATAACGACGTCATTAAGCAATCAGGCCTATAACCTCTATATTGACAGTAAAAGTTTCCTGACCCCTGAACAGATTAATAATCTGATTTCAAAAGACGGCAGCGTATTAAACAATTTAAGATCTATTATCTTTAATATGGGTATACCGGTAAATATTGAGGATATCAGTTCAGTGATCCAGCAGGCCGGGAAGATGATTGGCCTCTTTTTCTATGACCAATTGAGAAATATTGCCTCAAATATTATTGGATTTTTGTTAAATTCCATTTTTTTACTCTTCATCTGTTATTTCCTCTTCATTGATGGTGGCAGGCTTTTTACATTCACCCTTGAGTTATCCCCGCTGCCGAATGACCAGGAAGAACTGATTTTGAACAAATTTAAAGACATTTCATACATAATAATTATTATCAATGGAATAAGCGGACTTATACAGGGAATTATCGGGGGACTGATTTTTTATATCTTCAACATCCCCTCCTACGCTCTTTGGGGATTTATCATGGTGATTCTGGCCTTTCTGCCGATTATCGGAATTTCTATCATATATATCCCGGTTTCTTTATTCTTAATCCTGACAGGTAAAATTTTTGAGGGCGTCATTTTACTGGTTATCTTTTCAATTCTCACCGGGATAATTGAATATGTCGTCAAACCGATACTGGTCGGTTCCCGTTCGAGTATCCATCCCCTGCTGGTATTTATTTCTATAATAGGAGGGCTCAAGCTTTTCGGCATTACCGGCATTTTATATGGGCCTATCATCGTTTCGATATTCCTTGTCTTCACGGAACTTTACAAGCTGTATTACGAGAAATACGTTATAAAATAAATGACGTGCCCTGATTTAATTGACAGACAGAGAAGCATGATTTAATGTGACATAATACAGGCGATGTCATGGAAAGTCGATTTAATTACAAACTCTACACCTATGTGGAAATCCGCTGCAATGAATGCGGTGCTGTTATACATACTGATATCAATTACAAATCATGCCCTGGTTGCGGAGCACAGTTAAAGATTAAAGAAAAAAAATCCGCGTGACATTTCCCGTCTAACCATAACTACAATAATTCCAAACACAAAACAGACACAGTATTTTCCCTTGACCATGCTGATACATACCGGGTCATAACAGATCATGTGAATAATTTGTAACTAATGTATTCATGAAAAAATCATATTCATAATATATACCGTACTATAATGTATACTTGGAACCATAAGATGAATGACAATACGAAGCAGCAGACAATAAAAATCTATAATTCTGAAAAAGACGTTTGTGAATCCGTGGAACGGATTGATAAAAGCGATTCAGATTGGCAGAATACCCTTAATCCAGAAAACTATAGAATTACAAGAAAACATGGAACCGAACCCCCCTTCAGCGGCGAGTATAACAACAAAAAAGATAAGGGAATCTATCAGTGCATAGCATGCGGAACAGATCTCTTCAGCTCGGAACATAAGTTCGATTCCGGTACTGGATGGCCGAGTTTCTATAAACCGGTTGCTGATGAAAATATCGGTTTTGAAACAGATGCCAGTTTTTTCATGAGAAGAACAGAAGTACACTGTGAGCGATGCGGGGCTCACCTGGGGCATGTTTTTGACGACGGACCGGCCCCCACGGGGCAAAGGTACTGCATCAATTCATTGTCCCTCGATTTTAAAAAGAAAGATTAAGGAAGGCCTGTTATGAATCTAGATGAATATTTTGAAAAAAACAAGGGTATCGGTATTCTCGCCACATCCGATTCCGACGGGAACGTGGACATGGCTGTTTATTCACGTCCCCACATCATTGATGATAAAACGATCGCTTTTATCATGGGGGATCGCCTGAGCCACGCAAATCTCCAGAGCAATCCGAAAGCGTCCTACCTTTTCAGGGAAGACGGGGATGGATACAATGGTAAACGCCTTTACCTGATTAAAATTAACGAAGAAAAAAACAGCAAAGAAATAGAAAAAATACGGCGCAAGAAAAGATACGAAAACCCTGAATATGAAAAAAAGGACAAGTTCCTCGTATACTTTAAAATCAACAAGATAAGACCCCTGGTCGGCGACGACTAACCGCTGGATACAGCGGCAGTGAAATCCTTTCTGGACACCAGGCTGTATCAAGTATTACCAAAGCAGAATTATTACTATTCCTGGTTACCGTAAATGATGGAAGCTGAAGATAAATCATAGTATATTATCAAGCAACAGGAAGAAAGGAGACCACCATGAAGATTTTTCTCGCCGGAGGATTCGGTACCATCGGTTCAGCAATCATCCCCCTTCTCATGAAAGAAGGACATACCGTAAATCTCCTCGACCGATCCCCATCGAAACAGAGGCCTCTTCCGGCTGGCGGGAGGAGGATTCCCGGAGATTCAACAGTCCCCGGGGAGTGGCAAAACGAAACAGGCGAACATGATGTTATTATAAATCTCGTCGGGGAATCCATCTTCCAGAGATGGAACAAAAAAATAAAAAAAAGAATATACGACAGCCGGATAGAGACAACCAGAAATATCGTTGACGCGATTAAGAAAAGTTCCGGCGGACAGAAAGTCCTTATCAACGCGTCATCAACCGGGTATTTCGGCTACGAGGAGAGCGGGACCGAAGATGATTTCGGCGAACCTGGCAGCGACTTCCTGGCGACCGTATCCCGCGACTGGGAGAAAGAAGCAAAAAGGGCCGAAGACTTCGGGACTCGGGTTGTATGCCTCAGGTTTTCGCCCGTGCTCAGCACCCACGGCGGAGCCCTCGGGATACTGATCCCCTTGTATAAATTCTTCCTCGGGAGCAAGCTCGGCAGCGGGAAGCAGTGGTTCCCCTGGATTCATGAGGACGATCTCGCCGGTATTTTCAATTTCGCTCTCAATAACGATATTAGCGGATCAGTGAACTGCGCTTCACCGGTGGAGACTACAAATGAAGATTTCACCAGGGCCCTGGCGAAATCGCTGCACCGCCCGATACTCGTGCCCTTTGTCCCGGGGTTCGCCCTGCGCATTGTTCTCGGTGAACTCGGGAAAACCCTGCTGACGGCAAAGCGGATCATACCGAAGCGTCTCCTTGACGCGGGGTTTGAGTTCCGCTTGCCGGAAATAAAAAACGCGCTGGGCGACGTGGTTGAAAAAATCAACCGCGGATAACAGGCTCACTGCATCTCGTCGATCTCTTTCAGGAGCTGTTTCTCCCGGTACTTCATGAAATAGAGGCCGGCGAAGAGACAGAGGGCGAACCCGATCATGCCGCTCAATCTCACCCCCAGGTCGTCCCCGGGGTCTTTGCCGAGAGAGGTAAGGGCAGCGAAAATGAGGACTCCGAAGGTCTGGCCGAACTTCTGCATCAGGGTCCGCGCTGCGAAGAACATCCCCTCCTGCCTGACGTCAGTTTTCAGGGCGTCATGTTCCGCGATATCCGCCAGAACCGCGTTCGGGAGGATGCCGAGAAACGAAATGGGGATGGCGTAAAAAATCACGATCAGCCACGCCTGAACGGTTTCCGCGAGGGGGAGCCGGCCGAGGAAGTATATAAAAAAGAAGATTACACTCATGAAGATAAAGGACCCTGAGATAAGAATCTTCTTACCCACCTTTTTTGCGAGGATATTCACAACCGGGTAAAATATAAAAGATATAACAACCATGGCGGGAAGGAGCGAACTCATCAATTCCTTGTTTAATCCGAGCAGAACCGTTATGTAATATAACAAGCCGGTCATCACAATGGTCAGGGCCATGAAGTACGAAAAATCAGCGGCAACATAATATATGAAATTTTGATTTTTAAAGGTTTTTTTCAACGCCTGGAACAGGGGTACGTCCGTGGGTGTGGCAATGCAGTACCGCTTCTCTTCGATGGTTATCACCGGCACCACCATAAAGAGTATCGAAACAGCGGACAAAAACCCGATGCCGATCTGTAATTGTAACACCGTGTCCTCAATACCGAGGAGAGAACCGAAAATCCCGCCGAACAGGGGCACCTGGGCGGCGAGCATGATCCCGAGGGCGTAGGTTATGGAGATCCAGGTGGAGAGGTTCAGCCGCTCGTTGGCCGTGTGTCCCAGTTCCGGCAGGAGGGCGAAGAAGGGGGTCACGTAAGCTGTCAGGAAAAGGTAGAAAAAAGTCTGCATCATGAAGAGCCAGACAATGTTCCAGCCGCTTCCACCCTGGGTGACCGGAATGAACATCAGGGTGCAGAACAGGGCCGCCGGAATGGAACCGGCCAGGAGAAAAGGCATCCTTCTCCCCATTCTTCCCTTCCAACGGTCACTCAAATTCGCGATAAGTGGATCCGTAATCGCGTCCCAGAGCCGTCCGGCAGCCGCTATCAGGGTTATGGCGTTCAGTACCGCGAGGAACACGACCTGTGGAATGAAAACATCGATCCCCGATCCTTTTGGAGGGATATAAAAATATACCAGCTGGAGACCTACGATATTCACGAGTGTTGACCAGCCGAGCTGTCCGACAGCATAGGTTATCTGTTTGCCAATGGGCAGATGTTCAACTTCTCTTGTCATTTTCATATCCCTCTTTTCAATAATGAACGATAATCTGTTTGTACAGTAAATATTGGGGACTTCTAAAAACTATGTTTTTGAAGTCCCCTTGTGTGCATCCCGAACCCATATACTATATAATGGAATCGGGAATAAAACCAGCATTTACAGTTATAAAGATAATCGTAAATGCTGGTTTTTAGATGTGCCCTGTTTATAATGCCATTGATCATTACATATATTCCCGGCAGAACTCTATCCTTTTACGAATTGAGGGGTGGCTGAAGAACATGAATTCCTTCACCGGATGTGGGTCCCGGTCAGCAAGATTCAGTTCCGCCAGTTTTTCCATTGATGAAATAAACGCGCCAGGTTTTGCCGTAATATCAAGGGCGTATTTGTCCGCATCCCTTTCGTATGAACGGGATATCATGTTGGTCGCCGGCATGATGATAAAACTGAAAATGGACAGATAGAAAAAAAGTACCGGCAGGGCCGCGACGGAATAAAGGCTGTCAAATCCCATGACTGTTATCGTCCGGCCGTAAAGGACGCCGCATATAAAGAAAGAAATGAATATAATAAACGAACTGAGGAGAATGTTCTTGAGGATATGCCTTTTGCTGTAGTGGCCCATCTCATGGGCGAAGATGATCTCTATCTCATCAGGATTGAACTGATCGAGCAGGGTATCGCTGAGAATGATCCTCTTGCTTCTGCCGATTCCGCTGAACCCGGCGTTCGCCCCGGCGGGGCCGCTCTCGCCGGGCGGCTCAAAAGAAATC
>CAZEPS010000005.1:22369-47839 GCA_964514165.1 uncultured Leptospirales bacterium
GTTCGCCTTTTTCGTGTTTTTGCTCATGTCAAACGAGTAAATGCCCTTAATCGGAATGTTTTCTCTTTTCAGAAGTTCACAGATCCTTTCTTTGACAGGGCCCTCTTCGAGTTTCGTGAATGTATAAAATATAGGAAAGATTATTACCGGGGCAAGCCGGGCAATCAGCACGGTGAAAAAAATCAGGAAAACGCTGAAATAGACCCACCAGAGACCGCCGGTTTTTCTCAGAAGATAATAAAAAATCAGGGATACGGGAATCCCGATGGCGAGGCTGATGGCCGATGATTTGAGCTTTTCTACCAGCCATTTCACCACGGTCTGGTTAGACAGATCATACCGGTGTTCAATGATGTAACTGCCGTAAAAATCAAGGGGGAAACCGGGAACCGAAAACACAAGGCCCACGGCAAACATGAAAACGAGAAAAATCAGGTAGGTATTCGAAAAATACTGCTCAATGGCACCGACAAGTACGGGCGAAACACCGCTGAAGGCAAAAAAAGCAATCAATATGAAATTGATGGCGATATCAACTATTGTCAGCCGCAGTTTTATCGCGTTATATTCCCTGTCGCGGCCGCGCAGTCCTGATTCTTCCATGTTGTTCACTGGTATAGTCCTTTTAAAAACGAGTCATACAGGGGACGTGAGGCTCTGACCCCCCGGTACAGGCTCATGCCAGGCTCTGACCCCCCCCGGCACAAACGAACCGGGGTTGCGGTATTAACCGAGGCCCCTCCCCATGGTAAAGGCCTTGATATTCATATCGACGAACTTCTCCTTGACCAGGGAGGAAATGGCCGATTTCCACTCGTCCTCAGAAAACTCCAGGTATTTTGACAGGACCCCGAGCATGACGATATTCAGGGCCTTCCGGGAGCCGACTTCCTTCAGTGTGTCCTTCGTATCGACGAAGACGCTGTTTTTCGTTTTCTTTTCGATCCATTCCTGCACGTCCCCCGGGTATTCCATGGCGCCGGTCAGGACCGGTGCCGGATCAACCTCTTCCTGGTTGACGATTATCCTCCCGTCGGGGGAAAGATAATCGATTTTCCTCAGGGCCTCCAGTTTCTCGAGGCTGACGATGAAATCGGCCGTCTCCTTTTCGATGAGGGGGGAGTAGACCCTGTCGCCGAACCGGACATGGCAGTCAACGCTCCCGCCCCTCTGGGCCATGCCGTGTACCTCAGACTCCTTGACGTCGTTGCCGGCGTTCATGGCCACCTCCATCAGGATCTTGCTGGCGAGAATTACCCCCTGCCCACCGACTCCGGCGAATATAACGTTCTTTATCATGTCTCTACCTCGAAAGTATGCATCGCCGCAGCGAAATTATCACCGAGGGTTCTGGCGCGGCGACCTCCTCCCTCACGACCTTCTCGAATTCTTCCATGTCCTTCGGGTCAACGGTCACCACCCGCTTCACCCCCACGGCCTTTGCCAGGAGGGCCAGGTCGAGTTCGTGGGTTTCATCCCCCATGAGGGTCTTGCCGGTGGCCGGGTGGTCCTGGTGACCGGTCATGGCGGTGACCCGGTTGTCCAGTATCAGGACCGTGCCGGTCCCCTTGTTGTACACCAGGTCTATGAGGGGTGTTATCCCGGAATGGACGAAGGTGGAGTCGCCGATGACGGCGACCGATTTCCTCGCCATCTCCGGGCCGTGGGCCTTTTCAAACCCGATGTGCATGCCGATGCTCGCCCCCATGCATCCCTGTGAGTGCATGGCGGAATAGGGGGGGAGCACCCCGAGGGTGTAGCACCCGATGTCCCCGTTGACGTTGAGGTCGAGCTTGCCGAGGACCTCGAAAACGAAACCGTGGGGGCACCCCTTGCACAGGGACGGGGGCCGCGGGGGTATCGGGGTCTCGTACTCCGCCAGTCTGCTCGGTATCTCCTTTTTATTGAGGGCCCGATCCACGATGTCCGGGGTCAGCTCGTTGCACATTGGAACAATATCCTTGCCCGTGCAGGAAATGCCGAGGGCCTTGACGTAGTCCTCGATAAAGGGATCGAGTTCCTCGACGATGTAGAGCTCGTCCACGCCTGCGGCGAATTCCCGTATCAGTGCGTCGGGCAGGGGCCAGCACATCCCGATTTTCAGGACCGAATCATCAGGGCAGACCTCTTTGACGTACTGGTAGGCCACGCTGTCGGTTATGATTCCCCTTTTTTTGTCGCCCCACTCGATAACGTTGAGCCCCGAGGTTTCGGAGAATTCTTTCAGGAGCTTGTGCTGCTCCTCGATGAATATGTGGCGCGGCCGGGCGTGGGCCGGGATCATGACATATTTCTGGGGATTGCGGGCGAATTCCTTCACCGGGACGTTCTGTCGATCCTCGAGGGTCACCACGCTCTGGGAGTGGGCAATCCTGGTGGTGATTCGTACGATGACCGGACGATCAAAGGTTTCCGATATTTCAAAGGCCCGTTTTGTGAAGTCCTTCGCCTCCTGGGGGTTTGACGGCGCCAGCATCGGGACCTTGGCGGCCCGGGCGAGGTGCCGGTTGTCCTGCTCGTTCTGTGAGCTCCACGCCCCGGGATCGTCGGCGTTGATAATGACGAAACCCCCGTTGACACCGGTATAGGAGAAGGTGAAGAGGGGATCGGCTGCCACGTTCAGGCCGACGTGCTTCATTGCCGCCATGGCCCGGGCCCCCGCTATGGAGGCCCCGGCGCAAACCTCAAAGGCGACCTTTTCATTCGGGGACCACTGGGCCTTTATCTCCCTGTAGTCCCGTGCCACCGCCTCCAGGATCTCGGTGCTCGGGGTGCCGGGGTACGCGGCTGCCACGTGGCATCCCGCTTCCCATGCCCCCCGGGCAATGGCCTCGTTGCCGAGTAATACTTTTTTCTGCATTTATTCTGCTCCCATGATATCAATCTTTTTCACTATGGCGTACCCTTCGTCAGCCAGCGCCTTTTTAGCCGCCTCGATATTGTCAAACCTGAATAGCATGACGGCCTTGTCAGCCCGTTTTTCGGTAAAGGCGTACATGTATTCTATGTTGAGGTTGTTGCGGGAAAAGGCGTCGATGGCCCGAAAGAGTGACCCTGGCGTGTCGTCAAGCTCTATGGCCAGGACATCAGTTGTCGACGCGGTGATGTTGTTATCTTTCAGCGTTTTCACCGCCGCTTCCGGTTTGTCGACGATCATCCTCAGTACCCCGAAATCTGACGTTTCGGCGATGGTGAGGGTGATGATGTTTATATCAGCGTCCGCTATTATCTTCAGCACGTTCTGAAGATGGCCAGGCTTGTTTTCCAGAAATACTGATACCTGTGTAACGTTCATCATATCCTCCTATGTAACAAAACCTTTCGTGATACCTAGATCTTCCGCTTG
Source organism: uncultured Leptospirales bacterium (assembly GCA_964514165.1). GTDB lineage: Bacteria > Spirochaetota > UBA4802 > UBA4802 > UBA5550 > CAZEPS01. The sequence continues at coordinate 25,716 of CAZEPS010000005.1, forward strand.
TCCACGACCCTGACCGCCTTGCCCATGCTCCGTTCTATGGTCATCGGCTCCACCAGGGTGACTTTCGCGGAGATGCCGAGTACGCTCCTGAACCGGTCGGCGATTCTCTTCCTTAAATCATCGAGGACCTTAACCTCGTCGGAGAAGAGCTTTTCGTTCACCTCAACCATTACCTCAATGTCGTCAAGGGCCCCCTTCCGGTCAAGGATAATCTGGTAATGGGGCTCTGTCCCCTCCACCTCCATAAGCACGGTTTCTATCTGGGACGGGAACACGTTTACCCCCCGGATAATCATCATGTCGTCGGAACGGCCGGTCACCTTCTCCATTTTCACCAGTGTCCTGCCGCATTTGCACGGTTCCCGGTAAAGCCGGGTGATGTCCCTGGAGCGGTACCGGATAGTGGGAAAAGCCTCTTTTGTCAGGGAGGTGTACACGATTTCACCCTTTTCACCCTCGGGGATGATCTCACCGGTTTCCGGATCGATGATCTCAACGTAGAAGTGATCCTCGAACACGTGAAGGCCGGATTTCTCCGAGCATTCGGCCGAGACCCCGGGTCCTATGACCTCGCTCAGGCCGTAGATGTCGTAGGCGTCGATGCCGAGGCGTGTTTCAATCTCTTTTCTCATGGCCTCGGACCAGGGCTCGGCCCCGAGGATCCCCGCCCTGAGTTTTGTGTCCTTGATTCTGTATTCCGGCATCTTCTTTTCGATGAAGTCGGCGATGTTCAGAAGATAGGACGGGGTGCAGGCAATCATGGTAGTGCCAAAATCCTTGATAAGCATGAGCTGGCGTTCGGTGTTGCCCCCGCCGATGGGAACCGTCAGTGCCCCGAGTTTTTCCGCCCCGTAATGGAGACCGAGGCCCCCGGTGAAGAGACCATAGCCGTAGGCAACCTGGATAACGTCCTTCCCGGTGGCCCCATAGCAGGCGAGACACCGGGCCACCACCTCGGCGAAGACCCCCACGTCGTTTTTCGTGTACCCGACCACCGTGGCGTTCCCGGTGGTGCCGGAGGAGGAGTGGACCCGCACGACATTGTCCAGTGGCTCGGCAAAGAGCCCGAAGGGATAGTTGTCCCGCATGTCCTGCTTATAGAGAAAAGGTACGTGTTTCATGTCATCGAGGCTAGTAAACTTTTCCGGGTTGAATCCGGCCCTGTCAAAACTCGCGCGGTAGAACTTATTATTATTGTAGGCATGGCCCAGTGACCACTTCATCCGCTCGAGCTGGAGTTCCCGCATCTTGTCCAGGGGCATGGTTTCATATTCTTTGTTGAAAATCATAATAACCTCATACCAAAAAATTTTTAGTCTTTCAGAAAACGAACTTCATCCCTTTCAGACGGTTTTCGATCTCCTGAAGAATGCGCTCTTCGTCAGCCTGGTCCCTGGCCTCAAAGGTGGCGGAAAACCTGACGTACCCCCCCAGGTCATCGTAGGGGACCGTGGATATGAGCTTTTCCGTGATAAGGAACCGTGAGAATTCCTCGGCGCTGGCGAATTCACTGCCACCATCGATCTTCTTCGGTATCCCGACGTAGAGATAGAAGGTTCCGTCAGGCATGGCCGCGTCAAAACCGAGCCCGGAAAGAATGCCCACCAGGGCCCGGAGCCTCCGCTCGTACTTCTCTTTTATGATATCGGTCAGCTCGGGACGGGCGAGGGCCGTCATTGCCGCCTTCTGGATGGCCTTGAACTGCCCCGAATCGTTGTTGTCCTTCACGTTGGCGAATGCCTTAATGACGAGCTCGTTCCCCGCGAGGAAGGCCATCCTCCACCCGGTCATGTTGTAGGCCTTGGACAGGGAATGTATTTCTATTCCCACGTCCTTCGCCCCGGGTATCGACAGAAAAGAGAAGGGCTCGCTGCCGTAGGTCAGGGCCGCGTAGGCCGCGTCCTGGATGATGATGGTTTCGTTCTTCTTCGCGAAATCGATCGCCTTCCCGTAAAACTCGGCCGTGGCGTTCGCGCCGGTCGGGTTATTCGGATAATTAAGAAGGAGGATCTTCGCCTTCGTGGCGACGTCTTTTGGTATCGCGTCCAGGTCCGGCAGAAAATTGTTTTTCTTTTCCAGTGGGGCGGTGTGGATTTTTCCCTGATACCATTCGGTATGGGTCCCGAGCACCGGGTACCCGGGAACGGTCATAATCGTATAATCGCCGGGATTGATAAAGGCGGACGGAAGCATGGCCAAAGCCGGTTTTGATCCGATCGAATGGACAATTTCTTTTGCGGGATCGAGTTTCGGAACCCTGAATACCGATTCCATGTACCGGGCGGCCGCTTCCTTGAATTCCTCTATGCCGTTATCGGAATACCCCCGGTTTTCGTGTTTTCCGGCCTCATCCCGGAGCGTTTCTATGACGATATCAAAGGCCTTCTCGTCTGGCTCCCCCACCCCGAGATCGATCATCTCGACACCCGGATTTGCATTCACTGCCGCGCGCTTGGCCCGCTTTATCTTCTCGAACTTGTAGATTTTTTCTTCTTTGCCGAACCTGTTCCCCCCGAGGCGCTCCGCAAAGAGATTTTGTATATACGATTCCATTCCCGGCCTACCTGATCTTTATCCTCGCGTTCACTATCTCCACCTTGGTGTAATACTCGTCAAGCATGGTGAAAAACCTGCTGAAGTCCCCGCTAATATCAATCCTGGTCTCTCCAGCCATCAGTTTGGCGATGCGGCTGACGTTGCGGGAAAACACGTAGCATTCAACCCTGCCTTCATTCGTTTCAACCTCAACGATAACGCAGTAGTCGTAATCGATATTCGCCGATGTGATGACGTCCTTTACCAGAACGTTCTCCATATGAATATTTCTCCTGGCCAGGTCCTCCTTGATGAGATCCTTCCTGGCCGGGTTCTCTATGGAGTCAATTCGTGCCTTCTCTTTTACAACATCCTTTATAACGATGCTCTTCTTGAAGACCGAACATGATGACACCATGAGGGCAGCCATGGTGATTATCAGACTGATTTTTTTCATTATGTCTCTCCTGGTTTTTTGTGTATACGCCGCCGGGCATATGTCTGTCACGGCAAAAAAACGAGTTAAACTGGTTGAAATTGTAATTTTAGTGTATATTCTAAAAGATTAAGGAATGAAACGTATTTTTGTGAAATTTGTCAAATAATTTCACTATTAATTCTTTGCCGGTTTTTAAAAACGAGCATTAATCCGGAACCGTTGAATAACCCGCTCTGATCTTGTTGACAGATTATGGCAGTGGTATTTAAATCCAACTTTCTGGATCTCTTGAGTAAAGGGTACCTAAACAAAATACTGCATGCAAAACATTTTCGTGTTAGAGGTTCCCTAAACATATTATGCTTGATTTCCAGGTTTTTATATCATATTATGTCACATTATAAGACGTTACCACTATGACAAAAGTAAACAAGCATACAGCGGACAATATCGTTAACAGTATTATCGGGGAGGGATCTGAATTCAAGGGCGAATTCAAGATTAACGGCCTCCTCAGGATTGACGGCACCTTCCAGGGAACCATTGAAACTGAAGGAAAGGTCCTTATCGGACAGTCCGGAGAGGCGGTAAGCGACATCAGCGCCCGCCTTGTAGTAATCGGAGGGGTCGTCAGGGGGAATATCTTCGCCACTGAGCGGGTCATTCTCCTCTCCACCGGGAATATCACCGGCAACATCATCACCCCGAGTCTCATCATGGAAGAGGGGGTGACCTTTGACGGCAACTGTACCATCAACAAGCTTCCCGACAGGAATTAAAATCTTTTGAGGGAAAAAATATGATTGAAATAAGCCAGACCACCAGCAGGAAACAGGAAAAGACAAAGATAAAAAATAAAAAAAAGGCATCTTCGATCCATGAAAAGGAGAAGACCTTTGCCCAGGAGCTTGATACCAGGGTAACCCGGGAATACAGCGGTTCAATCGATGAGCTCCTGAGCAGCCTGAGGGACGAGGAACGGCGATTTCTCAAGAGCCAGACCCTGACCGACCTGAACAATTACAAATCCCTGGTGAAAAAAATACTCCGCCTCATTTTGGACGAGGGATTTGACACCAGCACGCTCAAGAGAAGCAGACGGGAAAAGGCCAAGGGCAAGCTTGATTTCACTGTAATCCGTGAAATCGACGAAAAGCTCCTGGCCATTACCACAGCAATAACGAAGAAGAGCCGTGGCTTTAATCTCATGAAAACCGTTGAGGAAATCCGCGGGCTAATCCTCGATCTCCTCTATTAAAAAAACCATGGACGTGCCGGAAATAACAGGCCATTCCCTGCAGCTGAAAAAGCTCTCCCTGATGCGGGAAAACGAGAAGATCCCCCATGCCCTCCTCTTTTCCGGCATAAACGGCATAGGGAAAAAAACCGTTGCCTTCAGGTTTTTCCTGGAACTCTTCTGCACCTTAGAAAATCCCCCCTGCCTCTCCTGCCCGACCTGCAGGCAGGTCCTTTCCGGAACCTTTCCTGATCTCATTCTGATTGAGCCCAACGATAAGGGCAAAATACCGATAGGGAACCAGGACAACAGCGAACCGGGAAGCATCAGGTGGCTTATAAGCAGGATTAGCAGGAAATCGATCTCCGCGCGGTACGGGGTCATCATCGACGGAGTAGACAAGTTAACCCCTGCCGGGCAGAACGCCCTCCTGAAAACCATTGAAGAGCCCCAGAAGGGAACCGTGATCATCCTCATTACCTCAAACAGGTCCCGCATCCTCCCCACGATTCTTTCCCGGTGCAGCCATATCTCCTTCAACCCGCTTCTCGACTCCGACGTTGAAGCGATACTGAAGCGGAACAGGGTAGAGTACCAGGGAAGCCACGTCATCGACCTGGCCGGGGGATCGGTGGAAATCGCCACCATGCTCACCAGTAATGAAATACTTGATGGAGTCACCGCTGTCTGCAGGGAGATCGACGATTTCATACTGGAAAACAGGCCAATGGAGCTTAATATCAGCACCATTCAAAAAAAAACCGGTGCCGAAAACCTGATACACATCCTCCTCAACATTTACCGACACCGGCTCATCTCCCTCATCCAGGGGGAGCAGGTTGCAGCACCTGGCGGGGACCAGGCCCCTGTACATGCGGAAAAGCTCTCGATAATAATAAAAATTCTTCTTGCCCTTAAAAAGGGACTTCCGAATAATCTGAACATAAAATACTTTTTGAAGGGTATGGTCTATTCCATTGATTCAATGCACGACATTGGAATACCGGAAATCTAGAACCAGACAGGTGTAGTATGGAAATATCAGCGGTCAAACTGCGAAACAGCTATCAGACCTGTTTCGTTGATACAAATAACCTTTTCGTTCACCAGAACTCCCTCTGCGTTGTAGACACCGAGCACGGTATCGACATAGGCACAGTGGTGAAATGCAAAAAGTTCCAACAGAACCCGAACATAGAGGTGAAGGGAAAACTCCTGAGAAAAATCACCAGCGAAGACACGAGTCTTCTCCCGGAAATAGAGGAAATAGAAAACAGGGCCTTTGAGAACTGCAGGAAAAAGGCGAAAAACAAGAACCTCGATATGAAGCTCATCTCCGTGAAATGCCTTTTCGACAAGACGAAAATCATCTTCTATTTCGTTGCCGAGAACAGGATTGATTTCCGCGAACTGGTAAGAGAACTCGCCTCGGTTTTCAGGACCCGCATCGAAATGAGACAGATAGGGGTGCGGGACGAGGCCAAGCTCGTCGGGGGATACGGCCCATGCGGCATGGAGCTCTGCTGCGTGCACCAGCGGAACGATTTCGAGCCGGTCTCGATAAAGATGGCGAAGGAGCAGAGCCTCAACCTCAACTCCCTGAAGATATCCGGCATGTGCGGCAGGCTCCTCTGCTGTCTCGGGTATGAATACGAAACCTACCGTATGCTGAACAGGGACCTTCCGAGAACGGGAACGGAAATCCAGATCGGAAAACTGACCTGCATGGTCATACACGTGGACACCCTCAATGAAGCGGTGCAGATGCGTTCCGGGGACCGGGTAATCACGGTATTCAAGAACGAACTCAAGAGAAACAGGGACAGATTTACGGTAAACCCGGATGTCATCGACCGGATAGAACGGGGCGATGATGACACGCACAGCGACGAGTCCCCCAACTAGGAACTGCAGATGGAAAAAAGATTCTACGTCACCACTCCGATATACTATGTCAACGCGGAACCGCACATCGGTCACGCCTATACGACGATCCTTGCCGATTTCATGTGCCGGTTTCACCGGCTCCTCGGGTACGAGTCCTACTTTCTTACCGGCACAGACGAGCACGGGGACAAGATAGACAAGGCCGCCAGGGCCAACAACACCACCCCCCAGGAATACACAGACAGGATAAGCGCCATTTTCCGAAAGACCTGGGAAGAGATCGATATCGCGTTTAACGATTTCATCAGGACCACCGAAGAGCGCCACAAGAAAGTCGTGACCATGATACTCCAGAGGGTGCATGACAGGGGGGACATCTACTTCGGCGATTACGGCGGCTTCTACTGCGTCGGGTGCGAACGCTTCTTCACTGAAAAAGAGATGGTTGACGGCAAGTGCCCGGACCACGGGGTCAAACTCGATTACATAGAAGAGAAAAACTACTTCTTCACCATGAGCAAATATCAGGACTGGCTCATCGACTACATAGAGAAAAATCCCGATTTTATCAGGCCCGATCGCTACAGGAACGAGGTCCTGGCCATGCTCCGGGGCGATGCCCTCGAGGACCTCTGCATATCCCGGCCGAAGTCGAGGCTTGAATGGGGGATCGAGCTCCCCTTTGATAAAGACTACGTCACCTACGTCTGGTTCGACGCCCTGATAAACTACATCAGCGCCCTGGGATACCCCGACGGGGAAAAGTTTACCGCCTTCTGGCCCGTGGTTGAACACATTATCGCAAAGGACATCCTGAAGCCCCACGGCGTATTCTGGCCCACCATGCTCAAGTCGGCCGAAATTGAACCCTACTACCACCTCAACGTCCACGGCTACTGGAACATGGAGGACGCCAAGATGTCCAAGAGCCTGGGGAACGTAGTCACCCCCCAGGCCCTGGTTTCGAAATACGGCAATGACCAGATTAGGTATTTCTTCCTCAGGGAGATGACCTTCGGCAACGACGCCAGGTTCAGCGAGGATGTTGTCGTGGACCGGATTAACTACGACCTTGCCAACGACCTCGGGAACCTGATCAACCGGACCCTTAACATGACGAAGAAATACTTCGACGGGACCGTTCCCGCCTTTAGCGAAAACGAGCCCGCCGGCCGGGACGACCTTGCCGCCAGGCTGAAGGGGTCTGCTAACACCTACCGGGAGAATGTGAAGAAGTTCCAGACCAGCGCCGGCCTCGAGGGCCTCTGGGAGTTCATCAGGCACCTGAACAAGTATATCGACATCCACAAGCCCTGGCATCTCGCCAAAGAAGGGAGCACCGAAAGGCTCGCCTCTGTGCTCCGAAACACCCTGGAGGGGATCTACAGCATCGGGGGGCTTCTCTCCCCGGCACTTATCTACTCCTCGCCGAAGATCCTGGAAGCGCTGAAGCCCGGCGGCGGGGAACCGTCCTTCGATGATATCCTCGCGATGAACAGCCTGTCTGAGGGGAGCAGGCTCGGGGAGCTTGACATTCTCTTTCCCCGCATCGAGAAAGAAAAAAAGGAGGAAGCAGTGGAAAAACCGAAGGAAAAGCCGGACCAGGAAGGGCTTGTCGACATCAAGGACTTCTTTAAGACCGAGATACGGGTCGCCCAGGTGCTGAAAGCGGAACGGGTCGAGGGGTCTGACAAGCTCCTGAAGCTGGAAGTGAACTCCGGCACGGACACCCGCACCATCGTTGCCGGGATCGCCCAGGAATACGAGCCGGATTATCTCGTCGGCAGGAAGATACTCCTGGTCGCAAACCTGAAACCGGCGACCATATTCAACATCGAGTCAAACGGCATGCTCCTCGCGGCAAAAGAAGGGAAAAAGGGCAAACCAATTCTCATAGAGATAGACGAGAAAATCCCGGTTGGCGCGAAACTCAGTTGACCCCCGGCGCGTATGATAATAGGAATACTCTCTGATACCCATAATAATATTGCCATCACCGAAAGGGCAATCACCGTATTTAAAGATAAACATGTCGAACTTATCATACACGCCGGTGATCTGACCTCCCCGAAGATGATGGAGCTCTTCAGCGGCTTTACATGCAGGTTCGTCCTCGGCAACGCGGACATCGACAGGGAAGTGCTCAACGAGAAATCGTGCGAACTCGGGTACGGGTGCGTTGATGAGTACTGCTCATTTGAGGCCGGGGGCAAGAAGATACTGGTCTTTCACGGCAACGATGTCCCCCTCTTCCGGAAGTCGGTCGCGTCAGGTTCCTACGATTATATCATCAAGGGACATACCCATTTTTTTGAAAATTATGTTTCAAATAACACGAGAATCATCAACCCTGGCTCCCTCTACGGCTCGGACGAGTTCTCCGTAGCCATCCTCGATACTGAAAAAGACCGGGTCGAGATGGTACGCATACCGAAAGAAGACTAGCCAGCTACGCGGTAAGTATTTCAGACACCAGCCTCGCAAGGGGGCTGTCAATGATACCGCCGCTTTTCCTGGCTCCTTTCAGACCCGCGTCCGCGCGGGCAATCATCGGGAATACCGTTATTAAAGCCTCCCGGGGGAGATTTTTATGATACCGCAAGTACTTGTCACGGTTTTTGGCGTAGACCCCGCTCTTTTCAAAAGCCTCGTCAAAGGACATGCCTCCCCGCACCATTTCGTGAATCTTTTCCACGGATTCGGCCTGTCTGCATATCATATTGAGGATCAGGAGGTCCGGGACACCGTCCTCCTGGATCCGCCTGAGGAGTTTCATCGAGATCTTATCCTTCCTGAAGAGGGCATCGATAAAATCAAAGATCGAAATCGTCTTCACGTCATGAATATAATTCCGTATCATGGCGCTGTCTATGACCCCGGTTTCTCCGGAATAGTGGATTATGTCCAGTGCGTCGTCGATCTTTTTTATGTCCTTCCCGGTCAGTTTGATGAGAAGTTCGATGGCCCGGTCATCGATCGTGAGGCCCATCTTCTTTATATTCATCACAATATAGTTATAGATGTCCTGGTCAAAAAAGCGCCAGAACTGCACTATTTTGAAGAGTTTCAGGTGCTCCGGGGTGAAAATGTCAGGGGGACGGTTTTCTTTGGTCGTCAATATCAGGGTCGTGTGGTCCGGAAGGGTGTCGATCAACTCGTGGAAAAGGGAACCCGGGCTTTTACTCTCCTTTATCTTCTCAACATGGCTGATGACGCAGACCTTCTCCGGGAAGAACATTGACTGGGACAGGGCGAAATCCGCCGCGGCCGAGAGGTCGTCGCTGTCCAGGTGGAACCTCCCTACGGAGTTCCTCCTCTCCTCGCCGCCGGGCAAAACTTTGTCAATGATGAAAACAACCGTTTTTTTTTTGACGCCATCCCCACCACCGAGAAGGAGGTAAAGCCTGTCAAGGTTTCCTGTTTCAAGCTCCCTCCGAAACTGTTTGGAATTCGGATATTTTGCCATTACTTGTTTCTCTCTATTTCAGTGAACCGCTCGGTGTACCATCCCTGAATCGTCATGAGGGATATCCTCCTGGCGAGTTCATGGATCACACTCTCCTCGACCTGCATCCTTGATTTCAGGGGAAAGACCGTGTCGGAAAATTCCTCGAAGGCCTGCACCTGGTGACCGCTGATGATCTCCCTGTCCCTGTTCAGGTCAGTGAGCCTGATATCAGCCAGCAGTCGGAGCCGCTTTTTCGTCGGAATACCCATGTCGCTGTATTCCAAAACCTGGAGCTCGTAACCGGAAAATATCACGTCGAGCCTGAGATCCGATCTCCCATGGTCCGGTACTACCGCGAGTCTCCCCTCAATATTCAACAACTCGGAAATTTTTATTTTCAGCCGTTCCGGAATGCCTTTTATTCCGGTCCTGTTCTCCGCGATCTGCAGAAAAAGAGTATTGGCCTGCCGCGGGACCACCGGTTCCCCGTTTATGTTTTCCACAAGCCGATCAACCTCGACCCCCTGGAGGGGTATTTCCGTTGCGCAGGTGAATAATGATCCCGCCGCGACCAGAAAGATAGCAATCACGGCTCTCTGTAATCCCCTGTTCATCATGTCTAACGCAATAAAAATCCCCTTAGATTACAGCGATGTTTAATAGATACAAGGATATAAGACTTCTTCAAACTAAAACCTATCACAAAAATACTTATTAATAGAAAATATCCGGGCAAGACAAATTTTTACTCAACTTATTCCTGAAATGGCCGATAAATAATACAACAATTCATTTTACACTCCAATGGTCTTCCTTGTAAATGATGGGCAGTCAGTTAGGTAAGGCCTTTTGCAACAAGCGGGATAGGAAACTATCCCGTTTTTTGTCAGTTGTCCAGTATCCGAATCGTCTCCTTGAGACCGTAGATCTTCTCCGCGTACTCCCGTGCCGGCCTGTCCCAGTAGTAAACCGATTCCTCCGCGTTGCTCCTTGCCCTGTAAATCATCTCGTCATCGTTGCTCTTGAAAAAAACGGCCGCCCGCTCCATGGCGTCGTAAAACGCGGAAGGATTGTAGTCGGTAAAGAGGAAACCGTTTCCCTCTACCTCGTTTCCCCTGATACGGATCGGGAAGACCGTGTCACGAAGCCCCCCGGTGGCCCGGGCCACAACGAGGCATCCGGTGGCAAAGGCCTCGAGCTGAGAAATACCCCCGGGTTCGTGCATCGACGGCATCAAAAATAAGTCTGACGACAGCAGGGGTATCCGGACATCCTGAAAACCGAAGCTCACGCTCACCAGCTTCGGATAGTTATACCCAAGGAGGTAGAGCCCGCTGGCTATCTCCTCTCCCCTGGTGTCCCCTGACGAAACAGCGCCCCCGATAATGGCCTGGAACCCGAGTTGTCTGAACAACCCCTCGGAGGCCTCGAGGAGAAGCTGGAAACCCTTCTGCTCGGAGATACGGTGTATGCAGGTGAAGAGTATCAGGTCCGGATCGACCTGGAGGTTCCGTTCAGCCTGGAGGAGGAGTTTGTTTCTCATCCTGGTGAGAATGTGTCTTCTCTTTTCATCGGTTACCGCGTTTATAGCCTCGTCGCCTTCCAGTATTTCCGGATACCGCTTGTCGATTTTATCGTAAACGACCGGATCGTTCTTTATAAGCTCCATCAGGCGGGGATAGTTCTCCCTGACGAAACCGGACTCGTGAAAATGACTGTTCACCCGCTCGCTGAAGTCCCCGGCGATGGCGTTGCTGATGCCGATGACGTTGTGTAACACGTGCTCGAGCCCGTCGCAGGCGTACTCGATCTGTTTCGCGTATGAGGGACTTACGGTGATGGTCCTGTCGGCGAACCGCACACCCGTGGCCATGCAGCTCAGCCTGTCGTTGAACACCGGGTCAGAGAACTCGTCGACCCGCCACATGGGAAGGTTAAAGAGCTCAAACAGGTTAAAACCCTTCTCATAGCGGTGAAATGCGTCGAAATACTGCCAACCCCCGTTGTGAATGATATGGAGGAAGGTGGTATTAGCGAAATTCGGATTTCCGGTATAATAGGGATCGGACCGCACGATCCCGTTGAAGAGTCCCGCGTAGGCATCATTGGTAAAGGTGTAATGGGGCTTCAGGTCCAGGGAGACGATGAGCTCGGCGCATGCCCGGGCGAAGGCGACCCTCCTGCGAAGTTTCTCCTCGGAGGTAATCCCCCAGTAGAGGCCGTCGAAAAATTCATAGTGATCCAGGAGATAATAGTGGACATTGTCAACGTTGGCGTAATGGACCCCCACCTCGTACTCCCTGTCGAGAATGAAGAACCGGACGTTCTTCCCCGTGTACCGGACGTTATATTTCTTCGCCGCGTCCCGCATCCTCTTCACGGACTTATCGTCACCGAGGCGGTAGTAGCCGGTTATGACGTACACCTCCTCTCCGAGCTTGACCAGTTCCCTGGGGAGTTCGTACACCACGTTGGCCAGGCCCCCGCTCTTGGAAAAGGGGTCCGCTTCCGCTGACATGAACACCAGGGAACCCCGCTGGTTGTGGCGAAGGAGTGCGGAACCGAGCTCTTTTAAAATCTCATGCTTTTCTTTTGAGAGTCTTTTACTGTAATCAAGGATGGTCTTCCCGTCGAGGATCCCGTTCTTGAATATATGAAATATGGTCCGCTTCAGGCCAAGCTCGAGCCGGGTCCGGTTGTCCTCCCAGAAAATCGGAACGAGACGGTCGAGGATAAACTCCTTCATCCTGTCGTAATCAGTACAGCAGCCGACCAGTTCCGAAAAGGAAAAATTGGAGTGTATCTTGTCGACATTCGCCATCTCGCAAAGCCGGTTGAAGGAATCCTTCATGAAGAGATCATAGTGCTCATCAAGGTCGACCTCGTCAAAGCGGAGGAGTTTCACCCTGTCGGTGTATGAGACAATGGTGTTAATCCGTGAAACCTTCAGCTCTTTGCCGGTGAAGTAGTTGTACTGCCCGGTTATGTTCGAATACACGGTGTCCATGAGCCGGTAGTGGGAGTCGTCCCGTATCGGGAGGATGGGGCTGTCGAACTGGATAGACGCCCCCTGGTTTGAATCAGCGAAGTTAAAGATCCCCATCCAGACGCCGTTCTCGATGAACTTGAGGGCCGCGGCGACAAAGTTGTTGTTCGCCCATACCAGATGTCCCTTCCCCCTGGCCTTCCGGTGGAAACTGTACCATTCCCGGTAGAACTGTTCCAGGCTCCGGTGGGCGGCGTATTCAAAATCGTTCCAGTTGACGTAGATGTTGTCGAGAAAGACCTTCCATCCCTCGCCCTCGGCGCTCCCCTCGTAGTCCATGATGATATTGCTCATGAACGAAGTGAGGGCCACCGCCGCCCGGAGACCCCGGTGGCCGAAAGTGTTCAGGGCCCGCCGCTCGTCGTGGTTCCCGAGGATACCGAGAAGCTCGGTTCCCTCCGGAAGCACCGAAGGGAAATAGTTGTCATAGATGTGGTATATCTCCCGGACATCGGTGGTGCCGTGGATAATATTTTCGCATATCTTGAACACCGATGAGTTGTAAGGGATAAGGCCGGTCCGCGTCAGGAACCGCTCGTGGCCCCAGTAACACTCGGCGATGTTTATGAAATATTTCTTGTTCCTCTGCCGAAGCTTCCGCTCGACATTCAGCATCAGGTAGTAGTGAAAGGGAACGGAAATCAGGTCGCGGCAGGCGCTGTCGTAGTACCCGGTGGTGACGAAGTGGTCGTATTCCCGGTCATTGACGATTATGTTTCCCTCAACCAGGTCTTCGTGGGACCTCCTGTTTCCGAACTGGAAGGGATAATTGTTCTTTTTCATCATGATCGGCACCGCGTGGGCTGAGTCGAACCTGATACCGTCGATGTCGAATTTGTCTATGAGGGCGTCGATGGACCTGGCCATCCATTCCCATATCTCGAGTTTCCGGTAATTGAGGAGCTTGCCGTCGTTCCACGAACCGTACCTCCCATCGGTGGAGGCCCGGGGATAGAGCTGACCGTTGCCACCGTAGGTGAAGACCACCAGGTCGTCGGAGAGATAATCGCTCCTCCGGTTTATGTGGGGAATAATATCGACGATTATCTTTATATCCAGGGAATGTGCCTTCTCAACCAGCTTCTTCAGTTCAGCTTCACCACCAAGGGATTCCTCGATATCGACAAGGCTCAACGGTGAGAAGGGAGAGGGGGAGGATGCCTCTGGCGCCCAGTCCTCCCGGTTGGAACCCCGCTTCTGCACCCCGAGGAGATAGATAGCGGTCACGAAGTAGCGCTTCTTTATGTCTTCCAGGTGAGCCGTGATATCGGCGAAACTGCCGAGCCGTATCAGTTCCCCGTTTTCATTGTAGAGGAGCCCGGGATGGCCGTCCTCGCTGCGCCAGTAGTACTTGGTGTGCCCGTGAATGTCCGGGAACACCTCGAGGATTATCTCCCCCCTCAAATCGGGAATAACGTTTACCCGGCCGCTGGAACCGGCCATGTCAACCCATTGGTCTTTTTTTGGTTTCTTCTGGTAGAGAAGAAAATCGTAGTGCCCATACTCCTCGAACAGTGCCTCAACTTCGTACCGCTCGGTTTCCTCGTTGAACGTCAGGCCCATGTCGGTGAAATCGAGCTCATTTTCCAGGATGAACTCATCGTCGGTCGCGTTGCGGTAAAGGCGCAGAAAGTAGTCAGACCTGTCCAGGGGAAGGTGAAAGACGAACTTGTAAGTATTGCCGACGCTGACGTTGATGAATGTCGTCGCCAGGGGAGCGTCGTACTCCTTCGGGGCAAGGACCCGCTCCAGGATAAGGTTCGCCCGGTTCCGTATTTCATGGATATCGTGTCCGGAGGCTGCGACGAGCAGCCGTACGATCTCCTTCAGGGAGGCACGGTCATCGCTCTTCTTGTATCTCCGGGCGAGGCGCTCCAGGGTTTTCACCGCCTTCAGGTTTTTCTCATAATCGAAATTCAGTTCATCCCGGGTAAGTCGGGCGTCAAGCTGCCTGAGATAGGTCTTCCGGTTATTCTCGTTGAATTTGTGGACCTTTTTCGGCAGGGCCTCCTCGACCTCTTCCACCACGTACTGGGTGGCGTTCTTTATGACCTCATCAACGAGAAAATTGAGGGCGAACGAAACGTCCGAGGGATAAACAATGGCATGGGTATACCCGGTCTCAATGGCCCGCTCCTCGATCATCAGGAGAAGCTTAAACGCCTTGAAGAGGTCCCCTCCCCCCTTCTTCTGTTCAACGGTAAGGGCGTCAAAGGTCTTGAGCCCGAGGTATATGGTAGGGATCTCAGTCCAGGGTGGACCCTGACCCACGTGGGATATTACCGTTGTCTCGTTGGAAATATGATAAATAGTCGGAACCCCCGGAAGTTCCTTGATGATGACAAAGCGCCGGCCGGTTATCGATGAGAGATTTTCCTCGGTTATTGCCCGGTGGATAATGGCAACGGCCGCGATGAGCCGGCCCGATAGCCGGGTGTCGCTCTCGAGCCTGGCCCTGATGGTACTGTCGTCCCGTGATATGATGCTGAACATGCTGTTCCTGATATCAAGGAACCGTTCCCTGAAAAACTCAACGGGATCCCCCTCGGATATCCTGGTAATAATATCCCTATCAGGATAAAACTCAAATGCCCGGTTTTCATCAAAGGCCCGGGCGATCTCTTTCTTTACTATTTCATCGGTAATGAGGTGTTCGTCTGATACCTTGAATCTGCAGAGGCTGCTGACAATGCTCCGTTCCAAAAAAAAACTCCTTTATTCCTGTTTGATTAACTGACACTTCGCTGAAATAAAAATATAGATATTGTATGATGCGCGTCAATAAATATTACGCCAATTATGTAGTGGATGTCCGTTATTTTACGGATTATCCGCGTGTTCAGGCAGCATATTTTACCAAAGACAGCATATGATTCCTTCTAAAGGTAATGTTCCTTTGCCATGTTTAATCATGATTAGCACACATCCAAAAACAATTTGACTTCCCCTTCTTTTTTTCATATAATAATTAAGAGAACCTCTATTAATCAAACAAGAGGTTCCCTTTTGGGTACGTATTTTGGTTTAAATCGGTTTTATCCCTTTTAATTTATGAATAAAACCGATATATAGATGTACCCGTAAACATGTGAGTGTCCTTCGCCAGAAACATCACATATATACCGCATCCCCAATACGAGCCCTGACCATGGCCGGGACGCCACAAAAAAACACACTGGGAGGAGCATATGAGCGTTTACAAGGTTATCGAAATAATCGGAACCAGCGAAAAAGGCTGGGAAGAAGCGGCCAAGAATGCCATTGATACGGCACAGGCCTCACTAAAGGACATGAGGGTCGGTGAAGTCAAGGAGCTTGACATCAGTATCGAGGATGGGAAGCTGCACTTCAGGACAAAAATGCGGGTATCATTCAAATATCAGACCTGAGGCATTCGCGATTCAATGCATCGAAAAAAGCGGGAAGTACTTCCCGCTTTTTTCAGGTCACCATAAGTATAGAGGTAACCATGCTTTTACGTTTTCCGGTGTAAACCGGAATAAGGGAACATCTAAAAGCCAGCATTTACAATGATGCTTAGAATTGTAAATGCTGGTTTTATTCCCGATTCCATTATATAGTATATGGGTTCGGGATGCACACAAGGGGACTTCAAAAACATAGTTTTTAGAAGTCCCCTTGATTTATTGAACTATAGATTACTCACTATTTTTCCACAGCCGGAGGGTCTGCCTGTAGTAATCGACCGGTGGAGCTGATGGCTTGAGTTTTTTTATGATGATTTTCCGCGCCCATCGCCGCTCCGTCAGTTCGCATATGTCTTTAATGTTCCTTCCGGAGAGTTCATCGCTTTTTTCACCCAGCGCCTGCAGTTCCCCTTCAGATAGATGGCAGGCGTAGTTCGAGAAGATAGACGCCCTCTCCGCGCTGTCCGGCAGGGGAAAGGTAATTATCTGGTCAAACCTGCTGATAAGGGCGTTGTCCAGGTCCTGTTTCCGGTTCGTCGCACCGATGGTAAGGGTGCTCGAGGCAACGTCTATGCCGTCAAGCCTTCGCAGCAGCACGGAGAGCACCCTCCTGGTGGCCTCGAACATGTTCTGGTCGCGGTTGCCGCCGAGGGAATCAATCTCGTCAAGAAAGAGGATGGATCCGCCCATGTCCTCGCTGGCGTCGAATATCTTCGACAGGTTCTGGGATGACTGGCCGTACCACTTGGACATGATAGATTCAATCGGCACGTATACCAGGGGAATGTTCACCTCGCCGGAGATAATCTTTGCGGCAGTGGTTTTTCCCACCCCCGGGGCCCCGTCGAACAGTATCGCACGGGGCCGGTTTGATTCAAACACCCGCCTGGTCATTTTCGCGATGGAGTCGTAGGTTTCGGAATTTTTCAGGGGAAGAATAATCGATTCCTTTATCTGTCTTTTCACGTCTTCGTACCCGGCGATGTAGTCCCAGTCCAGGCTCCTGTCCCTGGTTATCACCGAGGCCCCGAGGCGGCGAAGGCGCACAACCGGGTCCTCCTGTATGCTCGAGTAGGCGAGCGTGAATAGATCAATGACGAGATTCACCTCCTCCTGGGAAAAATTGCCCTTTTTGGTCACCTCGATGCGGGAAGACGCGGACAGGGAAAAGATTTCAACCTTTATGTTCTCGAGGATGTTTTCAGTTTTGAAGAGGTTCTTGTTGAGGGCCTGGAAGGCGAAGTATCCCTCCTCGAAGGCGTGTATCCGTATGTTGTCAATATGCTTCTTCATGGACTGGACGCAGTCCGAGAGCAGTTTCCCGGACAGGGGGGGGAGGGAAAATGAAATTCTGGTGGTGCCCTTTTCAAAGGCGAATACCGGGGGAATGATATCCTCCAGGGACGCGCGCTTTTCCATGAATGAAAAGACCTCTTTCTCCACCTGGTCTTTCATTCGATCATAGGGGATCAGTGTGTTCTCGGTCATGTTCCTCGGCTATGCCGGTTCCTTCGAATCCGGGAAATTCCCCCCAGGGGCGCCCCCTCCTTCGCCGGGGTGCACGATTCATCGGTAAAGGAGGCGTTGACGAATATCCTCCTGATTTCGAGGAAAGAGACAATAATTGAGAATGGTTTTTTCTTTAAGGTAATCTCACTGTTTCCGATACTTTTTATAATACCGTCCTGCTCGGTTGAAACCTGGAAATGTTCAAACCCGGGTTTGATGGCCTTTTTCCCCGTTGTCCCTGCGCATCCTGCCAGCAGTAAAAGAAAAATCAGCCCTGCGAAATAACGGCACATCCTGTTACCCATAACGCAATTAACCTTTCCCGCCGTTCACGATATCAGAATCCATGACACAGGTGGCGAGTATGCCCCCCCTGATATTGTAGACGGTCTTGACCCTCAGGTAGCGGGGTTCGAGAAGGGCTGACAGGTCCCGGTATATCCTGTCCGTGGCCGCCTCCTGGTAAATGCCGACGTTCCGGTACGAGGTGAAATAGTATTTGAGGGACTTCAGCTCAACGATTTTCCCTTCCGGGATATAGGTCACTTCAACCGTCGCGATATCCGGGAGCCCGGAAAATGGGCACACGGCACTGAACTCGCTGGTCTCATAATGAATCTCCTGGGGGTTCCCCTCGTACACTATGGATTCCAGGAAATCTGTTCGTATATTCTTATCGCTGCTGAAGTCAAAGGTTTTTCCTTCAGGTACCGGCATACTTCTGCTCTTTCAATATTGATTTTCAATATGTGTAAAGGGGTTCACCGGGAGTGTCAAGCATTAAAAACCGGGGAACTGCCGGGCAGGCTCATCAGAACTTTATGCTGTAATCATCGAGGACCTGGAATTTTCTGGTGCATCCAGGGCAGAGATAGTCTCCGGGGCCGGTTATGCGAATGAGAGTGTTGCAGCCGGGGCATTCCGCGATGACAGGATTTTTCCCCGGCTGTACCGTCTTATCCATTTTCTCTATTTCCAGGTTATCGCTCACCCTTATTTCTACGCTGCACTCGGGGCAGATATACTCCCCCCCTCCCTCAATTCTCATGAGGGACCCGCACTGTGGGCATTCTACAATATATTTATCAGCCGTTTTCCCATCGGGCATTTCATCCCGGGTTTTTACCATGGTGACGTCGACTTCAGGCTGGGGCGGGGCATCCGGTTCAAACCTCTCCCTCTGAACGTAATCTCCCCGTTTTATCTTCGTCAGCAGTTCTTCGGCACCGCTCCTGTTATCCGCCATGGGCAGGACAGAATCAAACCCAAGGGCGTTGAAGAGTGAATAGACTTCGGGAATCATGTTGTAAAAGACAACGGCTCCGTTCACTTTTTTGAGCCGGTCATTGAGCATCAAAAAGAGCCCGATACCTTCCGAGCTCAGGAACTCGATTCCCGAGGCGTCTACCAGCAAATATTTTCTTCCGTCATCGACAAGCCCTGTAACATACTCATCTATTTCGGAGCCGGTTACGCTGTTCACCGGGCCGTCGATTTCGATACGGGTTGTATTCTCGTCTATGTCGGAATGGCTTACAGAAATCAATTACCTACCCTTTCTTCCTTACCGGTATGGCGTCCCTGATGGTCCTCGATGTGTCGATCCGTTTTACCCTTGGCTGCTCTTCAACCGTTACCGGCTGGGCACCCGACGTCTCTTCTCGGATTTCTGGGGTCTTAATAACGTTTTCTTCCTCTTCCCCTATCTCGTCAATTACCTCGACCGTCATGGCTTCAACTTCCGATTCGTCCACTGTATCATACACCTCCCTGATACTGGTCGGATCAACGCTGCGGACCCCGTTCTCCAGGACAGTGTCAGCGGCATATTTCTGGATCCGTCTGTACCGTATAAATATAACAAGGGAAATGAAAAATGAAAGAAAAAATGAACCGGTCACCGAAAGAAAAACCAGGTACATGCTCGTATTAATCTGTTCAATCAGGAATGAGTAAATTCTCTTCTTGCTGATGATGAAATTGACGGTCCCGACCGGCTTCTTCTTGATGAACACCGCCCGGCTCACGAGCCAGCCCACGGTATTGACGTCTTTATAAATATGGTTCTTGATGAAGTTCCTGTGCCCCCGGGGTGTCCCTAACGGGAAGGGAAAGCCGGGTATCTCTTCACCGATGATATTATAATTAGTAAAAAGGATCGACCTGCTCTTAATCCTCGCCTGCTTGAGAATCATATCACTGTTATAGGTCATCTCGTCTGCGAAAATATTGTTATTCAGACGCTTCTGCACCTCCGGCCTGGAATGAATGACGATGCGGCCGCTGTTCAGCACGAAAAAGGCCTCGTCGATGGTATTGTCCCGGGCTTTTTCCCTGAAGAGGGATTTGAGCTCAGGGTATTTTTTCTTGTGATAGCTCAGTTCCGCGACCTGGGCAAAGGCTTCCGCCAGGGTAATGGAATAGTCCCTCGTGTATTTCTCGATTTCGCCGGCCCCGCTCTTTCCCGCGTAAACCAGATATGCCATGGGGGCGGTAATCGAAATTACCAGTCCAATTACGAAAATAAGGAGGAAAATCCCGACAGGGAAGATTTTATTTTTCCTTTTCATTCCAAGCGTTCTCTCAAATTAATACAAGGCGAATCCGCCCCCGGCAATCATACAAAACCTGATACTGGCAATACCCACAGAGGAAAACCAGAGCTTCGGCAATTCATGGATCTCTTTACACCTATCGGAAATATCAAAACATATTTTCAATAAAAAACTTGTCAATATATTGATAGTTATATCACTGTTTCACCAGTATGGCAAGCTAGATGGGATCAGATATTATTAAAGAAGAACTGCTTGAGATCTGGGACTGGGAAAGGGCACAGCCGACCGGGATGGCGGTGTCCCGAAACCTGGCGCACCG
Organism: uncultured Leptospirales bacterium; assembly: GCA_964514165.1. GTDB lineage: Bacteria > Spirochaetota > UBA4802 > UBA4802 > UBA5550 > CAZEPS01. Next base: position 46,122 of record CAZEPS010000005.1, read on the forward strand.
TGAAGGCATTCCCCACGAGGGGGTCCATCTCTGGATCGTCACCACCAGGAACGGCATCCCGGCCGTGCTCTTTCAGCACCGGGCGCCGCACAAAGAGCTCTTCCCCGACTGCCTCGACATAACCGTGGGGGGCCATGTTCCCTTCGGCCTGAGCGAGAACAAGATAGAGAAGGAAGTCCGGGAGGAGATCGGCATCACCGTAAACGAGGACAAACTCATAGATCTCGGCATCTACCGCTATGAAGAACGTGCGGGGGATTACTTTCACCGCGAATTCCAGAGGGTGTACATCACCCTCGACAACCGGCCCCTTGACCGGTACCGGTTCACGGACGGTGAGGTTGACGGCATTTACGCCGTGCCGATACATGATCTTGAAAATCTTCTCCGGGCCGAAATAACATTCCACGCCGAAGCGTATAACGGAAAGGCCGTGTCAATAAAGCAGGTTTCAAGAAGGGACTTCCATCCCTCACTCTTTGACGTATCGATGGAGCTGTATGTAGAAATCGTTCTCAATGCCTCGCGGGAAATCGCGGAAACCGGGAGTGTCACGACCAGAATGCCCGTAATCTGACTGTCTGAAATCATATGACACCGGAAGAGATAACCTATAGAGATTCGCTTCTGTTGAAAAAACCGGTTTACGTGGACGTCCGGTCTCCCGGCGAGTACTCCCATGACCACATTCCCGGTTCCGTTAACATACCCCTTTTCTCCGACAGTGAACGGGCTGAAATCGGAACAATTTACCGTCACGCCGGCCAGTCCGAGGCCATAATCCGCGGTACGGAAATTGTCAGCCCCAGGGTAGGCGAGTTCGTATCGTTCGTTCAAAAAAACCGGACGTGCGACGTTATCATCTCCTGCGCCAGGGGGGGCATGCGTTCCGGTTCCCTGGCGGCCCTCCTCAATTCCCTCGGGTACCCGGTAAAAAAACTTGCCGGGGGTTACAAGGGATACCGGCGGTATGTCATCGAGGAGCTGGACAGTTTCGTTATCAAACCCCGGGTTTTCCTCCTCCAGGGTCTCACCGGTACGGGGAAAACAGAGATCTTGAAATCGATTACAAACTCCGTTGACCTCGAGGGGATGGCCGGCCACCGGAGTTCGGTGTACGGAGGCATAGGGCTCAGCCAGAACTCTCAAAAACGGTTCGAGAGCCTGCTTTTAAAAAAGCTCCATGAACTGCAGAATGAAGACTACATGATGTTTGAGGCGGAATCAAGAAAAATCGGAAATACCCATATCCCGGCAGAAATATTTCCCCAGATGAGGAAGGGGAAGGCCATACGGATAGTGGCACCGATGAAACGGCGCGTTGACATTTTATTCAGGGAATATACCCCTGACTATGACAAAAACCAGATAATACGTATAACCAGGAGCATCTCCGGGAAGATCGGAAAAAAAAACACCGACAGGCTCATTGAACTCCTGGAAAATGATGATATCCGGGGATTCATACAGCTTCTCCTGGAGAAATACTATGATCCCCTGTACGAGTATTCAATTGAAAAAATGTCATATATCGGAGAAATCGAAAACCTGGACACCAAAACCGCTGTTGACAGAATTATGTCACTTATCGAATCGTATTCATCCGCGACACAGTAGAATTACGAATTTTTTAAATTGAACGGTATTGACTAGAGGGTACATCTATAAACCGGGCAGCACCATTTTTTATAAAAAATGGTGCTGCCCGGTTTATACTT